>NZ_MOWM01000105.1 GCF_016082275.1 Variovorax sp. E3
CGCCGGGCGTGGCCGACGCCGCGACCGACCCGCGCGCGCTGTGGCGCGATGGCGTGGTCATCGTCGACGCCGCGCTGGACAGCGAAGGCCGCCTGTCGCCGCTGGCGCAGGGCGCCGACGAGCTGCTGCTGGTGCTGCAACCGCAGCCCGCGTCCATCACCACCGCCTACGGGGGCATCAAGCGCCTGCACTACGCGCACGGACTGAAGCAGCTGCGCTTTCTCGTCAACGGCGTGGCCGAGATCGAGGCGGCGCAACAGATCATGAGCAACCTGGCCAACGCCGGCAGCCGCTACCTCGCGCTGTCGCTGCAGGCGGCCGGCTGGGCGCGCTTCGACGAGCGCATCGCCGACGCGTGGCGGCTGAAGCAGACCGTGGTCGAGGCTTTTCCGGCGAGCGCCGCTGCGGTCGATTTCCGTCGCGTGGCCGACGACATGGGGCGCTGGCCCTGGCGCACCGGCACCCCCGCCGCCGCGCCCGTGGCCGCCTGAGCCGGTCACCCAGACAACCGCAAAAGGACGTCCGTGTACACCGCACAGGGAACCATCGAGAAATCGCACCTGCTGGCGCAGCACCAGCCACTGGTGCGCCGTATCGCGTTGCAGATGATGGCCAAGCTGCCCGCCAGCGTCGAGCTGGACGACCTGATCCAGGCCGGCATGCTGGGCCTGCTCGACGCGTCCAGCCGCTACCAGGACAACCGCGGCGCGCAGTTCGAGACCTTCGTCAGCCAGCGCATCCGCGGCGCCATGCTCGACGAGCTGCGCGCCAACGACTGGGGCTCGCGCGGCCTGCGCCAGTCGGCGCGCGGCATCGAGAAGGCCATTCACGCGCTGGGCCACCGCCTCGGGCGCGCGCCGACCGAGGGCGAGATCGCCAAGGAACTGAAGATGGACCTGGAGGCCTATCAGTCCATGCTGCAGGAGATCCAGGGCTGCCAGTTGCTCTACGTCGAGGACTTCGCGAAGGACGACCCCGACAACCCCTTCCTCGAGATGCATTCGCAGGAGTCGCGCCGCGACCGGCGCGGCGGCGACGACCCGCTGGAGCAACTGCTCGAGAGCGGGTTCCGCCACCAACTGGTGGACGCCATCTCGGCGCTGCCGGAGCGCGACCAGCTGCTGCTGAACCTCTACTACGAGGAAGAACTGAACCTGCGCGAAATCGGCGCCGTGCTCGAAGTGAGCCAGTCGCGGGTGTGCCAGCTGCACAGCCAGGCGATCAGCCGGCTGCGCGCGAAGCTGAAGGACGTGCTGTAGGGGCCAGGCCCGTTCGCCGCCCGAGGGCGCATGGGGCGTTGTCCGTCAGCGTTTCGCGCCGCCCTCCGGCGCGCGGCGCCGCGCCGGGGCCCCAAGCTCGGGCGCTTGTCACAGACGCCCAGCCCCACACTCCCACTTCCGCGGCGCGCCGCCGCACGTCCGATTGCCGACTACGCGCTGATCGGCTCGACCCACAGCGCGGCGCTGGTGCATCGCGGCGGCGACATCGAATGGCTGTGCCTGCCGCGCTTCGACTCCGCCGCCATGTTCGCGAGCCTGCTCGGCGACGAGGGCAACGGCCACTGGACGATGCGCGCGAAGAACGCCAAGGCGCGCATCACGCGGCGCTACCTGCCCGGCACCGTGGTGCTCGAAACCACCATCTCCACGCCCAAGGGCACGGCCACCGTCACCGACTTCATGCCGCGCCCCGCGCCCGACGGCACGCACGAGGTGGTGCGCATCGTGCAGGGCGTGCGCGGCTCGGTGGCCATGCACACCGAGCTGCGCATCCGCTTCAACTACGGCGAGTGGTGCCCGTGGGTCGAGCGGCGCGACGGCGCCGTGTACGCCGTGGCCGGGCCCGACGCGGTGCGGCTCAGCTCCGGCGTGCCGCTGACCAACGAGAACTTCGCAAGCCACGCCGACTTCAGCGTGTCGGCCGGCCAGTCGATCGCCTTCGTGCTCGACTGGTTTCCCTCGCACGAGAAGCCGCCCGTCACGCGCGACGCCAATGCGCTGCTGGCCCACACGGCGGCCGAATGGAACGCATGGACCGACCGCTGCGGCTACCACGGCGAGTTCCACGAGCCCGTGATGCGCTCGCTGCTCACGCTCAAGGCGCTGACCTACGAGCCCACCGGCGGCATCGTCGCGGCGCCGAGCACCTCGCTGCCCGAGCTGCCGGGCGGCGAGCGCAACTGGGACTACCGCTTCTGCTGGCTGCGCGACGCCGCGCTCACGCTCTATGCGCTGATCGGCTCGGGCTACGTCGAAGAGGCCAGCGCCTGGCGCTGGTGGCTGCGGCGCGCGGTGGGCGGCTCGCCCGAAGAGCTGCAGGTGATGTACGGCCTGCACGGCGAACGCTCGCTCACCGAACTGGAGCTGGGCTGGCTGCGCGGCTATGACGACAGCCGCCCGGTGCGCATCGGCAACGGCGCGCACGGGCAGCGCCAGCTCGACGTGTACGGCTCGGTCATCGCGGCCTTTCATGCGGCGCGCAAGGCGGGCCTGGCGGACATGGACAAGGTGTGGCCGCTGGAGCGCGCCATCGCCAAGCAGTTGATGGTGCTGTGGCGGGAGACCGACTGCAGCCTGTGGGAAGTGCGTGGCGAGGCGCGCCACTTCGTGCACTCCAAGATGATGTGCTGGCTCGCCTTCGACCGCATGATCGCGAGCGCGGAAGAGTTCGGCCTCGAGGGGCCGGTCGAGCACTGGCGCGCGGCGCGCGCCGAGATCCATGCCGAAGTCTGCGCGCGCGGCTACGACGCGGCGAGCAATTCGTTCGTGCAGTACTACGGCGCCGACGCGGTGGACGCGGCGTTGCTGTGGATGCCGCTGATCGGCTTCTTGCCGATCCACGATGCTCGCGTGCAGGGCACCATCGCGCGCATCGAGAAGGAGCTGATCTTCAACGGGCTGGTGTACCGCTACCGCACCGAGAAAGGCGTGGACGGCCTCGAAGGCGGGGAGGGCGCGTTCCTGGCGTGCAGCTTCTGGCTGTCGAACGTGTACGTGGCCATGGGCAAGGTGCGCAAGGCGCGCGCGCTGTTCAAGCGGCTGCTGGCGCTGGGCAACGACCTGGGCCTGTTCGCGGAGGAATACGACCCGGTCGGCCGGCGGCAGCTGGGCAATTTTCCGCAGGCGTTCTCGCACATCGGGCTGATCAACAGCGCGCATGCGCTGGTGTCGGCGGCGGGGGGCGTGTGGGAGCTGGCGGACCTCGACGGCAAGGCGCCGGCGAAGAAGAAGGCGAGATCAAAGCCGAAGGCGAAAGCGCAAGCGAAGGCGCCGCTCAAGCGGCCGCGAGCGCGAACTCCTCGGCGCTGAACACCGTGTGGAAGACCGTGCCGTCGAACATCTCGAACAGCGTCTTCGAGACCTCGCGGCTTTCGTAGCGTACCGGCGAGTCGAGCGCGCGGGCGATGTCTTCGCGGCTCGCGTAGCGGATGGACAGCACCATCGCCAGCTCGGGGTCGGCCACGTCGCTTTCGAGCTGGCGCAGCACGCGCACTTCGAGCGCGCCGGGAAAGCGGGTCCACAGCGGCACGAGCCGCTCGTGCACATGGCGGTCGAAAGCCTCTTCCATGCCGGGCTTGACCCGGCCCCTGAAGAACGCGCAGCGGATGAACATGTCTCTTGCTTCCTGTGGTGTGAATGAAAAATTGGCGGGCGACGCGCGGCCGCTTCAGTCGCGCGCGTAGCCGCTGAACTGCCGCATCATGGCCGCCGTGTCTTCGGCGCCGAGCCCGGCCGCGACGAAGGTGCGGTGCAGCTCCGACACGGCACCGGCGAGCGGCAGCGGCAGGCGCTCGCCCTGCGCAAAGGCCTGCACCGCCTCCAGGTCCTTGAGCATGTTGTCGATGCGCCCGGTCGGCGTGAAGTCGCGCGCGGCCATCTTCGGGCCGAACTCGCGCAGGATCTGGCTGTCGGCGCGGCCGCCGGCCAGCGCGGCGGGCAGCTTCGACGCATCGACACCGCCGGCCTCCGCCAGCCGCACCGCCTCGGCCACGGCCTGGAAGCCGATGGCGCACAGCAGCTGGTTGACGAGCTTGGTGGCCTGGCCCGCGCCGTTCTCGCCCATGCGGGTGTAGTTGGCGCACAGGCTGTCCATCACGGCGCGCGCGCGGGCCACGTCGTGTTCGCTGCCGCCGGCCATCACGGTGAGCTGGCCGAGCAGCGCCTTGGGCGCGCCGCCCGACAGCGGCGCATCGACGAAGCCCATGCCCGTGCGTTCGCGCAGCGACTGCGCGAGCCGGCGCGTGGAAGGCGGGTCGATGGACGACATGTCGATCAGCAGCCGGCGGGTATCGGCCGGCGCGGCGGCGATGCCGGCCTCGCCGAAGATCGCGCGCTCCACCACCGCCGCCGAGTTGAGGCTGGTGATGACGAAGTCGCTGGCCGCCGCGGCCGCCTGCGCGGTGCCGGCGGCCTGCGCGCCCAGCGCCACGAGCGCGGCCGCTTTTTCCGTGTCGAGGTCGAACACGTGCACGCGGTGGCCGCATTCGAGCAGCCGGCGCGTGATGGCCGAGCCCATGATGCCGACGCCGATCACGGCCACGCGCTGGGAGGGAGCTGTCGTCATGCGGGGGCTTTCAGGGGCGCGTCTGTCGCGTCTTTTGCATGTTGGAGGAGGCGGGCGCCGATGTCGGCCACGAGCAGCGCCACCGGCGTGTCGATGGCGGCGTGCCACGCATCGGGCTCGCTCGCGTCCGGCTTTTCGAGCGTCTGCAACTGGCTGTCGAGCAGGGTGGACGGCATGTAGTGGCCGGTGCGCTGCTCCAGCCGTTGGCGGATGAGCGCGGCGGGCCCGTCGAGAAACACGAACAGCAGGCCGGGCGACGCGGCGCGCAGCCGGTCGCGGTAGGCGCGCCGCAGCGCGGAGCAGGCGACCACCATGCCCTGCGGCGCGGCCGTGCGGTCGGCCAGGCAGTCGCCCACGCGGTCGAGCCAGGGCCAGCGGTCCTGGTCGCCGAGCGGCTCGCCGGCCCGCATGCGCGCCACGGCTTCGGGCACGTGCAGGCTGTCGGCATCGACCCACGGCACGCCGAGCACGCGCGCCAGCCCGGCCGCCACGCTGCTCTTGCCGGTGCCCGACACGCCCATCACCACCACGCACAGGCGTTGCGGCTGTGACTGCGGCTGCAGTTGCGGCTGCTGCTGGCCCATGGGGCTACAGGCTCGCGGTGATGCCGCCGTCCACATACAGGATGTGGCCGTTGACGAAGCTCGAGGCGTCCGAAGCCAGGAAGATGGCCGCGCCGCCCAGCTCTTCGACATCGCCCCAGCGGCCGGCGGGCGTGCGGCCCGACAGCCATCCGGTGAAGGCCTCGTCGGCCACCAGCGCCTGCGTGAGTTCGGTCTTGAAGTAGCCCGGGCCCAGGCCGTTGACCTGGATGCCGTATTTGCCCAGGTCGATCGCCATGCCCTTGGTGAGCATCTTCACCGCGCCCTTGGTGGCCGCGTAGGGCGCGATGCCCGGGCGGCCCAGCTCGCTTTGCACCGAGCACACGTTGATGATCTTGCCGCGCTTGCGCTCGATCATGCGTTGCGCCACGAAGCGGCCCACGAGGAACACGCTGTCGATGTTGGTGGTGGTGATCTTGTGCCAGGCGTCGATCGGGAATTCGGCGAACGGACCGCGATGCTGCATGCCGGCGTTGTTGACCAGGATGTCGATGGCGCCGATGTCGGCCTCGACCGCGGCCACGCCGGCTTCGACGGCGGCGGCGTCGGTCACGTCGAAGGCCGCGGCTTCGGCCGCGATGCCCTGGGCGCGCAAGGCGTCGCGCGCGGCGCCGAGCGATGCGGCGTCGCGCGCATTGAGCACGACACGCGCGCCGGCCTGGCCCAGTGCCGTGGCCAGCGCAAAGCCGATGCCCTTGCTGGAGCCGGTGACGAGGGCGGTGCGCCCGGAGAGATCGAACAGTTTCAAGAAAAGCTCCTGGAGGACGGCATGGGAAAGGCTCCGTTGAGGTGTGACAGCGTGAGAAAGTTACCGGTATCTTTGAGTGCAGTCAATGGGTGAAGCCCCTCGCTTGGCCTTTATCCTTCAGATGATTAAAGTTACCGGTATCTTTGATGAAACAGGAGACCGCCGCTTGACCGCTACCGCCACCTCGCCGCACGTGCTGATGCCGGGCACCTACCCCGAATGGGACATGGCGCCGATGCAGGCGGCCTACACGTTGCACCGCCTGTGGGAGGCGCCCGACCGGCAGGCCTTCATCGCCGCGCATGCGCCCGACATCCGCGCCATTGCCACGCGCGGCGAACTGGGCGCCAACGCCGAACTCATCGCCGCGCTGCCGAAGCTGGAGCTGATCGCCTGCTACGGCGTGGGCACCGACGGCATCGACCTGGCCGCCTGCCGCGCGCGCGGCATTCGCGTGAGCAACACGCCCGACGTGCTCAACGGCGACGTGGCCGACCTTGCCGTGGGGCTCACGCTGGCGCTGCAGCGGCGCATCGCGGCCGGCGACCAGTTCGTGCGCAGCGGCGCGTGGGCGCAGGGCGGCATGCCGCTGACCACGCGCGTGTTCGGCCAGCGCATCGGCATTGCCGGGTTCGGGCGCATCGGCGGCACCATCGCGCGGCGGCTCTCGGGCTTCGACGTGGAGCTGGGCTACTTCAGCCGGACGGCCAGGACCGACAGCCCGCACCGGCACTTCGCGAGCCTGACCGCCATGGCCGACTGGTGCGACGTGCTCATCGTCATCCTGCCGGGCGGCGAGGCCACGCGCGGCATCGTCAATGCCGACGTGCTGCGGGCGCTGGGCCCGAAGGGCTGGCTGGTGAACGTGTCGCGCGGCACCACCGTCGACGAAGGCGCGTTGCTGCAGGCACTGGAGACACGCGGCATTGCCGGCGCGGCGCTCGACGTGTTCCTGAACGAGCCGCGCATCGACCCGCGCTTTGCCGCGCTCGGCAACGTCGTGCTGCACCCGCACCACGGCAGCGGCACCGAGCAGACGCGCCGCGCCATGGGCGAGCTGGTGCGCCGCAACCTCGAGGCCCACTTCGCGGGCCAGCCCCTTGTCACCCCTGTTGCCTGAAGAAAGAAAAATCATCATGCGTCTGCGTTGCATGTGCCTCGTGATCCACGCCCCCGACGACTTGCGGCTGGACGAACAGGACGCCGGGGAAATCGGCCCCGGCCAAGTGCTGGTGAAGGTCGGCATGGGCGGCATCTGCGGCTCCGACCTGCACTACTTTCACAACGGCGGCTTCGGCACCGTGCGCATCAAGGAGCCGATGGTGCTGGGCCACGAGGTGGCCGGCACCGTGGTGGCGGTGGCGCCGGGCGTCGAGAGCGTGCGCATCGGCGACAAGGTCGCCATCAACCCGAGCCGCCCCTGCGGCGCCTGCAAGTTCTGCCTCGAGGGGCTGCCCAACCAGTGCCTGGACATGCGCTTCTACGGCAGCGCCATGCGCACGCCGCACGTGCAGGGCGCCTTCCGCAACATGCTGCTGTGCGAGGCCACGCAATGCGTGAAGGTGGCCGAGCACGTGCCGCTGCGCCTGGCCGCGCTGGCCGAGCCGTTCTCGGTGGGGCTGCATGGCGTGTCGCGCGCGGGGCCGTTGCTGGGCAAGCGCGTGCTGGTGTCGGGCTGCGGGCCCATTGGCGTGCTGGCCATCGCGGCGGCGCGCGCGCACGGCGCGGCCGAGATCACCGCCACCGACGTGGTCGACGAGCCGCTGGGCATTGCGCATGCCATGGGCGCCGACTATGTGATCAACGTCGCGCAGGACAAGGGCTGGGTGTCGCGCTACTCGGCCGACAAGGGCACCTTCGACGTGATGCTCGAATGCTCGGGCAACGAGCGCGCGCTGCGCGACGGGCTCGAAGTGATGCGCCCGCGCGGCGTGGTCGTGCAGCTCGGCCTGGGCGGCGACGTGAGCATTCCGCAGAACATGGTGGTGGCGAAGGAGCTGAGCATCTGCGGCTCGTTCCGTTTCCACGCCGAATTCGCGCTGGCGGTGAAGCTCATCAACGAAGGGCGGGTGGATCTGTCGCCCGTGGTGACGCACACCTTTCCGATGCTGCAGGCGCGGCAGGCGTTCGAACTGGCGAGCGACCGCAAGCAGGCGATGAAGGTGTTGATCGACTTTGCGGATGTGGGAGCGGGGGCGGGGGCGGGGGTGCAGGCCGTGGCGGCCTGATCGCGGAAGCCCCGTGGCCTGCGCGGCGGCGGGTCGTTTCTACCGGGTGTTGTCCTGATCGCGCACATGAAGAACGGTGCCGTCCTCCGAAAACTCGAGCGCCAGCGGCGCGTCCAGCATCTGGTATTTCTGCGCGAGTTGAAACAGTGCGTCCTTGAAGGTGCCCGTGAAGTTGCCGGCGCGTGCCTCGGGTGTGATCGTGTAGTCGCGGGTGCTGTCCCAGCGCACCTCGATGCCCACGGCGGAAGCCCAGTGCAGGATCACGCGCCGCAGCGATTCGTCTTCGATGGGCCATTGCGCGCGAACGGCCAGGGCCCTTCGATTGGCGAGCCAGGCGGCCTGCGCCTCCGGCGTGCTGGCCGCGGCACTGGCCGGAAGAACCGCTTCCGGCGCCGGGAGTGCCACGCCCGCCGGCAGGTTGCGCGGTATCTTTTCCACTTGCACTCCGGCCGTGGCGCCGGCGAGCGTTGCGACAAGGCACATGCCGATGCCCGCCCAGATCGAAGTTGCCATAGGGACGAAGGATACCGCCGGCTCCCGCGGTCCGGCCGCACCGGCATGCGCGACGAAAGGCCATGCGCCGTTGCGGCGTGCATGCAACGCTCCTGTTGCCCGATCGCGATGGCGGTGTTAGCCTTCGCGCCCCTGAAGATCAACCATCGCGACGCGGCCGACAGCCGGCCGCACCCGAGACCCATGAAGCAATTCCTGACCGCGCAAGACGCACTGAAGACCCGCACCGCGGCGGCGGCTTCGCTGCGCGCCTTTGGCGCCGAATTGCTTTCCTAGAGCCCTTCCACCCGGAGGCTCGGCCTCCTGAGTTCCACAAGACCCGGTAGGCCCCAAGCCACCGGGTTTTTTGTTTTCCGCCTGCTTCATCGGAGATTTGGACATGAGCACTGAACGAGACCTTTCTTTCGCCGCACGCGCTGCCAGCGCGGTGCCGTGCGTCGGCTCCGTGGTGGAGTTGTTCGTGTAGAGCCTCCAGGCACTCGTGCGCCTGGGGGTCCATCCCTCAGGCCTTTGAAAGAAGCCTGTCGGGTGGTCCACCCGGCAGGCTTTTTTTCGCCCGCATCGCGGGCACCGTGAGTTTGGCGCGCGCGCCGACAACCCGCCGGATGCTTCGCCTGGCCAGTGAAGCGGATCGGCTTTTTTACTCTCAACTGGAGAAACCAAAATGAACAAGGTTCATGTGAATGTCGGAACCATCGGTCATGTCGACCATGGCAAGACGACGCTGACGGCTGCTCTTACCTTCGTGCAGGCTGCCCGCATCGGCGGCCGTGCGCTGTCCTATGGGCAGATCGACAACGCGAAGGAAGAGCGCGAGCGCGGCATCACGATCAACACCTCGCACGTCGAGTACGAATCGGACAGCCGCCACTACGCACATATCGACTGCCCCGGGCATGCCGACTACATCAAGAACATGATCACCGGCGCCTCGCAGATGGACGGCGCGATCCTGCTGGTCGACGGCACCGAAGGCGCCGCGCGCCAGACCATCGAGCACGTGCTGCTGGCGCGCCAGGTGAACGTCGGCCACATGGTGGTGTTCGTGAACAAGATGGACCTCGTCGGCGAGAGCGACCGTTCGGACATCGAGCAACTGATCGAGATGGAGATCGGCGCGCTGCTGGCGGCACACGGCTACGACGATGCCCGCTTCGTCTTCGGCAGTGCGCTGAAGGCCCTGGCCGCCGCCGAGCGCGGCGACCTCGAAGGCGCCGACGTGCAATGCATCGTCGCGCTCGTGAACGCGTTGGATTCGTGCATTCCCGATCCGGTGCGCGACTACGGCGCGCCGTTCATGATGCCCGTCGAAGGCGTGCACACCATCACCGGCCGTGGCACGGTGGTCAGCGGCCGCGTCGAGCGCGGCGTGATTCGCGTCGGCGACAGCCTGGAGATCGTCGGGCTCAGTCCGGACGCGGACGAGCCGGTGGTCGTGACCGGGGTGCAGTCGTTCCACAAGGATGTGGCCGAGGCACGCGCGGGCATGAACGTCGGCCTGCTGCTGCGCGGGGTCAAGCGCGACGGTGTCGTGCGGGGCCAGGTCGTGGTGAAGCCCGGCGCGCTGAAGCCGTACCGCACGGGGCGTGCGCAGATCTTCGTCCTCGGCAAGGACGAGGGTGGCCGCCACACGCCGTTCGGTTCCGGTTACCAGCCGCAGTTCTTCTTCGGCACGACCGACGTGACGGGTGTCATTCGCGTCGACACCGAGACCGGCATGGTCGAGCCGGGCGCGCAGGCGCAGATCGGCTTCGAGCTGAACAAGCCCGTGGCCATCGAGAACGGCATGCGCTTTGCGATGCGCGAAGGCGGAAAGACCGTCGGCGCGGGCATCGTGACCGAGGTGCTCGGCTGAAGCGCTGATGCAGTACTTGCCCCTGTCGTCTGCTGGTCGGACGGCAGGGGTTTTTTGGACCCGAGTGCCAGCCTGCGAGAGGCCGGGTCCGCTGAAGGCGCTATCGGCAGTCGTTCCAGTACCCGTCGGGGCTCGCTTCGAGCGGCATGGCCGTCCGCTTGAGCGACACGCGGCCTTGCGCGTCCTTGGCGACGATGAAGATGTGTCCGTCCTGAACCGGGAACCCGTTGCGCAAGAACTTGAAGCCGCTGCGCACGGACTGGAATCTTGCCGCGTTGAGTGCGTTGCGCAGGCCGGCGCGGTCGGTGGCGGAGCCGTTTGTCTGCGTCAGCGCGCTGTCGATCAGCAGCGCCGCATCGAAGCCTTGCGCGGCGTATTGCGACGGGATGCGCCCGTATCTCTTTTCGAAGGCGACGACGAAGGCCTGGCTCGTCGGGCTCGGCAGGTCGGGGCCCCAGACCGCGCCCGTCAGCACATGGAGCGCGTCGTCCTTGAGCAGCGGCAGCGTCGTGCCGTCCACCGTGCCGACCGTCAGCAGCGGCACCTTGTCCAGCAGGCCCGAGCGCTTCATCTGCCGGATGAAGTCGACGCCCATGCCGCCCGGCAGGAACACGACCACCGCGTCGGGCGCGACACGCTGGATCTGCGCCAGTTCCGCTGAGTAGTCGGCCTGGCGCGGTCGGACCTTGATCTCGCTGACGACCTCGCCCGAGTAGTAGCGCTTGAAGCCGCGCAACTGGTCCTGGCCCGGCGCGTCGTCGGGCGCAATGAACAGCGTCTTCCAGTAGCCGCGGTCGACCGCATACCGCCCCACGATTCCGGCCTGGTATTCGTCCTGAGAAGAAGCGAAGACGAACTTGTTGTTGCACTGCTTGCCCGCGATCGCTGCGGGGCCGGCGTTCGAGCCGACGAACAGCATGCCCGACCTGGCCATCGGCTTGGCCATGGCCATCATCACGTCGGAGAAGGTCACGCCGGTGATGAAGCTGACCTTTTCCTTGTCGATCAGGTTCTGCGCCAGCTGCGCGCCGAGCTCGGGATCGTGCTGGTCGTCTTCCTTGAGGACCGCCACCGGAACGCCGCCGAGCATGCCCTGCCGTTGCTCGACCGCCAGCATGAAGCCGTCGTACTGTTCCTGCCCGAGCGCCGCGCCCGGCCCGGACAGCGTGCCGATGAAGCCGATTTTTACTTGCGCCGAGGCGAGCAGCGCCGTGGCGCCCAGGGCGCAGGCCATGAAGATCGAGCGAATGCGATGGGTCAAGGGGTTCCTCGTGGATGGGGTTGGCGCAAGGAAGCGAACATGCACCTGCTTCTGGCCGGATTGCGTCGAACCTGGTTTTGAGGCCGCACCTGGCATCGGCCAGTCAAGACATTCTCCGATGCGCGGCCGTGCGGCTCGAAACTTGGTCCATCCAAGGCTATGCGGACTCGCAGTGAAAGGCCCGCTTCAGCGCATCGACGAGCGCCGGGCCGTGTCCGAAGTGGTTGATGAATTCCGATGAAAATTCGTCCACCAAATACACCAGGCTCGAACCCTCGCACGCCTGTGTCGCTATCTCGGGGGACTCGATCGCCAACGCAAACAGGAACGAAAGGGCTGCCTGATTGCCACGGGGCTCATTCATCCCGTGCGGCTCTCCCAACGACGTTCTGTAGGACGAGAGTTGGTCCTGAACCTCGCGCCATTGGGCGGTGGACAGCGCCCCGTTTCTTCGCAATCGCATGGCGTGGACCCAAGACTCGGCATCAACCGGCCATTGCTCCCGCAGCAGTTCCAGCGCTTCTTCGGCGAAGATGGAAAACGAGCGAACGTGGTTGCCCTCAGGAAGTTTGAGACCGCTTGTTTGCCTCAAGTAATCTTGATATTGATCTCGGAAGTCTTGGGCACTCACTCTGTATTCAATTCAAAAGCGAAGCGGGATGTAGTCCAGGCTGGCGCATGGCCTCCAGGTCAGTGCGGGGGCGCACTGACAAAGTGCCGCTCTGCACCTCCATCAGCCCCGTGCAGCCTGCTCCATTCGTCAGCCACCTGACCCATGCTCTTGGGCTCCCCATTCTTGATCCACGCCATGAACGCCCGATCGAACCTGAGCGCTTCACCGCACTCGCGCGTCAAAAACCGACGGACGTTCTGCGTGTTCCTGTAGGTCTCGTCGACCCGGGTGGCCCGGGTGATGGCGTCTGCGTGCCAGTCAAATTTCATTGGGTTGCGCAGCGCCATCAGGCCGCCAGAACATGCCGTTCATCATGCTAGGAACTCTCCCGCTGCTCGATGTGAAACGGAATCAGCACCGTCTCCGCCGGAGGCCGATGCCCTTCACGCGCGCCGTCGATCACGCGCAGCAGCAGGTCTCCGGCCGCCTTGCCAAGACCCACGCAGTCCATCGCCACGGTGGTGATGCGCGGGTGGCAGGCGCGTGCCACTTCGAAGTCGCCGAAGCCCGCGATCGCGATGCGGCCCGGCACGTTCCAGCCGCGCCGCTGGCATTCCATCAGCGCGCCGAAGGCCGAGAGGTCGGACACGCAGATCACCGCGTCCACATCGGGCCACTGGCGTATGAGCTGCGCGACCGCTTCGCCGCCTTGCGCCATCGAGATCGGCGGCTGGCCGAAGCTGATGACGCGGCCGTCAGGCAGCCCCAGCTCGCGGATCGCTTCCGCATACCCGCGCTGGCGGTCGGCGCCGCGCGTGTCGCGGTTCGACGTGCCGCCGATGAAGGCGATGCGCCGGTAGCCCTTGCCGTGCAGGTGCCGCACCATCGTTGCCGCCGCTTCGGCGTTCGAGAAGCCGACCGTGTGCTCGATGGGCTGGGCCGGCAGGTCCCAGGTCTCGACCACCGGCACGCCGGCGGCCTGCAGCATGGCGCGCGCGGCGGGCGTGTGGGCGCCGCCCGTGAGGATCACGCCTTCGGGCCGGCGCGCAAGCATGGCGCGCAGCAGGCGTTCTTCGTTCTCGACGCGGTAGTCGGTGTAGCCCAGCAGCAGTTGCAGCCCGCGTGCCTCGACGGCCGCGGTGATGCCCTGCGCGGTCTCTGAGAAGTTGGAATTGTTGAGCGACGGAATCAGCACCGCGATGAAGCCCGAGCGCTTGCTGGAGAAGGTGCGCGCGGTCTGGTCGATGACGTAGCCCATCTCTTCGCAGGCCTGCAGGATGCGCTGGCGCAGCGCCTCGGATGTGACGCGGTCGCTGCTGGCTTCGCGATTGAGCGCGCGCGACACCGTCATCTTCGACACGCCGACGCGCGCGGCGACGTCGGCCATCGTTGCCGGGCGGGACAGCAGGGGGGCGGGGGCTTTGGGCGCGGGCAAGGTGTGCGGTCTCTGGATGTCGTCGGGGTCGAGGGAGGATATGCGACCTGCGTCTCGGTACCGATACCCTTTGAATCGATGATTTGATAAAAGAAAGCATACAGCCGTTCGCATGCGATCAAGAGTGAAAGCGGCATCTTCCGGTGTACGGGAAAAGCCTAAGTTACCGGTATCACATTGAGTGCCAGACTCCGGCCCATGCGCACCTCATCACTGCTGCGGTTCCAGTCGGTCGGCAAGCGCTTCGGCGGCACGCAGGCCGTGGACGACGTCACGCTCGACGTGAACGCCGGAGAAATCCTCGCGCTGCTCGGCGAGAACGGCGCGGGCAAGTCCACGCTCATCAAGCTGCTCGCGGGCATCCACCCGCTGGACCAGGGCGAGATCTTCTTCGACGGCCAGCCGCAGGCCGCGTGGCGGCGCAGCGACCGGCGCGAGCAACCCGTGGCGTTCATCCATCAAGACCTGGGGCTCGTCGAATGGATGACGGTGGCCGAGAACGTGGGCCTGGGCACGGGCTACCCGCGCCGCTTCGGCCTGATCGACTGGTCGGCCGCCAACGACACCGCGCGCCGCGTGATGGCGCGCGTGGGCTGCGACATCGACCCCGGCCGCCGCGTGTTCTCGCTCACGCGCGCTGAAAAGTCGTTGCTCGCCATCGGCCGCGCGCTCGAAGTGAAGGCGCGGCTGCTGGTGCTCGACGAGCCTTCGGCCAGCCTGCCGATGAGCGACGTGGAGCGCATGTTCGGCGTGCTGCGCGAACTGCGGCGCCAGGGCATGGCGATGCTGTACGTGTCGCACCGGCTCGACGAGGTGATGGCCATCTCCGACCGCGCCGCCGTGATGCGCGACGGCAAGCTGGTCGCGGTGAAGACCACCGCGCAAACGAACGAGGGCGAGCTGGTCGGGCTGATCGTCGGCAAGGCGCTGTCGGCCTCGGTGCCAAAGGCGAGCGTGCCCGCCACGCGCGAGCCCGTGCTGCAACTCGACGGCGCGGCCAGCGGCAATGCGGGGCCGTTGAGCCTGGCGGTGCATCGCGGCGAGGTGTTGGGGCTCGTAGGCCTGCGCGGTGCGGGGCACGAGGCCATCAGCCGCGCGATCTTCGGGCGCGAGCCGCTGTCGGCCGGGCGCATGCAGCTGCTGGGCAAGCCCTGCGGCTTCACCTGCCCGGCCGATGCCATTCGCGCGGGCGTTGCCTACGTGGCCGGCGAGCGGCTCGAAGAAAACCTCGCGGGCTCGATGACGGTGCTCGAGAACCTCTTTCCCAACGCGGCGCTGCACGGCGACCGCGGCCTGGCGTTCGACCGGCCGCGCCGCGAGACCGGCCACGCGCTCGCGCTCATCCGGCGCTTCGACATCAATCCGCCCGCGCCCTCGGCCGAGGTGCAGCAGCTTTCCGGCGGCAACCAGCAGAAGGTGGTGCTGGCGCGCTGGTTCCACCTGGACAAACCCCTGGTGGTGCTCGAAGAGCCGACCGCCGGTGTCGACGTGGGCGCCAAGCGGCAGATCTACGGCGTGCTGCGCGAGCGCGCCGAGGCGGGCACGGCGCTGGTGGTCGTGTCGACCGACTTCGAGGAAATCGCGACGGTGTGCACCCGCGTGCTCGTGTTCCGCGACGGGCTCATCGCGGCCGAACTCGCGGGCGACGCCATCACCGTCGAGAGGCTTCTGGCATTGGCAGCAGGCGCGGCAACGCGCGAGGAAATTCCCGCATGAGCAGTTCGATCAAGTCCACGGCGCTGGAGCCCGACAAGTCCCTCGACGGCGAGGCCCTTTCGCTTGCACAGAGCATCGGCCGCGCGATGCCCGTGTACGGGCTCGTGGTGCTGATGGTGGCGCTGGCACTGCTGTTCTCGCTGCTGCTGCCCGACACCTTTCCCACGCTGTTCAACCTGCGCGCGATCCTGGCCGACAAGTCGGTGATCGCGCTGCTGGCGCTGGCCGCGACCATTCCCATGATCACCGGCAAGATCGACCTCACGGTGGGCTACGGCATCGTGCTGTGGCACATCCTCGCGATCAGCCTGCAGACGCAGCTCGGGCTGCCGTGGCCGGTGGCGGTGCTGGTGGTGCTGCTGTGCGCGGCGCTGTTCGGCGTGCTCAACGGCCTGCTCGTCGAGCTTGCGCAGATCGACTCCTTCATTGCCACCCTGGGCACCGGCACCGTGATCTACGCGGTGGCCATGTGGCACAGCGGCGGGCGGCAGGTGGTGGGCGAGCTGCCCGACGGCTTCGTGGGCATCGCGGGCGGCAACCTGCTGGGGCTGCCCATCGGCGCGTTCTATGTGCTGGCGGTGAGCGTCACGCTGTGGGTGGTGACCGAATTCACGCCGCTGGGCCGCGCGCTCTACGTGATCGGCGCGAACCCGAAGGCGGCGCAGCTCAACGGCATCTCGGTGCGCAGGCACGTGATGGGCGCGTTCGTCGCGTCGGGGCTGCTGTCGGGCTTCGCGGGCGTGCTGCTGGCCTCGCGGCTGCAGATCGGGCAGGCCAGCGTGGGGCTCGAATTCCTGCTGCCGGCGCTGGTCGGCGCGTTCCTGGGCTCCACCACCATCCGGCCCGGCCGCGTGAATGTGTGGGGCACGCTGGTGGGCGTGGCCATTTTGGCCATCGGCATCTCGGGCATCCAGCAGTTCGGCGGAGCCTTCTACGTGGAGCCGCTGTTCAACGGGCTGACGCTGCTGGTGTCGATCGGCATCGCGGGCTGGGCGCAGCAGCGGCGCAACCGCTCGATCAAGCGGCGCATCGCGCAGCGGCAGCTCGACCACGCCGACCATGCCGACCACGCAGCGCCTGTTCCCCTCACAACCAACGGAGACAACGCATGAAGAAAAAGACTGTTCACGCGCGCACGGCCGCCGCCGTGCTGGCCCTGTGCGCCGCCACGCTGGCGCCACACAAGGCCCTGGCCGACGACTTCCTGGACGCCGCCAGGAAGAAGGTCGAGGTCGCGACCATGACCAAGGAAAAGTGGGACGGTCCCACCACCGGCCCCAAGGCCGTGGCCGGCAAGACCATCGTCTTCGTCGCGGGCGACATGAAGAACGGCGGCATCGTCGGCGTGAGCAAGGGCGTGGAAGAGGCCGCGCGCGCCATCGGCTGGACGGTGCGCGTCATCGACGGGCAGGGCACGGTGAGCGGGCGCACGGCCGCGCTCAACCAGGCGCTGGCCGTCAAGCCGGCGGGCATCGTGGTCGGCGGCTTCGACACCACCGAGCAGAAGGCCGCGTTCTCGGGCGCCGCCAAGTCGGGCATTCCGCTGGTCGGCTGGCATTCGGGCGAGCAGCCGGGGCCGAACGACAAGGCGGGTCTGTTCGCCAACGTGACCACGGTGACTGACGACGTGGCCGATGTCGCCGCCTCGTGGGTGGTGGCCGATTCGAACGGCAAGGCCGGCGTGGTGATCTTCACCGACTCGCAGTACGCCATTGCGCTCTACAAGGCGCGCGCCATGGAGGCCGTCATCAAGAAGTGCGGCGGCTGCACCGTGCTGAGCTTCGAGGACAGCCCCATCGCCGAAAGCTCCACGCGCATGCCGCAGCTCACTACTTCGCTGCTGCAGCGCTTCGGCGACAAGTGGACGCACTCGCTGGCCATCAACGACCTGTACTTCGACTTCATGGGCCCCTCGCTCACGGCGGCCGGCAAGAAGGGCGACGGCTCGCCCAAGGCCGTGTCGGCGGGCGACGGCTCCGAGGCCGCGTACCAGCGCATCCGCACGCAGCGCTTCCAGGCCGGCACCGTGCCCGAGCCGCTGAACATGCAGGGCTGGCAGATCGTCGACGAGCTCAACCGCGCCTTCGCCAAGGAGAAGTGGTCGGGCTACGTGCCCAAGGTGCACCTCGTCACGGTGGGCAACGTGGGCAAGGACGGCGGGCCGAAGAACGTGTTCGACCCCGACAACGGCTACCGCACGCAGTACAAGACGGTCTGGGGCAAGTAGGCGGCGCGGCCAGCGCAGTCAGCCGCGCTCTTTTTTCAACTGCCGCAGCGCCGCCTCGGCGTGCGCGACGAAGCGCCCGGCCAGCAGCGAGGGCGCGAAGTTGTCGTTGGTCACGGCGAACACGTCGAATGACGGCGCCTTGAGGATCGGCCGGAAGCTCAGCCGGTCGGTCATGCAGCCGCGCGCCGTGAGGTCGTCGACGATGGCCACGCCCGCGCCGGCCGCCGCCAGCGCACAGGCGGTCTGGCCGGCGCGCACCTCGGTCTGCGCGTCGGGCTGGCAGCCGTGCGCGCGGCACCAGTCGGCAATGATGCGGCCCTGCGGCGTGTCGGGGCTGAAGGCGATCATGCGTTCGCGCAGGATGTCGGCCGGCCGCAGCGTGCGCCGCGCCTCCAGCGCGTGGCCCTTGGGGAACACGCCGGCCAGCGTCCACTGGCCGATGGGGCGCGCGTTGAGCAGCGGGTCGTCGATGGCCAGCGTGGAAATGGCCACGTCGGCCTCGTGCGCGGCCAGCCGCTTGACCATGTCGCGCGCCAGCACCACCTCGACATAGAAGCGCGCGGCCGGGAACTCGCGGCCCAGTGCGGTGAGCGCGCGCGGCACCATGTCGAGCCCGGTGCTGGGGCTGCACAGCACGCGCAGCGTGAGCATCTGGCCGCTCTTGAGGGCCTGTGCGCAGTCTTCGATGCGCGCCACGCCGCGGTACACCTGCTCGACCTCGGCGAACAGCGCCTGCGCCTCGGGCGTGGCCTGCAGCTTGCCCTTGCGGCGCTCGAACAGGCGCAGCCCCAACTGCAGCTCGATGTGCGACAGCATGCGGCTGATGCCCGGCTGCGACACATGCAGCGAGCGCGCGGCATCGGTGACGGAGCCGGCCAGCATGACGGCACGGAAGACTTCGATCTGTCGCAGGTTCATGACTTGGCCTCGCGCTTCGGCGTTGGGAGATAACGCGATGTTATGGGCTTGCGACGTGTTGGTATTTGCCGGCCGCGCCCGGTCTTTCTAGGATCGGCCCGTTCATTCAATCAAAACCACAAGCAGAGGCAGGCAAGACATGGTCCACCGTCCGGTCGCGGGTCGGGGTGCGCAGGCACCCGGCGTCACACGCAGAAGCGTTCTCTCGGTCATGGCGCTCGGCGCCGCCGGCACCCTCCTGGCCGCCGGCCCGTGGCGCCGCGCCACGGCGGCGGAAGCCTGGCCCAGCAAGCCGCTGCGCATCATCGTGCCGTTCGCGCCGGGCGGCGGGGCCGACGGCTCGGCGCGCGTGCTGGCCGAGGTGCTGGCGCCGCAGCTGGGGCAGGCGGTGATCGTGGAGAACAAGCCGGGCGCGGGCAGCGCCATCGGCGTGGCGGCGGCGCTGCAAAGCCGCGACGGCCACACGCTGCTGATGGGCAGCAACAGCATGGTGATCAACCCGGTGCTCAACCCCAAGCTCACCTACGACGTGGCGCGCGACTTCGACGCCATCGGCATGGTCTCGCAGCAGCCGTTGGTGCTGGTGGTGCCGGCCGAGTCGAAGGCGATGAACGTCGCCGACCTCATCGCGCAGGCCAAGGCGCAGCCGGGCAAGCTCAGCGCGGGCAACAGCGGCACCGGCACGCTGGCGCACCTGACGGCCGAGCTGTTCGCGCAGGAGACGGGCACTTCGCTCGTGAGCGTGCCCTACAAGGGCGAGAGCGCGCTGATGCCCGACCTGATCTCGGGGCTGGTGTCGATGGGCTTCCTGAATTTGCCGAGCGTGATCGTCCACATCCGCTCGGGCCGCCTGCGCGCGCTGGCCGTGTCGTCGGCGCAGCCGGTGGCCGAGCTGCCCAACGTGCCGACCTTTCGCAGCCTGAAGCTGCAGAGCCTGGAGGTCGAGGGCTGGGCCACGCTGGTCGCGCCCAAGGGCACGATTCCGTCTGAAGGGCTGGCCCGGCTCGAGAAGCTGTTGGCCACGGCACTCCAGTCCGACGTGGTGAAGAAGCGCTTCAGCGCGCTGAGCCTGGAAACATTCACGAGCGGGCGCGAAGTCACGGCGCAGTACCTGAAGACCGAAGGCAGCCGCTGGGGCGAGGTGGTGAAGACCCGCGGCATTCACCTGGAGAACTGACATGAACGAGAGCACGGGCATGGGCCACGCCAGCAGCCGCACGGTCGAGGCCGACGTGGTGGTGTGCGGCGGCGGCGTCGCCGGCACGATGGCCGCGGTGGCCGCGGCAAGGCAGGGCGCGTCGGTCGTGCTGGTGGAGCGCTACGGCTTTCTCGGCGGCAATGCGACGGCGGGCGCGGTGGCGCAGTTCAACAGCTGGCAGACCGGCAACGGCCGCACGGTGGTGGCGGGCCTGGCCGACGAGGTGGTCGCGCGGCTGCGCCTCTATGGCGCGGCGCGCGCGCACGAGCGTTTCATGATGTCCACCGGCCACCACATGGACCGCGTGGAGTACGCACCCGAGGTGCTCAAGCTGGTGCTCGACGACATGGTGGCCGAGGCCGGCGTGCGGCCGCTGCTGCACACGACCCTGCTCGACGTGGCAAGCAACGGCCGGCATATCGACGGCATTCGCGTGCTGACCAAGGGCGGCGTGCTGCTTCTGCGCGCGGGGGTGTTCGTCGACGCATCGGGCGACATGGACGCGCTGAAGCAGGCCGGCGCGCGCTTTCTCGAGCTGGGCGACGGCGAGGTACTGCAGCCGGCGACGATGATGTTCCGCTTCGGGCCCATCGACTTCGAGCGCTTCGGCGCGCTGTCGAAGGCCGAGCTGTCCGCACTCGCGGCGCAGGGCTACGCGCAGGGGCAGCTGGCGCGCGCGGCGCTGCATTCGAGCCGCGATCCGTATTCGGACGACGGCTGGTTCAACATCAGCCGGCTGGGCATCGACGCCACCGACCCGATGGCGCTGGGCGCTGCCGAGATCGAAGGGCGGCGGCAGGCGTGGAAGGCGGCATGGTTTCTCGCGAATGCAGTGCCCGGCTGCGAGAAGGGCCGGCTGCGCGCCTTTGCCACGCAGGTCGGCGTGCGCGAGACGCGGCGGCTGGAAGGCGACCACGTGCTGACCGCGCAAGAGCTGCTGGAGCCCGTGCAGTTCAGCGATGCGATTGCGGCGGGCGCGTACCCCATCGACATCCACCCCGCGACGGGCGGCGCGCTGCACTACGTGCCGATGGACGCCGACCACGCGTATCAGATCCCGTACCGCAGCCTGATTCCGAGCATGCTCGACAACGCGCTGGGCATCGGCCGTGGCATCTCGGCCAGCCACGAGGCGCTGGCCGCGATCCGCGTGATGACGATCTCGATGGCGGTCGGGCAGGCGGCCGGCATTGCGGCGGCAATGGCCGCCAGGGCGGCCGAGGGCGGCATGGGCGCGCAGGTGCGCGCGGTGAAGGTGCCGGCGCTGCGCGAGGCGCTGGTGCGTGGCGGCGCCGTGCTCGCCTAGCGAACGCGGCGCAAAGTCAGAGCCAGTTGCCGCTTTGCGGCATCTGCACCTTCTCGGCCGGGTCGTCGCTCGTCACGAACGAGCCGATGACCACGCTCAGGATCGAGATGAAGATGCTCGCGAACAGCGCGGTCCAGAAGCCGGACACGCGAAAGCCCTTCACCAGCGCGGCCACCAGCAAGATCATCAGCGCATTGATGACCAGCAGGAACAGGCCGAGCGTGACCAGCGTCAGCGGCAGCGTGAGCACGATCAGCAGCGGCTTGACGATGGCGTTGGCCAGGCCCAGCAGCAGCGCCGACACCACGAGCGCGCCGGTGCTGTCGAACTTGATCCCGCGAAACAGGTGGCTCGCCACCCAGAGCGATATGGCCGTGATGGCCCAGTGGATGAGGAAGGGGGCCAGGTTGTTCAGCATCTCTGAAAGCTCGCGATTCGTGAAAAGGGGCTGGTCATTATCCGTGCCCGGCTTTGGGGGGCGCGTTCAGCCCTGGAACTCGTAGCCCGTTCCCCTGACCGCGTGCAGCGGCAGCGGAATGCCCGCGGCCAGCGCCTTGCGCCGCAGCCGGCTGACGATGGCGTCCACGCGCTGCAGGTCGACATGCGCCGACTCGTCGCCCAGCGCCGAAGCGAGGCGGGCTCGGTCCACGGGCCGGCTCTTCTGCTTGAACAGCAGCGTCATCACGGCGCGCTCCGAGGTCGTGAGGCGGATGTGCTGGCCCTTGGGGTCGCACAGCAGCCAGTTGCCTTCGGTCAGCGCCCAATGTCCAGTGCCGGCGGGCGCGGCCTGCGGCGCCTTGTCGGGCGCGCTGGCGTCCGCCAGGCCCATGCGGCGATGCACGGCTTCCAGCGTGGCGGCCAGCTCTTCGGGGTGCACGGGCTTGACGAGATAAGCGTCGGCGCCGCCGCGCATGCCGCGCACGCGGTCGTCCAGCGTGCCGCGTGCCGTGGCGAATACGATGCCGACATCGCTGGCGGAGCGCAGGTGGCTGGCGACGGAGAAGCCGTCTTCGCCGGGGAGTTCGACATCGATCACGACGATGTCGCAACGCGAGACGGCGAATGCGCGGTAAAAGGCGGAAGCGCTTCCGAAGCCGGAGGCCTTGAAACCCATTTGATTGAGGCTGTAGACCAGTGCTTCCTGCAAATCCTCTTCGTCTTCGATCAGGTAGACGCTCAGTTCCTTGCCGGCTGTCGGTTTCAGGTCGTCCATGGTGTTCCTGGCATCCAGCCTCGTGGGGGTACGGAATTCTAGGGGCGTCGTTCCACGGGACGCCGCGCGCGGCATCGGCATGAAAACCAAATTTCGGTCGTTGGCTTTGGCAATGTTGCTGGGGCCGTTGCTGTTCCTGCTGAGCTTGCGGGCCGACGCCTTCGTGCTTGCCGCGGGCGACGGGCTGGCGCAGCCGGTCAGGCTGTCGGAGCAGGTCGAGTACCTGTTCGACGCGTCGAACGCACTGACGATCGAAAAGATCCTGGCGGCGCCGGCCGAGGCCGGCTTCAAGGCCGGCGACGTGGAGTCGTTCACGGGCTACACCCACGCCGCCATCTGGGTCCGCTTCTCGTTGCAGCGCGCCCGTGGCGGCCCCGACGACTGGGTGGTGAAGGTGTCGCCGAACTGGCTCGACGACGTGAAGGTGTACAGCGGCGATTCGGGGCAGGGCCGCCTGCTCGCGGAAGTCGGGGACCTTCATCCTTTCTCGCGCGCGCGTGAAGATCAGCCAGTTGGCCTTTCCGGTGACCTTGGGCGACGCACCGCAAACTTACTACCTACGGATCAAGACGCACGGGCCCGTTCCGTTGCTGCTGAACGCCTGGCAGAAGCCGGGCCTGGAAAAGAACGAGGCCGAGCGAACGATCTTCTACCTGGTCTTCTCGGGCGGCGTGGGCGTGATGGTGCTCATGGCCCTGGTGTTCTGGGCATGGATCCGGGGGGTGATCTATTTCCTGTACGCCGTTTTCCTGCTCGGCATTTCGTCGGCGCTCTTTGCCTTCCAGGGGTACGGAAGCTCGCTGTTCTTTCCGGACAGCGCAGTGTGGGCGGACCGCTTCACCGATATCGCGGCGTGTGTCTTCATGTCGACCGCCGCGTTGTTCGTGAGCCGGTTGTTCGAGTACGAGACCTATTCGCCGGCGGTCGCGCGGCTGCTGGATGTGTCGGCGGTGGTCTTCGCCGCACCCATTCCGCTGATCATGATGGGCGAGATCGGGCAGGCCATCTGGTGGGTCGAGACCCTGGGCGTGTTGCTGACGATCTTCAACAACTTCTTCATCGCCTGCATCATCTTCAGGTGCAGGGCCTACCAGCACGCGTTCTCGGCGACGGCGTTCTTCCTGGTCAATACGTCCTGGATCTTTTACGGCGGCGTCAATCTCGGGTTCATCCACCTGCAGCACTGGACGTCGGAGGGCGCGCTGGTGCAGTTCTTCCAGATCATCAACCTGGTCTTGCTGAGCATCGCCGTGGCCGCCCGCGCCATCCAGATCGAACTGCAACTCAAGCATGAGCAACAGAATGCGCTGAGCGCCCTGAAGATCGCCGAGAAGGCACTGGAAGAGCGGACCCGCCAGCAGGAGTTCGTGGCGGTGATCTCGCATGAGTTCCGCACGCCGCTGGCCGTCATCGGGGCGGTGTCCCATGCGCTGGCGGTGTCGCCTTCAGGCCTGGACGAGCGGGTCAAGACCAGCATGGGCAAGGTCGGCAAGGCAGTGCACCGCCTGTCGGCCCTCATCGAGAACATCCTGCTCGACGACGCGCTGGAAATGAACGCGACGCAGGCGGGCAAGGACTTCTTCGACCTGAAGGAGCTGATCGAAGGCGTGGGCAGCGTGGGCTCGCCCGACGAAGATTCGCGGCTGCTCGTCAACGTGCCCGATGCGCCGCTGTTCTTCGCGGGCAACCGGGCGCGCATCGAGATGGCGCTGCGCAACATCGTGCAGAACGCGGTGAAGTACTCGGATCGCAACAGGATGGTCGAGGTGCGGTGCCATCTGCTCGACGGGCGGCTGGCCGTCGACGTCATGAACGCCGGAAGGCCGATTCCCCGGAGCGAGCAGGGCAGCCTGTTCGAGCGCTACTTTCGCGGCGTGCAGTCTTCGCGCATTTCCGGTTCGGGGCTGGGCCTGCACATCTCGCGCACCATCGCGCGGCAGCACGGAGGCGACGTGGTGCTGCTGTCCAGCGATGCGCGCGGCACGGTGTTTCGCCTGTCGCTGCCGCTCGGCGCACCGAATTCCAGCGTGGCGCCGACACACCCTGCCGGCGCCGCGATAACCCCTTGAGCGTCTCCGCGGCACGCAACGAGTGTGAACTAATCGACAGCTCAAAATTTAATTGCCGGTTTGCAATTGCGGCACTTAACGTCAAAAAGCGTCATTAACAAATGTGGCTTTATGTGACGGCATATACATCCGCATAGGTTGGTTTGCATGTTTGCCGAAGGGCATCGGCACACCTAACGAAATCTGCAAGTTTTCTATCAATTCATGCAGTCAGACGGCTGAGTTGATCGTCATTTTTCGTCATTGCTCCAATGACGTTGCCCTCCTAAATTCGCGCCGCTGAAGCAGCAACGAGCGCGAATTTTCATTTCTGAATGCAAGCGCGCTCACATTCAATCTTGGGGCGCGCACATGCAGATATCCAGTTCTTACGTCACCACCTTCGCCCCCCCACGACCCGCCGCAACATTGGTCGCCGTGGTGGCCGCGGACACCGAAGGTTCCGTGACGCTGTGCCAGTACGTCGACCTGATGGACCATGGTTCGCGCGCCTTCGCGACGCTGGACGGCTTGATCCAGGCGCTGCAAGGCGGCGTGTACTTCGACATGCTGCTGGTGACTTTGCCGGCCGACGTCGACATGACGCGCCTGCTCGCGATTCGCCGTTTTTCCGAGGCACCGACGCTGTTCGTGCTGCCGCGCGAGCAGCTCCATATGCTGCTGCCGGTGGGTGAGGCCCTCTCGGATCTGGAGGGCATCGATTTCGTGCTGGCGCCCATCGATCCGCGCGAACTCAAGTCACGGCTGCGGCTGTTGGCGCTGCGCGGCGCGCCCTTCCGGCCCCAGGGCGACCTGACCTGGGGCGACTACAGGTTCTGCGTCGGCAACCGCGTCGCCTTCTTTCGCGACAGCCCGGTGCAACTGAAGCCGCGCGAATTCGACCTGGCCCTCGAGCTGTTCCGGAACATGGGGCGGCTGATGACGCGAGAGCGGTTGTCCAGCGCGTTGTGGGGACGCATGCCCGGCGCGCACTCGCGCACCCTGGACGTTTGCGCGTCGCATGTGCGCAGAAAGCTGGGGCTGCAGGCCAAGAACAACCTGAGCCTGCAAGCCGTCTACGGGCGCGGATACCAGCTGAACGCGGTGGCGCCTCTTCACCCCGAATCCCACCACGGGATCGACTCCCAGCCTGCATAGCCGGGAGCGTGTCTTAGCTCGCCGGCCACGGCATCGGCGAAATCTCGCAAGCAAACAACCAGGGAGTTTGATCATGAACAAGTTCTACAGGGTGGTCTGGAGCAAGGTGCGCATGGCGTGGATCGTCGCTTCCGAAGCGGCCATGACGAACGGCGCCGGTGGCAGATCGGCGAGTCAGTCCGTCGGTGCGCCGCAGGCCCGCAAGGCGAGGCGCAGGTTCGTCGGCACGCCGATTTCCGGCGCCGTGGTTTGTCTTGTCCTGGGGCTCAACGCCAATGGCGCATGGGCCAGCCGGATCACGCTTTGCTACACCACCGGCACCTCGAGCACCTGGAGCCTCAACGGCAGTTTTTCGTCGGGCAATGGCGTGGGTTGGCAGTATTCCAATGCCACGCAGGGAGAGAACAACTGTTCGGGCTCCAAGCAGGGCGTCATCCTTGCGGAGAGCGATCTTGCCGGGGGTGGGGGGCTCGCCGCCGGTACGTCGGCCTACATGTGGGTCGGCGGCACGGGCAACAGCGCTGCGGGGAGCATCACCTTGTACGGGCCTCGGGCATTTCGCTCAATGGCATCACATCGCTGAACGGCAACAAGATCGTCAGCCTGGCTAACGGAACCGCGGCGACGGATGCGGCGACTTTCGGGCAACTGCAGTCGCTGAGTACTTCGGCATCCACCGGGTTGAGTGCTGTGTCCGGCAGCGTGGACAGTTTGTCGACGTCGACTTCTTCGGGGTTGAGTACGGCGACGAGTGGGATCAGCAGTTTGTCGACTTCGACTTCGTCGGGGTTGAGTACGGCTACGAGCGGTATCAGCAGTTTGTCGGCATCGACCTCGTCGGGGTTGAGTACCGCCACCAGTGGCATCAACAGTCTTTCGACTTCGACCTCGTCCGGGTTGAGCACCGCCACCAGCGGCATCGACAGTTTGTCGACATCGACTTCCTCGGGGTTGAGCACGGCTACCAGCGGTATTAGCAGTCTGTCGACGTCGACGTCGTCTGGTTTGAGCACCGTGACGAGCGGTATCGGTAGCCTGTCGACCTCGACATCGTCGGGGTTGAGTACCGCCACCAGTGGCATCAACAGTCTTTCGACTTCGACGTCCTCCGGTTTGAGCACCGCCACCAGCAGCATCGACAGTCTGTCGACTTCGACGTCCTCGGGGTTGAGCACGGCCACCAGCGGTATCAACAGTCTTTCGACTTCGACATCGTCCGGTTTGAGCACCGCCATCAGCGGCATCAGCAGTCTGTCGACTTCGACGTCCTCGGGGTTGAGCACGGCAACCAGCAACATCAACAGTCTTTCGACCTCGACATCGTCTGGCTTGAGTACGGCTACCAGCGGCATCAGCAGCCTGTCGTCTTCCACGTCGACAGGGCTGAGCACGGTGACGAGCGGTATCGACAGTTTGTCTACGTCGACTTCATCGGGCTTGAGTACCGCCACCAGCGGCATCAACAGCTTGTCAACCTCGACGTCGTCTGGTTTGAGTACTGCGGCGAGCAGCGTCAGCAGCCTGTCGTCTTCTACGTCGTCGGGGCTGAGCACCGTGACGAGTGGCATCG
>NZ_MOWM01000106.1 GCF_016082275.1 Variovorax sp. E3
GCGGGGCCTCGCCCGGCGTCACCACCGAGGCGATCTTGCGCAGCAGCGGGTCGAGCCGCAGCGCCCCCGCGTCGCCCGGCACCACGCGGCGGGCCAGCCCGATCTGGCTCGCGCCCACGCCGTCGAGTGCCCAGCCGATGTAGCCGGGCGCCAGCTTGCGATCGATGAAGCAATGCAGCAGGTCGGGCGCCATGCGCGCGCCCTGGTATTCGTGCTCGACGCCGTAGAGAAAGCGCGTGTTGCGCGACAGGCCGAGCGCCTTGGCCACGCGTGAATGCGGGCCGTCCGCGCCCACGAGGTAGGTGGCCGTGATGCAGGGGCCGTGCGTCACCGGCACCTCCCAGCGCCCGTTGATCCACAGCGCCTGCTCGAACAGCGTGCCCAGCCGCACATCGACACCGCAGGCGCGCGTGGAATCGACCATCCAGTCGAGCAGCGCGGGCGCGTCGGTGGCCCAGAACCAATAGCCCGGCGCGTGCAGGTCGACGTGCCGCATGTTGGGTGCGTACAGCCGCACGCCGTCGATGCGGCGCACCAGCGCGGGCGGCACCTCGGCCAGCCACGGCACGCTGTCGACCGCGTCCTTGACGATGATGCCGGTGGTGTGCAGCTTGGCGCCGGCGCTGGACTTCTTCTCGAGCACCATCACGCTGAGTCCGGCGAGGGCCGCGGCACGGGCGCATGCGAGCCCCGCGAAGCTCGCGCCCACCACGAGAAGGTCGACCTTGATGCCCGGCGCGCCGCTGGCGGCCGATGCAATCGGCGCCGCATGCGGCGGCGTGATCAAGGACGAATCGAGGGAGGCGAAAAAACTCTGGGAAGAAGATGACATGGGCTGGCTGTGTTCGATGCGCACCGCGGTCCGCGGTGCGCATGCGAAGTTAGCCAGCCCGTGTGCGCGCGGCGTGAAGCCTGTGTGAACTCAGGACGGGTCTTTGCCGCGCGTGCGGCCGACCGCGCTGAAGATGCCGATCCCGAGCAGGATCGTCGCCCCGATGCCGATGTAGAGCGTGGGCACGCCCATCACCGAGGCACCCCAGACGAGGCCGCCAAGGAAGACCAGGAACCCGATCATGTAGAGCGCAAAGGACATCGTCGTTCCTCCGGAAGCTGAGATGCCTTGCAGTATCCCGGCCGATGCAGGGGCCCGAGGCGGCCCACGCCGCCTGTGCGTGTGGGAGCGTGCCTACCGGGTGGCTAGGACGGGCTCGCCACCAGCAGGTAGCGGCAGGCGCCGCGCCCCAATGCCTTGAACACCAGCGGCCGGTCCACGCCGAAGTCGAGGCAGTCGCCCGGCGCCAGGTCGAAGCGCTCGTCGCCGTAGTCCACCCGCAGCGCGCCTTCGAGCATCCACAGGCATTGGCGGTAGGGCTTGCCGCTCCAGCGCGGATAGCTGACCTGCGCCGCGCGCGGCAGCTCGACCTCGACCAGTTCGACGCCGCTGCCCGCCTGCCGCTCGGCCACTTGCCTGCGCAGGTAGCCGGCCTCGGGGTCGCGCCACACGTCCTGCTCGGCCCGCGTGCGCAGGCGCTGGGGCCGGCCGCCGTCTTCGGTCAGCAACTGCGCCAGCGGCACGCCGAGCCCGGCCGCCAGGCGGCCCAGCAGCACGGCCGTCGGGCTGCTCTGCGCGCGCTCCACCTTCGAGATCATGGCCTTGCTGACCCCCGAGAGGTCGGCCAGCTCGGTCAGGGTGAGCCCGCGTGCCTGCCGCAGCGCCAGCAGCCGCGAGGCGATGAGCGCGTCGATGTCGTCGGTGGCTTCCGCGGAAGAAGAAATGGCGGAGGTCGATGAAGTGTTTCCCATATGAGATTATTATTCTCTTATATTGGAAGACACAAGGAACATCATGCGGCTCATCCCCTGTACCGAAGAAGCACACGCGCCTGCGATTCTTGCCATCCTCAACGAGGCCATCGTCACCTCGACCGCGCTGTACGACTACAAGCCGCGCACGCCCGAGAACATGGTCGCGTGGTTCGCCACCAAGCGCGCGAACGGCTTCCCCGTGATCGGCGCGGTGAACGACGACGGCAAGCTGCTGGGCTTCGCGAGCTACGGCGCCTTTCGCGCCTTTCCGGCCTACAAGTACACGGTCGAGCACTCGGTGTATGTCGATAGCGCGCACCGGGGCGAAGGCCTGGGCCGCACCTTGATGGAGGCGATCATTGTCGAGGCCATCGCGCGCGACGTGCACGTGATGGTCGGCGCCATCGATGCCGCCAACGCCGGCAGCATCGCGCTGCACGAGCGCCTGGGCTTCGAGCATTCGGGCACCGTGCGGCAGGCCGGCTTCAAGTTCGGCCGCTGGCTCGACGTGGCCTTCTACCAGCGCATCCTGGCCACGCCGCTGAACCCGGTCGACGGCTGAACGCCCGCCCGTTCGCTACACCAGCGTGTAGAAGCGCATCACCACCTCGGTCGGGTGGCGCATGCCGGCACCGGTGAACATGCGGTCGGTGATCCACTTCAGCGAAGGCGAGGTGGTCTCGAAGCGCGGGTGGCAGCGGAAGTACACCTGCGACGGGTCGACCGGCTCGCCGCGCAGCAGCCTGGTCATGGCCTCGGGCGAGGCCGAGCGCACGGCCTGGTTCTGCACGTAGATCAGGTCGCCGGCATCGGTCTCCAGAGCGTAGCGCGCATCGAGCTCGGAGAGCGTTTCGCTCACGATCAACTGAAAGTCGCAGCCGCCCGGCAGCACGCGCGCCCGCCAGCCGTGCCCGATGGCTTCGCCGCCCGTGATGGGCACCACGCGGCGCAGCCCGCGCGGGGTGCCGCCCAGCACCTGCGGCGCGCCCACCTCGACCCGCAGGTCGGCGAAGTGCTCCAGCGCGGGGGCGGAGATCGCGTCGAAGTCGAACACGCTCATCGTCGGGCCGGCCTCAGGCGGCGGTGGTCTCGGCGCTGGCGCGGTCGAGCATCTCGATGGTGCCCGCGTCCAGCTTCAGCTGCGTCGCGACCACGAGCTCTTCGAGCTGCGCGATCGAGGTGGCGCTGGCAATCGGCGCGGTCACGCCGGGCCGTGCGATCTGCCAGGCGATGGCCACCTGGCCCGGCTTGGCGTTGTACTGCTGGGCCACCTTGTCCAGCGCGTCGAGGATGCGCAGGCCGCGCTCGTTGAGGTACTTCCTGGTGGTGTTGGCGCCGCGCGCGCTCTTGCCGGCGTCGGCCTCCGTGCGGTACTTGCCCGTGAGGAAGCCGGCCGCCAGTGCATAGAAATTGATGACGCCCACCTCGCGCTTCACGCACAGCGGCTCCAGTGCGTCCTCGAACACCGCGCGGTCGTACAGGTTGTACAGCGGCTGCAGGCTTTCGTAGCGGGCAATGCCGAGCTTCTCGGACACGTCCAGCGCCTCGGCCAGCCGCGGCGCGGTGTAGTTCGACGCGCCGATCGCGCGCACCTTGCCCTCCTGGATCAGCTGGTCGAAGGCGCGCAGCGACTCTTCGAGCGGCGTGCTCGCGTCGTCGTCGTGCGACTGGTAGAGGTCGATGTGGTCGGTCTGCAGGCGCTTGAGCGAGGCCTCGACGGCTTCACGGATGTACTTGGGCGACAGGCCCACCTTGCCTTCGCCCATCGGCTTGCCGACCTTGGTGGCCAGCACCACGCGGTTGCGCTTGCCGCTTTGCTTGAGCCATTTGCCGATGATGGTCTCGGACTCGCCGCCGGTGTGGCCCGGCACCCAGGCCGAGTACACGTCGCGGTGTCGACGAAGTTGAAGCCGGCGTCGAGCCAGGCGTCCAGCAGCTTGAACGACGCCGCTTCGTCGACGGTCCAGCCGAACACGTTGCCACCGAAGGCGAGCGGGGAAACCAGGAGGCCGGAGCGGCCGAGGGGTCGGAGTTGCGACATGAGGGTGTGTTCCTGAAAAAGCGTTGAGGAAAAAGTGTTCGTTCAGACGAAGCCGACCGCGCCCAGCACCGCGCCGGCACCCAGCAGCCACAGCAGGTGGATGCGCGTGCGCCACACGATCAGCGCGGCCGCGCCGGTCAGCAGCCACAAATGCCAGGCGGGTGCATTGCCGGCATGGTTGCCGGCCGCCAGCACCCAGCCGGTGGCGATCAGCAGTCCGACCACCACGGGCGCCATGCCTTGCTTGAAGGCGCGCACTTCGCGGCGCGTGCGGTTGCGGTGGCCCCAGCGCGTGGCGAAGTAGGTGAGGGTGGTGCTCGGCAGCATGATGCCGACCATGGTGACCAGCAGCCCGAAGAAGCCCAGCAGCCAGGCCGAGGGCCCCGCGCCGATGCCGCCGCCCGCGTTGAGCCCGACGTTCCAGCCCATCAGCGCCACGAACAGCACGTTGGGCCCGGGCGCCGCCTGCGCGATGGCGACCGAAGAGCTGAACTGCGCGTCGGTGAGCCAGCCGTGCTGGGCCACCAGGTAGCGGTGCATGTCGGGCACCGTGGTGATGGCGCCGCTGATCGACAGCAGCGACAGCAGCATGTACTGCCCGAAGAGCGCGAGCCAGTCGTGCCAGTGCATCACGATGGTGATGCTGGTCATGCGGGAATCCTCTTCCAGGTCCACACGCAGGCCACGCCGCCCAGCACCAGCAGCACCCAGCCCAGCGGAATCTTGAACAGCGCGATGGCGAAGAACACCAGCGCCATGAAGCCCAGGCAGGTGGCAAAGCCCAGCGGGTGCTTGCGCAGCTGCGGCACCAGCTTGATGCCGGTGGCGGCAATCAGCCCGCCCGACACCGCCCCCATGCCGCGCAATGCCGCCGCCACCTGCGGGTTGCCCGCGTAGTGCGCGTAGAGCACGGCCAGCGCGAGGATGACGACGAGCGGAATGGTCAGCATGCCCGCCACCGCCGCGATGGCGCCGCGCAGCCCGAAGTAGCGGTCGCCGATCATCAGGCCGAGGTTGATCACGTTGGGGCCGGGCATCACCTGCGCCACGGCCCAGTCTTCGAGGAACTGCTCGGGCGTGAGCCATTTCTTCTTTTCGACCATCTCGCGCTGCACGATGGCCAGCACGCCGCCGAAGCCTTGCAGCGCCAGCCAGGTGAACGAAAAGAACAGGTCGCGCGGCGACTGGGGCTGGGCGGATGCGGGCGCGGGCGGGGCGAGCGGCGCCGCCGCGCCGGTGGCTGGGGGAGACGGGTGCATGTGGAGCGATTATCGTAGGCAGGCTTTCAACGTGCCGGGCATCGTGCTGACAAAACCCGCGCCGCTCAACAGGGACACTACCGCCATGCTCAAGCAACTCCGCGCGCTCTTCGACCTCTGCCAAAGGGCCTTCAACTCCTGGTCGAACGACTACGCGCCGAGCATGGGGGCCGCGCTGGCCTACTACACCGTGTTCTCGATCGCGCCGCTGCTCCTGATCGTCATTGCCGTGGCCGGGCTGGTGTTCGGGCAGGAGGCCGCGCGCGGCGAGATCTTCGCGCAGCTCTCGGGACTGATGGGCGCGCAGGGCGCGGCGGCGGTGCAGGGCATGCTGCAGGCGGTCAACAAGCCGGCAGAGGGCATCGTGGCCACCATCGTCGGCATCGGGCTGCTGGTGGTGGGCGCGACCACGGTGTTCGGCGAACTGCAGGACGCGCTCGACCGCATCTGGCGCGCGCCGGCCCGCGTCAAGAACAAGGGGCTGTTCAACATGCTGCGCGTGCGGCTGCTGTCGTTCAGCATGATCATGGGCATCGGCTTTCTGCTGATGGTGTCGCTGGTGGCCAGCGCGGCGCTGGCGGCGCTGGGCAAGTGGTGGTCGCCGGTGTTCGGCGCCTGGGAGACGCTGGCGCAGGTGGTGAACTTCGTCTTCAGCTTCGCGATGGTCACCGTGATCTTCGCGATGATCTACAAGATCATGCCGCGCGCCAAGGTGCAGTGGCGCGACGTGTGGGTGGGCGCGGCGGTCACGGCGCTGCTCTTCACCGTGGGCAAGCACCTGATCGGGCTGTACATCGGCAAGAGCAGCGTGGCCTCGGGCTACGGCGCGGCGGGCTCGCTGGTGGTGGTGCTGGTGTGGGTGTACTACTCGGCGCAGATCTTCCTGCTGGGCGCGGAGTTCACCTGGGTCTACGCGCGCACCTACGGCTCGATGAAAGACGCCAAGGGCACGCTCGACCTGAACCCCTCGCCGACGCGCGACGTGCCGTTGGCCCACAACGACACCTGAGCCCGACACCTGGGCCCGATACCTGCGCCGCGTCAGCCCGCGAAGCCGCCCTCGTCCAGGAACTTCTGCTCTTCGGCGCTCGACGCGCGGCCCAGCATCGCGTTGCGGTGCGGAAAGCGGCCGAAGCGCGCGATGATGTCCCGGTGCAGCACGGCGTAGCGCTGCGTGTTGGCGTCCAGCGCCGCATTGAGTTCGACCGAACGCTCCTGCTCGGCCAGCACCTCGGAGTGCATGAAGGCAGGTAGAAGAAGGGCCGCAGCACGGCTTCCATCTGCCGGTCGAAGCCCGCCTCGACGGCCTTCTTTGCCACGGCCAGCGCCTTGCCGTCGGTGGCCAGCATGTGCGGGTTGTTGCGCCAGGTGTTGCGCGGGAACTGGTCCAGCAGCACGAGCAGCGCGAGCGTGCCTTCGGCGTCCTGTGCCCAGTGGTCGAGCTGGCCGCGGGCGGCCGCCTGGTGGGCGTGCGCGAAGCGGGCGATGAAGTCGGCGTCGAAGGCCTCGTTCTTGGCAAACCAGCGGCTGGGGCCGGCGTCGCGCCAGAAATCGACGACGTCGCGGGCAGAGGGGAGTGCGGGGGAAGTCATGGGCGCATTCTCTCTTTCGGGCGGGTGTTTCTACCGATACGGGCCCGCTGAAGTCGGGGCGATGGCCGACAAGACAAGTCGCGCCGGCCTGCCTATGCTGTGGACGCTTTCACAACCCAGGAGATCAAGCACATGACCAAATATGGCACCCTTTTGCGCGCAGCCCTCGTCACCGGCGTGGCCAGTGCCGCGCTGGTCGGCTGCGGGATGATGTCGAAGTCGAACGTCGCGAGCTTCAGCGGCGCGATGAACGCGGCCAGCGAAGTGCCGCCGAACATGACGCGCGGCAGCGGCATGGCCGAAGCCTGGTTGAACCGCGACACCAACGTGCTCAAGTACAAGATCACCTACACCGGCCTGAGCGGCCCGGCCACCATGGCGCACTTCCATGGCCCGGCTGCCGCCGGCGCCAATGCCGGCGTGGTGCTGCCGTTCGCCAACCCGGCCAGCCCGATCGAAGGCCAGGCCACACTCACGCCGGCACAGGCCGCCGACCTGGCCGCGGGCAAGTGGTACGCCAACGTGCACACCGCGGCCAACCCCGGCGGCGAGATCCGCGGCCAGATGCTGCCGAAGATGTGAAATCGTGCCAGGGGCCAGCAACCCCTGGTCAGGTTCATGTCGCGGGGCTGGTGTCAAATGAATGCATGACGACGCCACCGAAGAAAAAAGCCCCGTACCCAACACCGAGCCCAACCCCAACACCAAGCCCAGGCCCTCAACCCCTTTGCTTCACGCCGCGAAGACATGCGCAACGCCCGCAAGGCGCTCGTGCTGCAGGGGGGCGGTGCGCTCGGGGCCTACCAGGCCGGCGTGTTCGCGGCGCTCAGCGAGACCGACCTGGAGCCGCACTGGATCGCCGGTGTCTCCATCGGCGCCATCAACGCGGCGCTGATTGCCGGCAACGCGCCCGAGCACCGGGTCGACCGGTTGCGCGAGTTCTGGCACCTGGTATCTTCCGGGCCTTCGCAGCGCCTGCCTTCGTGGCTCGGAGACCGGGCCACGCAGAACCAGTGGAGCGCGACCATGGCCTCGCTGGTGGGCATTCCGGGTTTCTTCGAGCCGCGCTATTCGCCGGCCTTCCTGATGGGCGGCGCGGCGCCGTTGCTCAGCTACTACGACACCTCCGCGCTCAAGACCACGCTGGAGCGGCTCGTCGACTTCGACCGCATCAACGCCTGCGAGGCGCGCTTCAGCGTGGGCGCGGTCAATGTGCGCACCGGCAATTCGGTGTACTTCGACAACACGCGCCAGCGCATCGGGCCCGAGCACATCATGGCCAGCGGCGCGTTGCCGCCGGGCTTTGCGCCCATCAGCATCGACGGCGACGACTACTGGGACGGCGGCATCGTGTCGAACACGCCGCTGCAGTACGTGCTCGACCTGCATCCGCGCACCGAGCCGCTGGTGGTGCTGCAGGTCGACCTGTTCAATGCGCGCGGTGAAATGCCGCGCACCATGGCGGGCGTGCTGGAGCGGCAGAAGGACATCACGTACTCCAGCCGCACCCGCATGAACACCGACGCGCTGGCGGCCAACATGAACCTGCAGCAGGCCATTGCCGACCTCATCACCAAGCTGCCGGCCAGCCTGCGCAACGACCCGAGCGTGCTGGCGGTGCAGTCGCAGCTCACGCACGAGCCCATCGACATCTTTCACCTGATCTACCGCGACAAGCCCTACGAGCTCGAATCGAAAGACTACGAGTTCTCGCGCGCCGCGGTCGAGGAGCACTGGGAATCGGGCGCACGCGACATGCGCAGCACGCTGGCGCACCCCGAGATCCTGCGCGCCGACGCCACAGTCAACGGCGTGACCACCTTCGACCTCGGCGAGCACGGTTCGGGGCGCGTGAAGCGGCCCGGCCTTTCTCGCTGAGTTGCACGGCAAGGCAAGGGCCAGGCCCGTGGCTTCGCGCGGGTTCAGCCTCAACTAAGAAACCGGCGCCAGACTGGTCCGTCACTTCAACAGGAGGAAATGTTCGTGAACATTGAAGATGTGCGACGTACGGCATTCGCGATGCCGCTGACCAGCCCCGCTTTTCCGCCCGGACCCTATCGCTTCGTGCGGCGCGAATTTCTCATCGTCACCTACCGCACCGACATGGACGCCTTGCGCGCCGTGGTGCCCGAGCCGCTCGAAGTGGTCGAGCCGCTGGTCAAGTACGAATTCATCCGCATGCCCGACTCCACCGGCTTCGGTGACTACACCGAGTCGGGCCAGGTCATTCCGGTGCAGCTGCGCACGGCCAAGGGCGTGGAGAAGGGCGCGTACGTTCACGCGATGTACCTCAACGACCATCCGCCCATTGCCGGCGGACGCGAGCTCTGGGGCTTTCCCAAGAAGCTGGCCTCGCCGGTGCTCGACTACGAGACCGACGTGGTGGTCGGCACGCTCGACTACGGCAAGGTGCGCGTGGCCAAGGCCACCATGGGCTTCAAGCACCGCGCGCTCGACCCCGAGCCCATTCTGGCGGGCATCGCGCAGCCGAACTTCCTGCTGAAGATCATTCCGCACGTGGACGGCACGGCGCGCATCTGCGAGCTGGTGCGCTACCACATGGTCGACGTGACCCTGCACGGCGCATGGGCCGGCCCGGCCTCGCTCGAGCTGCATCCGCATGCGCTGGCGCCGGTGGCCGACCTGCCGGTGCTGAAGGTCGAATCGGCCGTGCACTACATCGCCGACATGACACTCGCGCTGGGTACCGTCGAGCACGACTACCTGGCCTGATTCCCGCAGCCATCTACCAACCCAACTCTCAAGGAACATTCACCATGCAACTCAAGGACAAGGTCGCCTACATCACCGGCTCGGCCAGCGGCATCGGCAAGGAAATCGCGATCCTGTTCGCGCAGGAAGGCGCGAAGATCATCATTGCCGACCTCAACAAGGAAGCGGCCGACGCCACCGCGGCCGAGCTCAAGGCCACCGGCGCGCAGGCCATCGGCGTGGCTGTCGACGTGACCAACGAAGACCAGGTGAACGCCTCGGTGGAAGAGGGCGCCGCGGCCTTCGGTGGCATCGACATCCTGATCAGCAATGCCGGCATCCAGATCGTGCATCCGGTCGAAGAGTTCAGCTTTGTCGACTGGAAGAAGATGCTTGCCATTCACCTCGATGGCGCGTTCCTCACCACCAAGGCCTGCCTGAAGCACATGTACGCGCAAGGCCGTGGCGGCAGCGTGATCTACATGGGCTCGGTGCACTCGAAGGAAGCCTCGCTGCTGAAGGCGCCCTACGTCACGGCCAAGCACGGCCTGATCGGCCTGGCCAAGACGGTCGCGAAAGAAGGCGCCAAGCACGGTGTGCGCGCCAACGTGATCTGCCCGGGCTTCGTGCGCACGCCGCTGGTCGAAAAGCAGATTCCCGAGCAGGCCAAGACGCTGGGCATCAGCGAGGAAGAAGTCATCAAGAACGTGATGCTCAAGGAAACGGTCGATGGCGAGTTCACGACCACGGAAGACGTGGCGCGCGTGGCGCTGCTGTTCGCGGGCTTCCCGACGAATGCGCTGACGGGCCAGTCGCTGGTGGTGAGCCACGGCTGGTTCATGCAGTAACCCTGCATTTCTCCCTCCTCCTCTGGGGGAGGGAGAAGGCCCCCTACAGCTTCAGCTCCCAGGTCTCACCGACCTGCGGCGAACCATAGCCCTCGTGCGGTTCCGACTGCGTCAGCTGGAACCCGCGCTTGGCATAGATTCCCCGCGCGGCGACCAGACAGCTGTTGGTCCACAGCACCATCTTCTTGTAGCCCTTGAGCCGCGCGAAGGCGATGCACTCGTCCACCAGCTTGCCCCCCAGCCCGAGCCCGCGCGCGCCCGGCGCCAGGATCAGCATGCGCAGTTGCGCCACCGTCGGCGACTTGCGCACCACGAAGATCGCGCCCACGCGCTCGCCGTTGAGTTCGGCGATCCAGCAACGCTCCCACTCGGGCTGGAACTTGAGCAAGAACTCGCTTGCGATGCCGGCCACGAGCGCCTCGAACTGGTTGTTCCAGCCGTACTCGCGCGCATAGATTTCGCCGTGCTGCTGCACCACCCAGCCGATGTCGCCGGGGGCCGGGTCGCGCAGCACCGCGGCCTGGGGCTTGGCCGGCGCGGCCTCGGGGTCGAGCAGCGACTGCATCGTGCCCATGGCCTGTACCAGCTGTTGGCGCTGTGCCGGCGCGAGCGGGGCGAGCAGCGAGGCGGCTTCCTCGCGCGACTTCTGTTGCAGCGGCGCAAATGCCGCGTGCCCGGATTCGGTCAGGCGCAGCACGCTCTGGCGCGCGTCGCGCGGGTGCGGCTCGCGCGTGAGCCAGCCTTCGGTTTCGAAGCGGCGCAGGATGCGGCTCATGTAGCCCGCGTCGAGCCCGAGGTCGCGGCCTATCTCGCTGGCGACCGCCACTTCGCGATGCGCCAGCTCGTACAGCACACGCACATCGGTCAGCGACATGGGGCTACCGAGGTAGGGGTCGAGGGCGCCGATGCGGCGGGTGTAGAAGCGGTTGAACTGCCGGATCGCCTTGACGGCGGCGGCATCGACATGGGGCGGAAGTTTGGACATGGTTGTCATTGTCATTCAATTGGTTGACTTTGGCAACCAATTGAAGCCCGCCTGCCGTCCCGGTCACTGGATGTTTGTCGCGACAGGGATGGTGGAAAACCCTAAAATCGAGGGTTGCCCACAACGGCGCTCCCACGGCGCTGTCCATTCCCACCGATGAACGCCCCCGTCGACGTCTCCTTTTTCGCACGTGCCGCCAAGCCGCTGACCAGCTACCGCAAGTACTGGGCGGCCCGTTTCGGCACGGCCAAGTTCCTGCCGACCACGCGCAAGGAAATGGAGGCGCTCGGCTGGGACAGCTGCGACATCATCGTGGTCACGGGCGACGCCTACGTCGACCACCCGAGCTTCGGCATGTCGGTGATCGGCCGCATGCTCGAGGCCCAGGGCTTTCGCGTGGGCATCATCGCGCAGCCCGACTGGCAGAGCGCCGAGCCCTTCAAGGCGCTGGGCAAGCCGAACCTGTTCTTCGGCGTGACCGCCGGCAACATGGATTCGATGATCAACCGCTACACGGCGGACCGCAAGATCCGCAGCGACGACGCCTACACCCCCGGCGACGTCGGCGGCTCGCGGCCCGACCGCGCGGCCATCGTGTATTCGCAGCGCTGCAAGGAAGCCTGGAACGACGTGCCGATCATCCTCGGCGGCATCGAAGGCAGCCTGCGCCGCATCGCGCACTACGACTACTGGTCGGACAAGGTCCGCCGCTCGGTCGTGGTCGACGCCAAGTGCGACCTGCTGCTGTACGGCAACGCCGAGCGCGCCATCGTCGAGATCGCACACCGCCTGGCCGCCAAGGAGCCGGTGCAGCAGATCACCGACGTGCGCGGCACCGCCTACGTGCGCCGCGAAACGCCCGAGGGCTGGTTCGAGATCAACTCCACCAGCGTCGACGAGCCCGGCCGTGTCGAGGCGCACGTCAACCCCTACCTGATGGTGTCCGACCAGGCCAAGGCCAACGGCGCCACCTGCGCGAAGGAAGACGAGGCCGAGGCCGTCGCCAAGGCCGCCGAAGCCTCCGGCTCCGCCGCGGGCTCGGTGGTCAACCCCGCCATCAAGCCGCTGACCTTCGTGCCCAACCCGGCATTGGCCGCGCGCGCCAGGATCAAGGTGCCGCCGCGCGACCATTCGGTGATCCGCCTGCCGTCGTACGAGCAGGTGCGCAGCGACCCGGTGCTCTACGCCCACGCCAACCGCGTGCTGCACCTGGAAACCAACCCCGGCAACGCCCGTGCCTGGTGCAGGCGCACGGCGAGGGCGTCACGGCGCGCGACGTGTGGATCAACCCGCCGCCCATTCCGCTGACCACGGCCGAGATGGACCACGTGTTCGACCTGCCGTACGCGCGCAGCCCGCACCCGCGCTACGCCGACGAGAACGGCAGCCACGACGGCGCGACCAAGATCCCCGCGTGGGAAATGATCCGCTTCAGCGTGAACATCATGCGCGGCTGCTTCGGCGGCTGCACCTTCTGCTCGATCACCGAGCACGAGGGCCGCATCATCCAGAGCCGCTCGGAAGACTCGATCATCAAGGAGGTCGAGGCCATCCGCGACTCGGTCAAGGGCTTCACCGGCACCATCTCCGACCTGGGCGGCCCCACGGCCAACATGTACCGCGTCGGCTGCAAGTCGCCCGAAATCGAGTCGGCCTGCCGCAAGCCCAGCTGCGTGTACCCGGGCATCTGCCCGAACCTGAACACCAGCCACGACCCGCTCATCAAGATCTACCGCCGCGCGCGTGCGCTCAAGGGCATCAAGAAGATCTTGATCAGCTCCGGCCTGCGCTACGACCTGGCCGTGCAGTCGCCCGAGTACGTGAAGGAACTGGTGCAGCACCACGTCGGCGGCTACCTGAAGATCGCGCCCGAGCACACCGAGCAGGGCCCGCTCACCAAGATGATGAAGCCCGGCATCGGCAGCTATGACAAGTTCAAGCAGATGTTCGAGAAGTTCTCGGCCGAGGCGGGCAAGAAGCAGTACCTGATTCCGTACTTCATTGCCGCGCACCCGGGCACCAGCGACGAGGACATGATGAACCTCGCGATCTGGCTCAAGAAGAACGGTTTCCGCGCCGACCAGGTGCAGACCTTCTACCCGAGCCCGATGGCCACGGCCACGACGATGTACCACACCAACAAGAACCCGCTGCGCAAGATCACGCGCGAGAGCGAGACGGTGGACATCGTGCGCGGCGACAAGCGCCGCCGCCTGCACAAGGCCTTCCTGCGCTATCACGACGCCAACAACTGGCCGCTGCTGCGCGAAGCCTGAAGAGCATGGGCCGCGCCGACCTGATCGGCAACGGCAAGCAGCACCTGATTCCGACGTGGCAGCCGCTGACCGATGGCGGCTACACCAGTGCGCGGCGCAAGAACTCGACGGCCGCGCCAGCGGCTGCCAAGGCTGCGCCGGTGCGGCTGGCGCCGGTGAAGCTCTCGAAGGGCCGCATCCTCACGCAGCACACCGGCCTGCCGCCGCGCGACAACGGCTCGGCGCCCGCGCCGCGCAACAAGGCCGCCGGCCCGGTGCGCGGCAGCATCCGCAAGCCGCGCTGAGCGGGCGGGCTCAGAGGGCCAGCAAGCCCGCTGGCAGGAACTTGCCCACCCAGGCGCCCACGGCCGCCATGTGGGCCAGCACCGTCGCCCAGTAGCCCGCCATGAAGCTCGTCTTGCGGACCTTGTGGCGGAACAGCCGTTGCGCGCACCACGCGCCCGGCCAGCCCCCGATCAACGACAGCAGGTGCAGCGTGCTTTCCGCCGTGCGCCAGCGGCCTGCTGTGGCCGCGTTCTTGTCCACGCCGTAGACGACGAAGGTCAGCAGGCTGATGAGCAGCAGCACGCCGAGCGCGATCGGTGGAATGCGGGTCGTCCACACGCCGTAGCCGAGCAATGCGGCGTAGGCGGGGAGCAGCAGCATCATCGGCAGTGAAGAAGAGGAGGAAGAGGGCGCGGCATCGCGGCATCGGTCCGTGCGCGGACGCGGCGATGCGGCAGGCCGGCGTGGCTGTTGCTGTTCCCGTCGAGGCATCGCGCCGGCCGCCTGAACCGCCACGGCACGTGGCCCCTTGCCGCCCACATGGATTTCGTCGAAGGTCAGCGTCATGCCGACCTGCGGCGTGAGGCCGCGATCCGCGAAGTCGCGCAGGTGCACGAAGACATCGGCGGAGACTTCAGCGCAGCGGATGAAGCCGAAGCCTCTTTCCTTTTCCCATCGAACGAGCGTGCCTTGGCGTTTCATCGCAAGGATTCTCGCTGCGGCGCGCGCGGCTAAGATGCGCGACCATGGCCCTGTACCGTTCTCCTCCTCCATCGACCCGCAACTGACGCGCGCGTTTTTCAACGCCCCGCTCAGACCCGCAAGTGGTCGCCGCTGTCCGCCCTGAGGCCGGACGCGGCTTGGATGGTCATGCCCGCCCGATCGCAGCCGATCGGCTCGCGGGTGTCATGGAGAACTCTCAACAATGAACGCAAGAATGTCTGCCGCCCTGGCCTGGGGCGGCGTGCTGCTGGCCGGCGCCCTGTGGGGCGGCGGTGCGCTGGTGGCGCAATTCCTGATCCAGGGCGGCGTCGCGCCGCAAAGCCTGTCGCTCGCGCGCTTTGCGCTGGGTCTGCCGCTGCTGTGGTGGCTGCACTGGCGGGCGCGGTGGGGCCGGGCGCGCGCTGGGCCGAGCTGGCCGGGCGCGAGCGCTTCCAGATGCTGGCCACGGGCGCCGCGATGGCGCTCAACGTGAGCTGCTGGTTCGTCGGCATCTCGCACCTCGGTGCCGCGCTGCCGACCGTGATCTCGATCTGCTGCGCGCCCGTGATCGTCGCGCTGGTGTCGGTGCTGCGCGGCTACGAGCGCTTCGGCTTGCGCCTGCTCGCGGGCCTGCTGCTCGCGCTGGTGGGCGTGCTGCTGCTGGTGATGCCGGCCGCCGGCTGGGGCCCGCTGGCGCCCGGCCATGCGGCAGGGCTGGCCTGGTCCTTCGGCTCGGCCTTCTGCTACGCGATGGTGGTGTTGGGCAACGCGCGCATGCCGGCGCGCGTGCCTGCGGTCACGGCCTCGGCGTGGGGCATGACGGTCGCGGCGCTGTGCATGCTCGCCATCGCGTGGCCCGGCGGCATCACCTGGCCCGCCGATGGCGCGCAATGGCTGGGCGTGGGCTACACGGGCGTGGTGACGACCTCGGTCGCCTACCTGGCTTTTGCCTGGGGCGCACGGCGCCTGTCGCCGACGGCGGCGGTGGTCGGTACGCTGATCGAGCCGCTGGTGGCCGCCGTGCTGGCGGCCGCGCTGCTCGCACAGCCGATGGCCCCGCGCCAATGGGCCGGGGCCTTGCTGCTCGCGGGCGCGATGCTGCTGCTGGTGCGGCGCGGCAAGCCCACGCCGGCCGACTGAACGCACGGGGAGGCCTTCCGTTGTATGGTGTGGCCCCATGAGCAGTTCGCCCCACCTGCCGGTTTCATGGTTGCACACCCTGGCGGGCGCGTTGCTGCTCGCGGCTTCGGTGCCGGGGCTTGCCGCCCCGCCCGAGGCGCCAGCGGCGCCGACGGCCCAGGCGCTGCGCGCCACCCACCAGAAGCTGAGGGAGAAGCTCGACCACAGCAGCTTCGGGCGGCCGGTGCAGCTCGATTCCATGGAAACGGCCGACGGCCTGCAGGGCGACGTCTACGCGGTGGTCGAGCACCCGCTGTCGGAGATCAGCAGCGCGCTCAAGGGGTCGGCCCACTGGTGCGACGTGCTGACCCTGCACATCAACAACAGGCGCTGCCTCGTGGCCAACGGGCCGCAGGGGCGCGACATCCTCACGCTGTACGTGGTGCGGCGCTACGACAAGCCGCTGGACCAGGCCTTCGAGCTGCCTTTCGTCTATCACGTCGTCGGCTCCTCGCCCGAGCACCTGTCGGTGGAGATGTCGGCGGAAAGCGGCCCGCTGGGCACGAGCAACTACAGCGTGAAGCTCGAAGCCGTGGCGCTGGACGAGCGCAAGAGCTTCCTGCACTTCAGCTACAGCTACGACCACAACGCGATGGTGCGGCTGGGCACCATGGCCTACCTCGCGACCTTCGGCAGCGACAAGGTGGGCTTCACCGTGATCGGCAAGACGCCCGAGGGCCAGCCCGACTACATCCGTGGCCTGCGCGGGCTGGTGGAGCGCAATGCGATGCGCTACTTTCTGACGCTCGATGCCTACCTTGCCGCGCCCGGCGCCGACCAGGTCGAACGCCGACAGCGACGCTGGTTCGCGGGGGCCGAGCAGTACCCGCGGCAACTGCACGAGATCGACCTCGACACCTACCTCGCGCTCAAGCGCGAAGACCGGCAGCGCGACGGCCTCGCGCGCTGAGCCCGCAGATCAGTCGGCCAGCGTGAGCAGGGGCACGTCGCGCGCGCGGCCCATGGCTTCGAGTTCGGCGCGGGTGCGGGTGGCGAGCCACGCGGCCAGTGCTTCATGCGTGGCGGGCGCGAGCATGTCGCGTGACGCGACGTCGGCCGCCTCGCACAACCGGGCCGCGAAATGCGGCTCCAGCGCTGCCACGGCCACGCGGCCATCGGCGCAGGGGTAGACGCGGTAGCCCGCGTGCGCGCCGCCGACCGCGCCCGACGGCTGGGTCAGGCCCCAGGTGCGGGGCAGGGCGAGCCAGTCGGCCGATGCGTTCAGGGCAACCTCGAGGTACACGCCGCCCGCCTTGCGCGAGCGCATCAGCACGGCCTTCAGCACCGCTTCGCTTGCGAGCAGGGCGCCGCCCATGTCGGCGTAGAGCGTCGGGGGCAGTTCAGTGCCGGTGACGAGCCCGCTCTCCGCGAGGTAAGTCAGGTCATGGCCGGGCTCTTCGGCGCGCTCGCCGGGCGCACCGACGATGGCGACCTGCGACAACGCGGGGTAGCGCGCATGCAGCGTGGCCCAGTCGAGCTTGAGCTTGGTCAGCGCGGAGGGGCGAAACGAGGTCAGCAGCACATCGGTGGTCGCGAGTTCGGCGTGCAGCTGCTGCTGTCCGGCTTCGCTCTTCAGGTCCACGGCGCGCACCTCGACGCCGTCGTGCAGCGCCGCGTAGGCCGGCTGGTTGTAGAGCGCCATCGGGTCACCGCCGGGCGGTTCGAGCTTGAGGCAGGCGGCGCCCATGCCGAGGCAGCGCAGCAGCGCGGCGGGGCCGGGCAGGTTGAGCGCAAGGCTCAGCACGCGCACGCCTTCGAGCGGCGTGGCGTGATTGTCGGCAGGGTTGGTGGAACTCGACATCGGCGGGTGTCTCCTGGAAATTCGTTTTGCACATTCTCCCCGGTGAACGGGCCGCGGCAGAGTCGCCACGGAGCCACTTCCCGCAAGCCGGCACGTGTGCGCGCGCGTAGCATGGGCGGCTGGCAGCCACCTTCCTTGCCGCTGCCCCGATCACAAGCACCACCCCAAGCAAACGACAGGAGACGAACCATGTTTGAAGCTTCCCTGATGAGCGGCCAGCGCATCCTCGTGACCGGCGGGGGCACGGGCCTTGGCCGTGCGATGGCCGAGCGCTTCCTGAGCCTGGGCGCCGACGTCGCCATCTGCGGCCGACGCCAGTCGGTCTGCGAGGAAACGGCGGCCGAGTGGCGCCAGCAGTTCCCGGGCCGGCGCATCGACACCTTCGGCGTCGACATCCGCATCGCGCAGCAGGTCGACGACATGGTCGAGAGCCTGTTCCAGAGCGGCGGTCTCACCGGGCTGGTCAACAACGCGGCGGGCAACTTCGTGTCGCCGACCGAGAGCCTCTCACCGCGCGCCTTCGACGCCATCGCGAACATCGTGTTCCACGGCAGCTTCTACGTGACGCAGGCCGTGGGCAAGCGCTGGGTGGCGCAGGCCAAGTCGGGCGCGTGGAAGCCCGGCGACGCCTTTCGCAGTGTGATGAGCATCATCGTGACCTGGGTCGACAACGGCAGCCCCTACGTCGTGCCCTCGGCCATGAGCAAGGCCGGCATCGAGGTGATGACCAAGTCGCTCGCGGTGGAGTGGGCGCGGCACGGCATTCGCCTGAACGCCGTGGGCCCCGGCGAGATTCCGACCGAGGGCATGAGCAAGCGCCTGAACCCCGGCGAAGAGCCCGGCGCGCGCAGCAAGCAGAACAACCCGATGGCGCGCACCGGCCGCATGAGCGAGCTGCAGAACCTCGCGTCGTTCCTGATGGCGCCCGGGCAGTGCGACTGGCTCACGGGCCAGAGCATCATGATGGACGGCGGCAATGCGCTGGCCACCGGCGGCAACTTCTACGAACTGCGCCAGTGGAGCGACGCCGACTGGCTGGCCGCGCGCGAACGCATCGAGGCGCAGAACCAGAAGGACAAGGCCCAGCGCTGATTATTTTCGCGGCGCCCGGGCCGCGTGCACGGTGACGTGCTTGTTCACCGGGCTCGACAGCACCAGCGACGTGGTCACCGCGCCGTCGACCGCCAGCGCGTCGACCACGCGCTCCAAGTCGGCCGGCTCGGCGATCGCGCAGCGCACGATGAAGCAGTCTTCGCCGGTCACGCGATCGGCGCCCAGCACTTCGGGCATGGCCTCGAAGAGCTTCAGGTACTTGGCGATGCCCGCGTGCGTGGTCTCGATGCGGATGATGGCCTGCAGCCCCACGCCCAGCGCGCGGAGGTTGACGCGCGCGCCATAGCCTTCGATCACGCCGGCCTCTTCGAGCTTGCGCACGCGCTCGCTCATGGCCGGCTGCGACAGGCCGATGCGCTTGCCCAGCGCGGCCAGGCTCTGGCGCGCATCGGCCTGCAGCGCCTCGAGGATCAGCCGGTCTTTCTTGTCGATGTTCATGTGCGGGTCCGGGAGATTACGCTGCCGATGATCGATCGGTTCGAGGCCGTGATTTTCGATGGATTGCTCTTTGGCGCGAGGGGCACGACGGGTAACGTGGCGGGCATCTTTTTCAGGAGAACCCATGCAACTCGTCGGCATGCTCGACTCACCCTACGTGCGGCGCGCCGCCATTTCGCTGCGGCTGCTCGGCGTGCCTTTCGAGCACCGCTCGGTGTCGGTGTTCAGCACCTTCGAGCAATTTCGCGAAATCAATCCGGTGGTGAAGGCGCCTACGCTGGTCTGCGACGACGGGACGGTGCTGATGGATTCGACGCTCATCATCGACTACGCGCAGGCGTTGAGCGGCCGCAGCCTGATGCCTGCCGACCTTGCGCAGCGAGTGCGCGCCTTGCGCATCACGGGGCTTGCGCTCGCGGCCTGCGAGAAGACCGTGCAGATCGTCTACGAACACAACCTGCGGCCGGCCGAGAAGCTGCATCAGCCGTGGGTGGATCGGGTGCGCGGCCAGCTCGTCGCGGCGTACTCGGCGCTTGATCAGGAGGTGTCGGCGTTACCGTCGCCTGTCGATGAAGAGTCGCTGACGCAAGCCGGCGTGTCGACGGCGGTGGCGTGGTCGTTCACGCAACTGATGCTGCCCGACGTGATCGCAGCCGTGGACTTTCCTGTGCTGGCCGCCTATGCCGCGCAGGCGGAGTGCCTGCCCGTGTTCCTGGGCGCTCCGCAAGTCTGAAAACGACGCTCAGTCCGCGATGTCCGCCCCGCGCTCGGCCAGCAGGCTGCGCAGCACGGAACGGTGGCAGTGCGCCTCGTTCTCGCAATAGCAGCCGACCGCCAGTGCGGTGCCGTGCGACAGCGCGGCCAGCAGGTCGAGGCTGCGGCTTGCGTCCGGCTCGGCCATCTCGGTCTTGAACTTGCGCACGAAGGCGTTCCACTGCGCGGGCGTTTCCGCTTCCTGCGCCTGCTTCATCGTCTCGACCGATGGCGCGAGGTTCGGGTACCACACGTCGTACCAATCCTGCGAGGCGAACTCGGTCTTCGGAACGCCGCGAGGCGGGCGGCGTACGGTGCCGACGCGCAGGCCTTCGCCGGGTGCGCGCGGCGTGCCGAGGCGAACGATGCGGATGCTCATGGGCTTTCCTTTCTTTTCGAGGTGCTGTCTCAGGTGCCGACGATACCGCCGTCGCGCCGGCGGATCGCCAGCGTCGCCGAGCGCGGCCGCGCGCTTCCCGGCTCGGCGGCATCGGGCCACGCGCTGTTGTGCTTGGTGTCGCCGTCGTCGCGCGCCTCGCCCGGGTGCTGGATGTTCACGAACAGCGTGCGCCGGTCGGGCGTGACCACGCAGCCCGTGATCTCGCAGCCGTTCGGCCCCGTCAGGAAGCGCTTGATGCGGCCGGACGCCGGGTCGGCGCACAGCATCTGGTTGTTGCCGAGCGAGGCATAGGGCGGCGTGCCGATCACCTGGCCGCTCATGTCGGTCTGGATCCACAGCAGGCCGCCCTTGTCGAAGTGCAGTCCGTCGGGCGCGCCGAACATGTCGACGTCCTTGGCGGGATAGCGCGCGCCGCTGCCGGGCCGCGCCGGGTCGCCCGCGAGCGCGAAGTGGTCCCACGCGAAGCCGGTGCCGGCGGCGTCGCCGTTGTCTTCGCGCCATCGCAGGATGCCGCCGTAGAGGTTGTTGGCGCGCGGGTTGGCGGCATCGGGCCCGGGCTTGCCGGCGTCGCCGCGCTGGCTGTTGTTGGTGAGCGTGACATAGACCTCGCCGGACTGCGGATGCACCGCGATCCACTCGGGCCGGTCCATCTTCGTGCCGCCGACCACGTCGCCGGCCAGGCGCGCGTGGATCAGCACCTCGGCCTGGTCGGCAAAGCCGTGGGCCGCGTCGAGGCCGTCGCGGCCGTGCGTGAGTTCCAGCCACTGGCCGCGCCCGCCCGCGTCGTAGCGCGCCACGTACAGCGTGCCGTCGTCCAGCAGGTGGCGGTTGGCGGCGCGCGCGGCGGCGTCGTGCCGGGGCGCACCTTCTCGCGGCTCACGAACTTGTAGATGTATTCGAAGCGCGAGTCGTCGCCCATGTAGACCACGAGGCGGCCGTCCTTGGCGACGGTGCAGGTCGCGCTTTCCTGCCGCTTGCGGCCCAGCGCGGTGCGCTTGATGGGCGTGGCGGTCGGATCGAACGGATCGATCTCGACCACCCAGCCGAAGCGGTGCGGCTCGTTGGGATGCTTGCTCAGGTCGAAGCGCTCGTCGAAGCGCCAGTACTCGACCCACTGCGTGCCCGGCACCGTGCCGTAGCGGCGCTGAGCGGCGCTCATGCGCGAGGCGGTTTCCTTCGGGCCGCCGAAGTAGCCGTGGAAGTTCTCCTCGCAGGTCAGGTAGGTGCCCCAGGGCGTGACGCCCATTGCGCAGTTGGCGAAGGTGCCGAACACCGCGTCGCCCGCCGGATTGGCGGCGGTGCGCATCAGCGGCGTGCCGGCGGCGGGGCCCGCGATGCGCATCGGCGTGTTGCCGTGCACGCGGCGCGCGAACGGCGAGGGCTGCACCTGCCGCCAGCCCTCGGGCGTGCGGCGGATCTCGATGACCGACACGCCCATGGCATGGAGCGACTTGCGCACCTTCTCGGGCGTCCATGGCTTCACGCCGTCGGGATGCAGCAGTTGCTCGTCGGTGTATTCGTGATTCATCACGAGCAGGCCGCGGTCGCCGCTCGCATCGAGCGCGAAGAAGTGCATGCCGTCGTGGTGCATGCCAGCCTGCACGGCCTGGTCGTCGGCGCTGTTGGAGGCGTCGGGCGCGAAGGCCGGCATGCGTCCGGCGACGCCGGTGGGCGTGCCCCAAGGGTAGAGCAGTTGCCATTCGTACTCGGGCGGAATGACGACGCCGTCGCGCAGCGAGGCGGGCACACCGGTGAAGCCCAGCACGTCGGCGCCGCTTGCCCCCGCGGAGGTTGCCGCGCAGCCCTGGCCGAACAGCGCCACGACGGCGGCGGCGGAGCCCGATTGAAGAAGAAAGCGGCGGCGGTCCAGGGTCATGGCGGGAGCTGTTGTGTAGGCGACAGCCGCCATCATCGCCGAGCGCCGCGGCGGGCGATACTCGCGCCCGAACCGCCCAGGAGACATCGAATGACCGACCGCATCGAATGGACCCGCCACGCCGACGGCGTGGTGGAACTGCAGCTCTCGCGCGCCGACAAGATGAACGCGCTCGACCCCGCGATGTTCGAGGCGCTCATCGCCGCCGGCGAAGCGCTGCGCGACGACAAGGCGGTGCGGGCCGTGGTCATTGCCGGCCGTGGCAAGGCGTTCTGCGCGGGGCTCGACATGGCTTCGTTCGAGCGCATGGAGCAGGGCGCCGCCGGCGTGCTGGGCGAGGGCGCCGCGGGCACCGACCTGCTGACGCGCACGCATGGCATGTCGAACGCGGCGCAGCAGGTCGCGATGGTGTGGCGCGAAGTGCCGGTGCCGGTCATTGCCGCCGTGCACGGCGTGGCCTTCGGCGGCGGCCTGCAGGTGGCGCTGGGCGCGGACATCCGCATCGTCGCGCCCGACACCAGGCTCTCGGTGATGGAAATCAAGTGGGGCCTGGTGCCCGACATGGCCGGCATGGTGCTGATGCGCGAACTGGCCCGCGCCGACGTGGTGCGCGAACTCACCTTCACCGGCCGCATCTTCTCGGGCGAGGAGGCCGCGCAGATCGGTTTCGCGACGCGCCTGTCGGCCGACCCGCTGGCCGAAGCGCTGCAAATGGCGCACGAGATCGCCGGCAAGAGCCCCGATGCCATTCGCGCGGGCAAGCGGCTGCTCAATGCCTCCGCTTCGCTGGGCGACGCCGAGCTGCTGATGGCCGAGTCGGTCGAGCAGATGGCGCTGATCGGCAGCCCCAACCAGGTCGAAGCCGTGAAAGCCAACATCGAGCGGCGCGCGCCGCGTTTCGACACGCCTGCCTGACGGTCATTCTTTCAGCGTGCCACGAGCGGCCGGCGTTTGCCGGGCCGCTCGTTTTTCGTTGTGCGAACGCTTTTTCGCGCCTGAACGCGCCGATGTTCGGGAGAATCGCGCGCTCCCGAAACAGAGTCGAACGAAGAAAAGCCCAACTACAGAATCTTTGTGTAAGAATAAAGTAGTTGTTTTAAGGGGAAAATGGATGGAATTGGACACAATTTGTGTGCAGAAGGTCACGTCTTCCCCCGAGATAGACCCCCGGGAGGATGGCTCCTGACGCAACACTCATCAACAATCGAACGCTTTGCTTAGCGACGGCGATCCTGCATGTCGACGACCACGTTTTTCTGTAACCTCAGCGTGCCCATCCTGGTGGGCGAGGATCGCTACAAGTACGTCCCCATCGTTGGGGTCTTCCGCAGCATTCCGTTCGATCAAGTCGATGAATGGGTGATGCACCCCGACGGCCGGCCGCGCAGCGACCGCGAACTCGCGGCCGAAGTTCTTGTAGAGATCCGCAAACCACTCGGCTCGAGTGGACGCACCGCACCGCACGCTTTCGACGTGGCGGACATCCTGCAGCTCGACCGGGCCGCGGCGATCGTCGTGTCCACCTTCCTGGCGGCACTCCCTCGCGTTTGAACGGGGCGCTCAGTCGCACCTGAACAGCACGCCGCTGCCCGGCGTGTTCGGCGCGTCCGCCTGCGCCAGAAAGCGGATCGGATTGCCGTCCTTGCGGCAATAGGCCTCGGCTTCTGGCTGGCTGGCCGCGCGCAGGATGCCGTCGTAGAGGCGCACCACGCCGGTGACAGGCGGGGCGGCGCAGGCGGCCAGGGCGAGGAGGGGAGCAAGGGCAAGCAGCAGTCGGCGCATGGGTCAATGAGGCAATGAGCTTCGGGTCGTGAGACCCGCGACTCTAAGCGCCTCAGGACGCGATGGCGCCCACCGCCCAATAGAAAGTCGGCCGCGCGCCGTTGAGCAGGTGGTCGCCCACCACGCGGCCCTTGTAGATGGTCGGGTTGTGCGACGCCAGCGTGCGCGCATTGCGCCAGTGCCGGTCGAGCCGCCGGTCTTCCTGCAGCGCCGAGGCGCCGCCGATGTCGAACAGCCGCGTGCCGGCCTGCAGGACCGCGTCGACGATGCCGGCCTGCGCCTTGGCCGTGTTCAGCTCCACCTCGAACAGCAAGCTTTCGGGTGCCGGCTCGCCGCGCTGGCGAAAGCGGTCGATCTCGCCGAGCCCGCGCGCCACCGCCTGCACGGTCGAGGCCGCGATGAAGGCCGTGCTCGCCAACTGGCCGATCACCTGCTGCACCAGCGGATCTTCGCGCGGCGTGTCGCCGCTGCCGTGGCTGTAGACGCGCTTGCGCGGCTGCACGAAGGCGACCGCGTCGCGCACGATCGCCCGCGCGATGCCGGCCAGCGTGGCCAGGTGCGTGAGCTGGAAATGCGCGGTGAGCGGTGTGGGCTGGTCGCGCACGTACAGCAGCACGTGGCCCGGCTTCACCCGCACGTTGCGAAAGCGCGTGGTGCCCGAGGCACTCAGGCGCTGGCCGAAGCCGCGCCAGTCGTCGACGCGCTCCACGCCCTCGGCTTGCGCCTGCACCAGCGCGATGACGCGCTCGCTGCTGCCGTCGCGTTCAGCCGCTGGGCCGAGACCGAGATCCAGTCGGCATACAGCGTGCCGGTGCTGTAGTACTTGTCGCCGTCGAGCCGCCACGCGTCGCCGTCGGGCTTCAGCGTGGTCTGCATGGTGGTCAGCGAGCCGTCGCCCAGCTCGGTGGTGGCGTTGCCGAAGATCACACCCTCGGCCGCCAGGCGCATCCACGGGCCGTGCAGCGCGGGGTCGATCTCGGCGAGCAGGCGTTCGATGAAGCCGAAGTGTGCGCGCAGGATCTGCGGCAGGTTGGAGTCGGCTTCGCCCAGCTCGATGAGCAGGTCGTACAACTGCTCGACCGAGGCGCCGATGCCGCCATGCGCGAGCGGCACGCGCAGGGCGCCGAAGCGCTCGGCATTGAGCCAGGCCACGGGCCCGTGGGCCAGTTCGCGATCGTTCTCGCGCTGCGCCGCGTGCTGGGCGATGCGCTGGAAGACGGGGCGAAAGCGGGCGTGAGTTGTTGCGAGGAGGGGGCTTGCGCGCCGGCGTCGTGCGCGGCGGGGCGCGTCGTTGCTTCGAGGGATTCCATGTGGCCTCGACTGTCCCCCGCGCCGCCGCGCTTGTGAAATACGCTTTTCGCGTTTTCTTATGTCGCCTATCGCTTGCCGCGCGCGTCCACCGGCCAGATGGCGAGCAGCGTGCCGCCGTCGACCACGTGGTAGGCGTCATGCAGGTTGACCGTGGGGTCGCAGTGCGGCGTCACGAACTCGACGCGCGCGCCGAGCGCGGGCCGGGGGCCGCCGGGCAGCATCAGCTTGCCGTGCTCGTCGCCGAAGAAGGCGTAGCGGCTCGCGGGGTCGACGCCGCGCGCCACCAGCGGTGCGCCGCTGTCGGTCGAGAAGCATTTGGTGCCGCCGTCCACCGTCACCCAGTCGGCCGCGTTGGTGCTGACCACGGCTGTCTGCACGAACAGCGACACCTCGAAGGGCGAGGGCTGTCCTTCGCTGGACAACACCTGCGTGTATTCCGCGTCCATGAAGACATAGGAACCGGCCTGCAGCTCGGTGAATGCGTTCTCTTGCGAATCGAGGTCGTGCGTGCCGGTGCCCGCGCCCGTGACGATCTCGAAATTCAAGCCTTGGCGCCTGGCTGCCGCGACGATGCCCGCCACGGTCTCGCGCAGGCCGGCAGCGGCCGCGCTGCGCTGCTCGCGCGCCACGATGTGCTGCAGGTTGCCAGCGTACGACTGCAGCCCGCGCAGCCGCAGGCGCGGCTCGGCCGCCACCAGCTTCGCGAGTTCGAGCACCTGCGCCTGCGTGGCGGCGCCGGTGCGGTTGTAGCCCGCGCCGTAGTCGACCAGCACGTCGAGCGGATGCGTCAGCGCACTGGCGGCCTGCACCAGATCGGCCAGGTTGCGCGGGTTGTCGACCACCACCATCACGTCGCCGGGACGCGCGCGCTGCGCCAGCTTCATGAGCCGCGCGATCTTGCTCGGCGTCACGGCCGGCGAGGTGATGAGCACGCCCGGGATGCCGCCCTCGACCATCACTTCCGCTTCGCCCATCGTGACGCAGCTCACGCCGATGGCGCCGGCAGCCACCTGGCGCCGCGCGATCTCGACCGACTTGTGCGTTTTCACGTGCGGCCGCAGGCCGATGCCGCGCGACCTGGCGAAGGCCGCCATGCGCTCGATGTTGCGCGTCATGACGGGCAGGTCGATCAGGAGTGCGGGCGTGTCGAGCAGGTGGCGGCCGCCGGGAACGCCGATCAGCGGCGCGTTGATTTGCAGGTCTTGGGGCATCGGTGGGTGGGGGTGGAAGGGGTTGTGGCGCGGGAAAAAGACAGGATTGTGAAATGATCGCATCGAAATGTGTGATCGATTCATGGTTTCCGAAACGGCGGGCCGGTGATGAAGGCGCTCGACATCGAGGCGGTGCAGGCCTTCGTGCACGTGGCCGAGCTCAAGAGCTTCACGCGCGCGGCCGAGGCCATGGACATGTCGCAGTCGGCCGTCAGCCTGAAGGTGAAGCGGCTCGAAGACGCGCTGGGGCGCCGGCTGCTCGAACGCACGCCGCGGCTGGTGCGCCTGTCCGCCGAGGGGCTGGCCTTTCTGCCGTCCGCGCGGCATTTGCTGGCCGCGCACCACGGCGCGCTCGAATCCTTCGGGCTGCAACTGCGCCGGCTGGTGATCGGCATCAGCCACCACATCGTGGGCGCCGAGCTGCCGCTGCTGCTGCGGCAGGTGAAGGACGCCGAGCCGCGCGTGGTGATGGAGGTCCGTGTCTCCACCTCGCGCGAGCTGCTCGACGACTTCGATCGCGGCGTGCTCGACGCGGTGCTCGTGCTGCGGCATGACAGCCGCCGCCTCGACGGCGAAGTGCTGCTCGAGGAAGCCTTCGGCTGGATGGCCGCGCCCGACTTCGTGCATCGCTCGGGCGAGCCGCTGCGGCTGGCCACGCAGGCCGAGCCTTGCAGCGTGCGCAGCATGGCCGTGACGGCGCTGGCCGGGGGCGGCGTGCCGTGGACCGAGGTGTTCGTGGGCGGCGGTGTGCTCACGGTGGGCGCCGCCGTGTCGGCCGGGCTGCGGTGGCCGCGCTGGGGCGCCGGGTGGCG
>NZ_MOWM01000107.1 GCF_016082275.1 Variovorax sp. E3
CCGCCCTGGATCATCGACATCTCGGTGGCGCGCGACAGGTCGCTGGCCGTCATCGGGCGCACCCAGGGCTTGCCCCGGCAGGCGGCGGGCAGGCCGTTGGGGCCGGCGTCCTGCAGGTAGCGGTTGTAGCCGGCCACGTACCGCGCAGCGCGGCCTGCACGTCGGGGCTCGTGGTGGCGCCCGCGCGGGCCAGCGCGGCGTCGTCCATGTGATAGCGGATGAACAGGTCGATCTGCGCGTTGGGCGCGCGGCCCAGGCCCAGGTCGCCGGTGTTCTGTGCGCCCAGGAACTGCGAGCGCTCGCCGCGCAGCGTGAGCAGGTGCTCGGCTGTCTGGCACACGTTGTCCTGGGCGTGCGCGTAGGCGCTGCCGTACGCCAGGCCTTCGTAGTCGGGCGCGGTGATGTGCGCGATGCCGAAGGTGGTGCGCTCGATGGTCACGCTGCGCCCGCCCGGTGGCGGCGCGCTGGCGCATGCGGCAAGAAGTGCGACCAGGCTCACGGAAACGGCTGTGAGCGAAAACCGGGAAAGCGAGGCGTTCTTCGATGTCATGGCGAGGGCGTTTTTCTTGAAAAGAACAGGAAGCCGATTAAAGGTCGAGCCTGCGCCGCGCGTTGTCACTCACGCGGCACGCCGCGCCGTGTTCAGCCGAACTTCATGCCCTTGGGGCGGGCCAGCAACCGGTCGACGTAGGCGTTGAGCTTCGGCCGGTTCGACTGCCCGCCGAACGCGCGGTGCCAGATGAACATCGAGCCGATCATCACGTCCGCCGCCGTGAACTGCGCGCCGAACAGGTAGGGCCCGTCGCCCAGTTCGCGTTCCACCGCGTTCTTGGCTTCCTCGAAATTGGTCCAGCCGCGCGCGCTGTTGTTGCTGCGGATCTTCATGAGGCTGTCGCCCATGGCGGGCTCCAGCTGCGAGGTCGAATAGACCATCAGCGACAGGTAGCGGCCACGGTCGGGCGAGCCCACGGGCGGGGCCAGGCGCTTGGCGGGAAACTTCTCGGCCACGTACATGCAGATGGCCGCGTTCTCGAACACGCGCGTGCGGCCGTCGACCAGCGCGGGCAGCTTGCCGGCCGGGTTGATCTTCAGGAATTCGGGCTTCTTGTGCGCCTTCTCGCGGATGAGCGTGGTCACGATCTCGTAGTCCACGCCCGCCTCGTCGAGCATCCACTTGGCCACCTGCGAGCGGCTTTGCGGGTCGAAATACAGCTTCATCGTCATCGGGTGTCTCCTTTGTCTTGAGGGGAAGTCAGAACTTGGGAATGCGCAGGGTCTTGCTGATCATGAGCGTGCCCGACAGCGCGAACATCAGCACCAGCGGGTGCAGCTGCCACGGGCCGATGAGCCACGCGCCGCCCCATACCGAGGCGCCGATGTGGCCCTGCGAGGCCGCGTACGCCAGCACGCCCACCAGCACCACGCTGGTCGGAATGGGCGTGCCCTCGAAATACTTCACCTTGTTGGCGCCGGCCGACAGCGACTCGGCCGTCACGTTGTAGCGCGCGAGCCGGCTCACGCCGCAGCCCACGAAGTAGATCAGCAGCACGCAGTCCCAGCCGCCGTTCAGGCCCGCCGCAAAGCCCAGCGCGGCGGGCGCCACGCCGAACGAAATCACGTCGGCCAGCGAGTCGAGTTCGCGCCCCAGGGCCGACTGCGTTTGCCGCCAGCGCGCGATGCGCCCGTCGAACACGTCGAAGATAAAAGCCGCCGGCGCCAGCGCCGCCGCCCACATGAACTGCGCAAGCGACTGGCTCGCCATGAAGGCCATCGCCAGGAACACCGCGCCCACCCCGCATGCCGCGTTGCCGAGCGTGAACGCATCGGCCAGGTGGAACTCCCGGATCATCGAGAAATGCTTGCGGGCCGGCGCGGGGGAGGGGGTGGTCATGAAGAGGGAAAAAGCGGTTTGGGTGTGTTGAAACGGCGAATGGATCGCACCTTAACCCAAGCGCCGGGCGCTTTTTGTAGTCGCGCTCCGACGCCGGGCGGGCGGCTCAGGCGCCGTGGCGCGCCTCGACGATGCGCGCAAAGCGCCCGAGCAGGCTGGCCGCCGTGTCGGTCGGGCGCACCTGCTCGCGCAGAGCCACCGGGTCGGCGCCCATCGCGCTCAGGTCGCTGGCCAGCATGTCGACGTAGCCGCGCATCACGTCGGCGTCGAACTCCGGATGAAACTGCAGGCCCCAGGCGTGCGCGCCGGCGCGAAAGGCGTGTACCGGCTCGTGGTCGTTGCCGGCCAGCCGCACCGCGCCTTCGGGCAGGCGCAGCGCGCTTTGCCAGTGCACCGCGTTCGCCGGAAACTGCGCGGGCAGGCCTTGCAGCAGCGGGTCGGTGGCGGCGGCTTCGGTGAGCGACACCGTCACCGTGCCCACTTCCGCGCCCACCGGGTGGTTGCCGGCCTCGCCGCCCAGCGCGTGCGCCAGCAGCTGGTGGCCGTAGCAGATGCCCAGCACCGGCGTGTCGAGCGCCACGGCCTGCGCCAGCCATGCGGCCGTGGTTTCGCTCCACGGTTCGCGGTGCGACACCATCGCATGCGAGCCGGTCACCACCACGCCCGCCACCTGGTCGGGCGCGGGCAGCGTGTCGCCGCGGCGCGGGTCGATCACCAGGATCGGCAGCGTCTGCGTGCCGAGTCCGTCGGCAACCCAGTGTTCGAAGTCGCCACGGCGGGCGCGAAGGGCGTCGAAGGTGCCTCCGACCTTGACGATGACGAGGGGGAGCGGGGGGCTGTTGTCCATGACGCGATCATGCCGCAGGTGCGCGGCGGGCCGGCTGCGGATACAGTGGCGCGATGCGCTCACCGGCCCTTGTTTTCTGCGTCCTTGCCACGGCTGCCCTGGTTGCTTCGGCCGCCGGGAGCGCGCATGCGGAGGTGGTTCGCTGCACCGATGCCAATGGCGCCATTTCGTACACCAACGTCGAATGCCCGCCCGGCAGCAAGCAGGCGCGGCAGGTGTCCATTCTCGAGTCGCCGCCGGCCGAGCCGGTGCGCCGCCCGGCCAGCAGCGCCACGCCGTCTTCGCCCAGCATCACCCCACCACCGCCCGTGCAGGCCGCCGGCAACCCGTCGCCGGGCCTGGCCATCATTCCGCGCTACCCCAACGAGCAGGCCTCGTCGGAGCCGCCACCCGTCTACATCCTCGGGCCCGACCCGTACTACGACGACGGCGTGCGCCCCATCCGCCGACCACGGCCGCCCCACCCGCACGACGCGGGCCCGCCGCCCGGCCAGCGGCCCTGCGCCAACCTGGCCGGCATCAAGCGCAACAACTGCTGAATGACGGTCCGCAGCAGCAGAAGCAGCACCGAGGCCGGCGAAGCAGCCGCGCGCCCGCCATGGGTCGTGCATTGCGACGGCAGCGCCATGCCCAACCCTGGGCGCATGGGCATCGGCGCCGTCATCACCTCGCCCGACGGCACCCGCCACACGCTGTCGCAGGCCACCCACGCCACCGGTTGCAACAACGAGGCCGAGCTGATGGCGCTCACCACCGCGCTGCAAACCCTGAAGGCGCAGGGCGCCACCGCCGTGCTGGCCTACAGCGACAACAGCACGCTGGTCGAGCAGCTCGGCACGCCCGACGCCAAGCCCATCGAGCGCATGGCCAGCCTGTTCGACGATGCCCGCGCCCTGCTGGGCAGCTTCGAGCAGGCACGCGTGCAATGGATTCCGCGCCACCGCAACGCCGAGGCCGACGCACTGGCCCGCGCCGCCCTGGGCTTCGGCCCCAAGCCGCCGCCCAAGCCCACGAAGAAGAAGCGCCGATAGGCGACGGGGCAGGGGGCGGCCGCAAGCCCCTATCATCACGCGCCATGACAGAAGCTACTCCCCTCCCACCCCTGCCCGATCACTTGTCCTCCGACCCGCGCAGCCCCCACCACCTGGCGGCCGCGTTCGAAGGCGACATCGGCATCCGTTTCAACGGCAAAGACCGCCTCGACGTCGAGGAATACTGCATCAGCGAAGGCTGGATCAAGGTTCCCGCCGGCAAGACCCTCGACCGCAAGGGCAAGCCCCTGCTGCTCAAGCTCAAGGGCAAGGTCGAGGCCTTCTACAAGTAAGCCAGCAGGCAAGTCAGTAAGTTTTTACCGCCACTGCAGCAGCAGCGACCAAGGCTGCCGGCTCATGTGGCGGTCGATGCACCCCGCCGCGCCGGGCGTGCATCCCTCGGGCAGATAGCTGCGGTCGAGCCAGCGCGTGCCCTGCGCAAAGTCGAGCCGGCGCCGCGTAACCGACTGCAGCACGTTGCCGCCCACCGTGTCGAAGCCCGTGGCGTCCACGGCCACCACCACATCGCAATGCATCGGCAGCGCATCGCCGCCGGTGGGCCGCGTTGCCAGCACCTCGCCGATCTTGTCGAAGGTGTCGAGCTCGGCACCCGCGCCGCGCGCCTGGCACACCAGGTCGCCGATGCGCGGCGGCGTGCGCGTGAGGTCGCAGGCGCGCATGGCGTAGCGCGTGGGGCGCCCGGCTTGCTCTTGCACGCCGGCCTGCCACGCGGCGCCCGCGTAGTCCACATGCGCTTCGGAAAACACGAACTCGTCGTCCGCCAGCCCGGCCTGCCGCGCGAGCCAGCTGATGAAGGCGGCCGACCACGGCGTGTCGATCACCGCGACCCGCTTCAGCGCGACATCGACCGCGCGCAGCTCCGGCGTGTCGAGTCCTTCGTCGGGCCCCACGCCCATGCCTTGCAGCCGCGCGGCTGAGGCCTCGTTCAGCGCCTGCATCAGCAACTGCCGGTAGGCCGGCCGCAGCGCGCCGTAGCGCACGCGCGAAGGCAACTGCGGATCGACCGCCTGCCAGTAGCCGACCACCCGCTGCCAGGGCGCAAGGCCCGGCACCGTGCGGCGCGTGTCCTCGGCCTCGGAGTCGCCTTCCACCGTCATGCGGCCTTCGGCGTCCATCGTCTGGCCGCCGAAGCCTTCGTGCTCCTGCACGGCGAAGGTGGCCATGGCGAGCGCGCGCGACGGGGAGGGGGCTTGCAGGGCGGTGTCGAGGCAGCCCGGCGCGGCGAGCGCGACAGCAGGCGCGCCAGCAAGCCACAAGGCGCCGAGTGCCGCCATGGCCCAGCGTGAAGAAGAAGAGAAAGAAGCGTTGGGTCGCAGCATGTGAGCGGCAAGCATAGCCCCGTGCAAGGCTCAGGGGCCCGGGCAGAATGCCGGCACCCGCGCCGCGCGGTTTTTCAACGGGTCTTCCCTCCACTTCAGGATTCCAGATGCGACGTCGAACCTTCGTGGCCGCCGTGGGCGCAAGCTCTGTCATGCACCCGTTGCTGGCCACCGCGCAACAACAACAAGACGACCCTTGGGGCGCCGCCGCCGGCTACCCGACCGGCTGGGGCTCGCCGCGTGGCATGACCCCCGACAAGCGCGTGCGCGTGGGCAACTTCTCGGGCGGCTTCGAGTCGATGATGCCCAACCGCACCATCCATTGCGGCACCGCCGCGGACCCCTGGCGCGACAAACCCCGCACCGACATTCGCTACCGCGTGAACGGCGTCACCAAGAGCCCCGACGACTACATGGCCGCCTGGCCCGTGACCGGCCTGCTCATCGCACGGCGCGGCGAAGTGTGGTTCGAGAAATACCAGTTCGGCCGCACCGCCGACATGCGCATGACCGGCTGGTCGATGTCCAAGAGCGTGACCTCGCTGCTGCTGGGCATTACCGTCGACAGCGGCAAGATCGCGTCGCTCGAAGACTCCGCGTCGAAGTACGTGCCGTCGCTGGCCGGCACCCTGCACGGCGAGACCAGCCTGCGCAACTTGATGAACATGTCGAGCGGCGCCGACATCGTTCATGAGCAGGGCAACAAAACCATCTACCCCGCCGCGCTCACGGGCGGCCCGCGCACCGACATCGAAGCGACCGTGCGCAACTGGAACAACGCGCGGCGCGAGAGCGCGGGCACCCGCTTCAACTACAACGAGCTGTGCCCGCTGACCATCGGCATGGTGCTGCGTGCCGTCAACGGCATGAGCCTGTCGGAGTTTGCCGAGCAGGCCCTGTGGAAACCGCTGGGCGCCGAAGCCGACGCCACGTGGCTGACCGACTCCCACCGCAACGAATTCAACTGCATCGGCTTTGCGGCACGCCTGCGCGACTGGGCCCGGCTGGGCCGCCTGGTGGCGCAGCGTGGTCATGCCAACGGCAGGCAGATCGTGAGCCGCGAATGGATGGAGAGCTACAGCCGGTGGGAAGCCAACGAGGCGCAGGTCAAGTTCGGCGCCCTCGGCACGCCGCCGCGCGCGGGCTACAAGGCCTTCATGTGGCACGCGAAAGCGGACGGGTCATGGCCGCTGTTCAGCGGGGCGCAAGGGCAACGCGTGCTGGTGGACCTTGCGACGGAGACGGTGATGGTGCAGACGGCTGTGGGGGAGGAGGGGGAGTGGCAGAGGGAGATGTTTGGGGTGTTTCAGGGGGCGGTGGGGGTGGGGTGAGATGGTGTTTGCATTGCGCTTTGCGGCGGCGACTGTCCTTCGACACCGAGGCACGAGCTCACCGTACAAGTGCACCTAGCGATCACTCGTCTTCAATACGGAGCAGCGTCCTAGTGGCTGGAATGGGGGTAGTGGACCCCGGGGGGCGTTGCCGTGGCCGCTTGCCAATGGGAGTTGAACCGTTTGCTGGAGGAACGCTGACTCAAACAACATCTTGAGTCGCATGTCATGCGTGTCGCGGCGCCATCGCCAGCGATGAAGGCCCGAAGCCGAGCAGGGCAAAGAACTCTGTGACCCCGATACGCCCAGCACGCAGCATCCTAGTTACACGGCGCTATCCAGCAGCAGCCCTATCGCAGTTTCTGGAGCACGCGTCCATCAATCTGCTGCAGGTCGTGCCGAAGGTTGGCCAGATGACTGTTTAGTCGAAACTTTTCTTCGCTTGTGAAAAGTATGACCTGCTGATTGAAATTGGCTGCCTGCGAGACTCGTTTGAGAAGCTGCACGAAACTGACGTCGCGGGTTGACTGCTGCCGTGGCTCGTCAAAAAGTAGCATGCCTGGATGGTTAGTTGGGGCCTCGCGCGCTACTTCAAGCATCCCATTCTGGTACGCCCAAATCGTGCGAATGAGGTCGCTCGCAGAAATCGTTGTCTGCAGTTCGAACCCCTCAATCTCGGGGCGATAAGTGTGGGGTGACAGTTCTAGTTCGGTGGTCGAAAGGCTTCGAAAGCCGTAGTCCCTTAGTTGACTCTGAATTGAAATTCCCCAGAGCTTCAATTTTTGGTGATCGTCAGGAGACAAGTCGTCGGAGGGAAGATTTTCAAACTCGATTTGAATTGACTTCCATTCCTCCGACAGCTGGGCAAATTTCCCTGTCGCTTGTACGAAGGAGTCGTTGAAGCGCATATCTTGCTTCAGGTCCCGTTCAAGCTCTACGCGTTCGTACACGGCGGCCAGCGATGGGCTACGTCCATCCGAGACAAGTGTTTCGCGGAGGTGCTGGACGTGCTCTCGCAACTTGGAAATTTCGTTCCGCGCGGCGTGCACTTGCAGGTGTCGAGCTGATGCCACGCGCTTGCTCTGCTCAAGTACGCCGTGGAAAGTTCGACTTTGCTCCTGCAAGAATTCGATGTTCTGATCCAGCGACATTACCGCCTGATGCGGCGCAAGCGGAATGAGAGAATCCGCAACACTCTGATGGCAGACGGGACACGAGCCACGGTTTAGGTCCGAGTTTTTCCTCGAGCCCAAGTTGCGAAGGGTGCGCGAATCCTGGTTATGTTTTATGTCTTCCTTGATTGCGGCCAGCCGCCGCTCAACGCGCGCGATCTCCTGCTCCTCAGCCGCCAGAGCATCAATCAACCGAGACAGGATTGCTTGCTGATTGACAATCGTCGATTCCGCCTTCACTAGCTCGTGCCGGGCCGATTCCGTGGCCGCTGAAGTAACCGGAACAGCTTGCCCTTCAAGGTCGGACTTCCTGTCGGCGCGTGCTTTGATTCGATCGGATATGGCTATCCAACGCTTTCCTTCTGGCACATTGATGGCTGGTAGCACCTGGGGGGGCCAAGTGCTCGTGGGGGCTGTAGGTGTAGTGCTAACCATGCCGCCTGCTGCGGTTGCAAGCTCCTTGAGTTGTCGTACCTGCGAGGACCAACGTGCCTCCAGACGCGCTGCGAAGCTGCAGTTCTTGCCGAGCCAATGCAATTTTGTGGGCGTCCATGCCGAGAAGGAACTCGACTGCACGCTTGTGGACGTCGCGAATTTGGAATTGAGTTGGAACTGGAGGCAGGATGCTTGACCACCCACGCGTCTGTTCAGTCATCACGAACGGCAGGATGCACTGAAGGTAAAGGGGAACCTCGTTGCCATCGTATTTCTGAACGGTAGGGAGGCTCCAGCCCAAGAAGTTAGCCAAAAACCAGTGAAAGCCTGCCGCGCGAGTTGCGCCTCCGCTGCGATTTACGAAGTAGTCTTCGGAAGGATAAGTCCCGGGCTTGGTGAGCGCTGGGCCCTTATGGACTGTGATGAGGTTCTTGTCGCGAGCTCCTTTTACAGTGCGTTGTACGGTAATTCGAAGCCCGGCATCGTTCTCAATCTCGAGCCAGATTTCAGACTCAAGTACGGCATGTGATTGTGAGCCGCCATCAAGCTTTGCAGTCATGGCCGGAGTGAGGGGTAGCTCTTGCTGCACCGTCGTCAGCATTGCTTCCATGCCCAATGCGACCAATATGGAGCGCGCGCACGTAGACTTTCCCATGGAGTTATCGGCCCAAATGACAACTAGCCCATCTGGGAAGTTTAGGGTCGTCCCATAGAGTCCGTCGACTGTGACCACGTTGATGCGGAGTTGCCGGAGTCGCATGTCCCTACTTCCTCATTCCAAAGATGTCTTCCACGAGCGCCTCAGACGCTTTTTGTTTTATCGAGCTCGCAAGGGCCTTCTCTGAAGCGTAGAGCTCGGGGTCCGCGAGAATCGCCGCCGCGAAGTCCTTGCCTGACTGTGTTAGCTCGATACGCGAACCGTCGGCGCGCATGACCAACTCCTCTCCAATGGCGAAATCAATCGCTCGATTGACTGCGGGATCGAATCGAACGATGAGAGAGTCGGGTGTTAGTTGTTGAGCAATCAGAGCCATGAGGTCGTCATGATTCATTTTGGAGCGAACAGCCCAGCTCAGAACGTGCAGTCGCGTAAGACTCGATCGCTGCTGCCTGCAGCATTGGGTCAATAGGAGCATGAGGAGTCCTATGCGCCAAGTTGGACGCAAGTCCCCGGGAAGAGCAACAGGACGGCTTCGAAAAGAGAATTCGACGTCGAATTCCGGAATATCAAAGAGTCCATCTCTGTCGATTTCATTCATCGACAGTCTCCGGGAAGGTCAATGGGCATCGCATTAGCCAATCAGCGACTGCCTCGGCTGCCAGATGTTGTGCGCTGAAGCTATGGAGTTCCGCCACTTCGCGCTGGAGTTCGTTCTTGAAGGACTTGAGGGTCTCCGAGAGGTTCCCGTTGGACGCTTCGCCGTCAAGGCAGCTCAAAGCAAGGAACTCCTCGCGGTGGGACTTGGTCGCCATCACCTTCTCGTAGACCTCAGGGTAGTCGCGAAGCCGTTCGAGGAGTTCTTGCCCAGCCAGATACCACTTTAGGATGCTGAGCACCAACGTGTCGCGTTTGGCGTCATTTTGCAACGTGGGCAGTCTTGAGAGTTTGTCCTTGAGAACGCCGACGAAGCCGTCGTTTGAGGAGCACCATGCGCCGATTTCTTCTTCGGAGACGGAGGTCTGCTGGAACTTAAGTCCTTCAGGTGTGGTGCTCAGTAGTTGGTCTCGAGCGACCGAGAAACTGGACTCTTGGACCACCATGACCCGAAAGTCAGAGTCGACGTAGGGCAACTTCGCAGCGATAACTTCCCGCGTTTTCTTGGCGGCGTGCGCGACGATTTCTTTGCTGTCGAACCAAGGTACAAAAAGGACCCATCGCTTCATCTTCAACGAGGGCTGGAAGAGGCGACTAAGTGCCTCGGTGTTCTCGATGAACTTTTTAACGTCCCCCGTCATCTTGTCACGCTGTTTGTCATAGCGCTCTTGGGTACTGATGGGTTCTTCGCATCCGTAGCATTGAAAAGCTTCCCGGCGAGTGATGGAGAAGCCTTCTATGCCTGCATCTCCGCGGTCCTTCGACGGCACCCTTTGGTATTCCGTAGGACCGAAGTGGTGAGAGAGAATGCGATTGGCCCACTCCTCCCAGTCCGTCCCGCTGAGCCTAGCTGCAGCTGCCATCATTCAATATTCCCCATCCACGTTATTGCTCCGCGTTACCGATCTCTCCGCCAACTTTTGGCAGGGTTGACGCGCTAAATGGCGGCGCCGTGGCGGTTTGTTATTTTATTTTACAAGTTTGATCTCGTTCAGCATACTTCTGAACCGGAAAAAATACTTACCTCGCGCGATCAGACTGAGTTGCTCTGGATCAGGAGTTCCATTTTATTTCGAGCGCGAGAAATCGCCGATCGCTACTTATAGTCGATGTGTTGGTGTCAATGCGTCCGTCGCCAAAATACCGGTTAGGGGTGTCGGCGGCCAATCACCTCGACGCGATATGGCCGTCCGGTCTCAGCCACCGCCAACATTCGGTCTCGAGAGACGACAGGCCGCAATCAGTCCGAAACCGACTCGGCGGCGCTCGCTGTCGCAGTGGGAAAACTCGCCGAAGCGACTTGCAGCTTGGTCCATCTAGTGGTTGTTTAGATCAGAGCGAACCATAGTTTTGGATGTCCAGAAAAACTCCTAACCATACCTACGTAACAACACCTGCAATCGCTCTCTTGCTGGCGCCTTCAACTGCTCAGATCTCGACATTGCATTCGCTTTAGCAACCAAGGTGTTCTTGTTCCCGGCCTGATTCGTCTGAGCATTGTTCGCAAGCTTCGCTGGCAGCATATTCACCATCGCCAACTGCACCCCAATCGCCTCCACATACTCATCCTGATACCACTTCCCCTGGCTCTTCTCATAAGCCTCTTCATACCGCTGAAGCATCGGCGGCAGCGTGTTCAGAATTTCATTCGTGATCCGCTCATTGCCAGCCCCGCCGTTGGCGAGCGCGTAGAACACCATCGCGGCGTTGTCGGCATTGAGAGTGGTATCGACGCTGCGCCCGCCTTCGTCGCGCAGCCACAGCGGTTCGTCAGGGTAGGCAATTTGCCGCTGCTCGGCGGCGCGCAATGCGTACACGTATTGCGTCACAGGCTCGAGCTTTGCTCTGCGGGATAAGGCAGTGTGGTTCTCACGACGCTGCCGCAGGCAGAAATAAAAACCAGCGCGCTGAGCGCCAGGGCGAGGCGAGACGGTCGGATGAATGGCTTCATCCAAACAGTGTAATTTTTAGTTACCTGAATCGCCTCCCATATTTGGGCGACGCGCTCGGTGGAAATACCTAACTATTTCCAGTGATAAGCCCCGGCGCGCAGGGCGCGGGGCTGTTTTTCACGCTGGCCGTCAGCGGCGAATTTCAGCGCTTTTCATTCCGCGCTTTTTCGCTTTCCTGAAACAGCGCCTCGGCCTCTCCCACCATGTCGGCGACGGCCCAGAGCACGTTGTCCAGGTGTTGAGGCCCCACGCCGTTGAACCAGTCGATGCCGCCGCCGTAGCAGGCCCACATCAGCGATTTCAGTTGCGTCAGCTTGTTCTCCAGAAGATCCGTCGGGTCTTGCGGGGCGCGATCGGGGGAGGGTGCCGGCGTGAGAGGCCGGGCTATAGTCGGTCTAGCCATTGGTGTGCTCCTTTTCGAAAGTTTTGCACGTCAGTTGGTTAGACGGCCGGGGTGTTACCGCACCTCGGCCGTCGCCTTTTGATCCCTCTGCTTCGCACGCCTTGGCGGGGTGTTCAGGCACAGGGGCATTCACTGTAGAGAAGAGCGGGGCGGCATGGCTCCGCGCGGCGCCACGAAGTCTCGATTCGCGCCAACAAATACAACTTCGGCCGCGCGACGTTCGCGGCCGGAAACTTCAGGCCAATATCACGCGCTCGCAGGCCTTGCGCAGCGCGGGCAGACCGGGCAACTCGCGAGCCTTGGTGTCGGTCACCAGCACGTCGATGTCGGCGGTGCGCGCGTAGATCACGCGGCTGGCCTGGCCGATCTTGGCGTGGTCGGCCAGCAGCACCAGTTGCTGCGCCTGCTCGGCCATGGCCCGCGCAATGGCGGCCTCGTGGTGCTCAAAGCTCATGGCGCCGTACTTGGCGTGCAGGCCCACGGGCGACAGCATGGCAACGTCGGCGCGGTAGCGGCGAATGGCCTCCACGGTGGTGTCGCCGCAGGTGGCCTGGGTCTTCACGTCGATCTCGCCGCCCAGCAGGATGGTCTTGTTGCCGGTCAGGCGGCCTTCGCCCGCGCCTTCGAGCTTGAGCGCGATGCTCAGCGAGTTGGTGATGACGGTCATGCCGCTGAGCGCCGCAATTTCTTCCGCCAGGATCGACATGGTGCTGCCCGCGTCGAGAAACACGGTCTGCCCCGGTTGCAGCAGGGTGATGGCGGCCTTGGCAATGGCGCGCTTCTCGCGCTGGCGCGCCACCAGCCGCACGGCCAGCGGCGGCTCGGGCTCGGCGCTGGTGGCCACCGCGCCGCCGTGCACGCGGCGCAGCTCGCCCTGGCCTTCGAGTTCGAGCAGGTCGCGCCGAACGGTTTCGCGCGACACCGCCAGGTCCTGCACGATGCGGTCGACGCTGAGCCGGGAGAAGGTGGCCAGCAGGCTGCGGATGCGCAGGAATCGTTCTTCTTGGAGCATGGGATGCCGGTGTGTAAAAGAAAGAATGGCGGCGGTTCCGTGGAACCGGCGCCATTGTGCCGATGCGCGAGGCGCAAAAGCTTAATCAGGCCGGCAGACCCATCGCGGGGTCGCTGATGCCGTCGGCCCCGGTCTCCACGCGGCCGGCAAAGCGCCGCAGGTAGGTGGTGCCGTCGTCCACGTTGGCCGTCACGCTGAAGTCGTACCAGTGCTTGCTGTAGGCCAGGTCCCATTGCTGCACGACGATCTGGCCGGGCGCAATGGCAAAGTTCCAGGGGCCGTCGGTACGGTACGCGCTGGGCGTGACGGTGACGTTGCAGCTGATGTTGCCGATGTTGTGCATCTCCAAATGAACGTCGCCGTTGGCGGTGTCGTAGCACACGCGAATCTCGGGCAGTGCCACGCCGCCGTTCAACGTGGCGGGCAGCTTGCCCTTGAAGCGCCGGAAGTAGCCGTTGGGGCCGAACACCGACAGGTCGTAGCCTCCGTCGGTTGCCACCGCCCAGTAGTCATTGAGCTGCTTGCCGGCTTCCACCGTGTAGCGCCGCGGCACGTCGCCCAGCGAGAGATGGTTGTAGACGTGGAACACGGCGCCCGCCTTGCCGGTGTTGCCGAACACCAGCCAGAACTTCTGCTGCGCCACGTCGGGGCGGCCGCTGGTGTGCAACTCGTAGGGCAGCGCGCGCGAGTAGCGCACGCCGGTGGTCTGCTGCGGCATGGTGCCGGCGCCGGGCGCGGGTGCGACTGGGGTCGGGTAGGTCAGCTGTTTTGCAATGGCGTCATCGGCGGCCTTGCTGTCGATCACGGGCAGCGACGGCAGGTCGGCATTGGGCGTCGCGAAGTTGAAGCACGACGTAAGGTCGCCGCTCACCGCGCGCCGCCATGCGCTGATGTTGGGCTCCATCACCCCGAAGCGCGCTTCGAGAAAGCGAATGACCGAGGTGTGGTCCGCCACCTGCGAATTGACCCAGCCGCCCTTGCTCCACGGCGACACCACGTACATCGGCACGCGCCAGCCCATGCCGAAGGGCGAGCCCTTGTAGGGCGCCTTCAGGTCGTTGCGTTCGCCGAGCGTCGACACGGTGCTCTGGCCGGCTTCACTGCCGTCGGCGTTGAGTGACGGAATGGCGGGCGGCGGCATGTGGTCGAAGTAGCCGTCGTTCTCGTCGAACATGATGAAGAGCACGGTCTTGCTCCACACGTCGAGGTCGGAGGTGAGCGCGTCCAGCACCTGCTCGGTGTACACCGCGCCCCACAGCGGCGACGACGGGCCGGGGTGCTCCGAATACTTGGCCGGCGCCACGATCCAGCTCACCTGCGGCAGGTTGCCGCTCTTCACGTCGTTGGCCAGGTCGTCCAGCGAACGTGTGCTGAGTGCGCGCGACTTCAGCGAACGCTGTGCGTCGGTCGGCTTGGCGGCGTAGTAGGCGTCGCGGTAGTTGTTGAAGCCTTCGAGCGGGTTGTCGGTGTAGTTGTCCGCCATGTCCTGGTAGGTCTGCCAGGTCACACCGGCTGCCTCGAGCCGTTCGGGGTAAGTGGTCCAGCTGTAGCCGGGGGCGTTGGCCAGGTCGTCGTTGGTGTTGTCGATGGCGGGGCCGCCGCCCAGCCCCTGCGGGTCGTTGGTGCCGGTCCACAGGAACAGTCGGTTCGAGTTGGTGCCCGTGAGTTCGCTGCAGTGGTAGGCGTCGCAGACCGAGAAGGCGTCGGCCAGCGCGAACTGGTAAGGGATGTCGGTCTGCTGGTAGTAGCCCAGTGCACGCGCCGACTTGGCCGCGACCCACTGGTTCAGGCGTCCGCCGTTCCACGCTTGCTGGCCGTCGCTCCAGCTGTGGTTCATGCCGGTGGTGCGTTGTGCGCTGGTGCTGGTGGTGTCGTAGTGAAAGGGCATGCAGGTGCCGGTGCCCGAGGTCGGCGGCTGGTTCCACACCGGCTGGCCGTTCGACAGCGGCACCGGAAAACGGTCGCCGAAGCCGCGCACGCCGCGCAGCGTGCCGAAGTAGTGGTCGAAGGAGCGGTTCTCCTGCATGAGGATCACCACGTGCTTCACGTCGGTGATGGTGCCGGTGTCTAGCGCGGCCGGGGCGGCCAGCGCGCGGCGAATTCCCGGTGGCAGCATGCCGAGTGCGGCGGCCGCGCCGGCGGTGGTGGCCGCGCCGCGCAGGAAGCCGCGCCGCGAACTGGAGGTGTGCTTGTCTGTCATGGGTGCGATCTCAGGGGGCGCAGCGCACCGTCTCGGGACGGCGCGGGGGTGTGGGGGCGTCGGGCTTGGCGCCGGGCGGCGTTACCGCGTCGACCGGCGGGCCGGCGGTGGCCGGGTTGTTGGGCGTAATCACGTTGCCCGAAGGGGGCATCACGGCAATGGGGGCGCTGGCGCCACCTCCGCCGCCGCCGCAGGCGCCGAGTGCCGCCACGGCGACGAGCATTGCCAGCGTGGCGAGCAGGCGCCCCACGGGCGTCTTGCGTTGTGGTGTGTCGTGCATGTTCATGTGCATGGCGTGCTCCGGTCTCAGGGAACCAGCGTGGTCAGCGAAGTGCCCGAGCGGGCAATCGCGGTGACCTCCGTCGCCGTCAGCGCACGGCTCCAGGTGCCGAACTCGCTGAAGTCGAAGCGCCCGCCGATGGTGTTGCTCGCATTGCCGTTGCGGTAGTTGGGGCCGTAGCCGCCGTCGCCGTCTTCGTTCAGCGTGAAGCCGTTGTTCAGGCCGTTGAGGGCCGCCACGTACTGGCTGGTGAGCGTGCCCGAGTCGGTCTGCATGCCGTAGACCGGGTCGTAGACGTAGTAGCTCGCCTTCAGGCCCGGCACGTCGATGGTCATGGCCACGTACACCCAGGTGTTGGCGCTGAAGCTCATGTTCTTGTCGCCCAGCCGCGCGCCGCCACGGCCGATGTTGAAGCGGATCGTGCTGCCGTACTGGCCGATGGCCAGGCCCGCGTTGTCGCCGCTGCCCCAGTTCTTGTTCGACACGATCGGCATGCCCGTGCGCGTGGCGTCCGAGCGGAACCAGAAGCCGAAGCTGAAGGCCGTGGTGGTGCTGCTGACTTTGGACGTGGGAATGCGGTAGCCGCCGTCGCATGCCGCGCAGACGGTGGGGCCCGCGTAGCTGGTCGACTTCAGCGCGGCGTCGGTACCTCCGAACGGCCCGTCGCCCGCCGCTGCGTAGGCCGGCACTGCACCGGTCACCCAGGGCGTGAAGACCTGGGCGTTGTCGATGCGGTCGGCCAGCGTGGTCTTCAGCGGGAACAGGTGCGTGAGGCCGGTGGTCAGGCTGGGCAGCAGCACGATGGGCTTCACGTAGTTGAGCGTGGCGCGCAGCGACACGGGCGTGTCGTCGGCAACGACGGTGTAGTTGTAGGTGAAGAAACCGCTGCTCGCGGGCGTCATGGTGGTGTCTTCGAACGCGAGCGCATTGCCCGGCAGCGTGGCCACGGTCACGCCGTCGCGCAGCACCTTGATGGCGGCGGGCGTGGCGGGCAGGGTCCAGTTCAGCTGGATGCCGTTGAACTTCTTGTTCGTTGCAGCCGACAACTGGCGCACGCCGGGCGCGCCCGTGAGCGGGCTGCCGTCGATGACGTACTTGTCGGCGGCGGGGCGCGCCGACAGGTGCGTAAGCAGGGTGGGGGCGATGTCCGCCGAAGCGGCATAGGCATACCAGGGCTCGATGGCGGTCGGCAGCGCGGCGGGCAGGGCCGGCGAAATGCTGGCCGGCTTGTCGAGCGCAATGACGGTCGCAAGGTTCGACGGCATCGGAATGCCGTCCGCCACGCCGGTGGCGCCCAGGCCGTGCGTGGTGGTGACGATGAGCATCCAGTTCTCGTCGGGCCGCGCGGCGCGGCGCTTGGCCAACGAGGCCTTGAGCGCGGTGATCTGCAGGTCGGCCTGGGCCAGTGCGTTCTGGTAGTCGGCGCCGTAGCCAACCGCGTCTGCGACTTGTGCGGGGCCTTGGTAGTCGGCCACGATCAGGTCGTAGTTGCCGCCTTCGATGGCGGCCGACGCCTCGGTCGACACGCAGCTGTCATTGCCGTCGCAGTCTTTCACGAGGTCGATGTAGCCGGCGGCCTTGTCGGCGCGCAGCAGTTGCGGCAGGCCGCTCCAGCTGGCGATGGTGGCGGTGCGTGCGGCGGGGCGGCTTTGCTTGAGCAGCTTGAACACCGTGTCGGCCTTGAAGCTCTGGCCTTCGTAGTTGGAGCGGATCTCATGGCGATCGGCCCAGGCGCCGGTCAGCAGCGTGGCCCACGAGGGGCCGTCGGTCGCCTGCTGCTGCGTGGGCTTGCCCTTGATGCCGCCGGTGTAGGCGGGCAGCACCGTGCCGAGCCCTTGAAGCGCCGGCATGCGGGCACTGGCAAAGGCCTGTTGCAGGGCGTCGTACTGCACGCCGTCGACGCCGATCACCAGCGCCTTGGGCTGCTGCGCGGGAGCGGGGGCCGGTGCGGCCGGTCCGGGCACGGGCGGCAAGGGGAGGAAGGGGGTGGCACCACCACCGCCGCCACCGCAAGCGGCCAGCAGTAGCAGCGTGCCCACGCTCGTTGCGGCGCGCGCAAGGCGGCCTCTTTGAATCGTCATCATGGAACTCCGGCAAAGGGAAGACGCCGGACAGGTCGCCAGGAACCGTCCAGCCACGAAGGGTTTGGTTGCACTTGTGCGCATGCATGCTGTTTGCAACAAATGCCACAAATACAACCAATGCCTCGAATCTTGCGCGGCTCTGGTGACAGTGCTTTGACAACGAAGACAAAAGAAGTCGTTCCATGAAAAACGGGGCCCGAAGGCCCCGCGCGGAGTGACGTGATGCGCGTGCGTTCAGCGGATGTGCGCCTCGTAGGCCTTCTCGACCGCGTCGAGCGTGGTCCAGAACCCCTGCGGCTTTTTGCCCTGCATCACGTCAACAAGCACATCGAGATGCGCATGCCAGCCCCCCGCGACGCTGAGCGTTTCCTTGCGGTCCGCCAGGCGGCGGTGCGTGAGCACGAGCCGCGTGCTGTCGTCGCCCTGCGGCGTGAGTTCAAAGCTCACCTCCGACGCGTTCGCTCCCCCTTCGTCCCAGCTGATGGTGAGCAGCGTCGGCGCTTCCATGCGCAGCAGCTTCGATTGCTGCAGGTGGGGCTTGCGGTAGCCGGCAAAGCGCTCGGGCGCTTCTTCGTCGGTGAGCTTCGTGTGCTCGAAACGCAGGTCGAACACGCCGCCGGACTGCCGCGACATGGTGCCGCCGGCGAGCCAGGTGGCGCGCTTGTCGGGGTCGACAAGGTAGGTCCACACGCGGTCGATGGGGGCGGGCAGCGTGCGCTCGATGCGCAGGGTGCCGGGTGCTGTCTGGCTGCCGAGGCTGTGCTTGATGGTCGTCATGAGTGGGTGCTCCTTGGGTAGAAAACCGTTGTCATTTGCGCGATGCGGCGTCGCGCCGCAGTTCGTGTTCCAGCGCGTCGAGGCGCGTGGTCCAGAAGCCTTCGTAGTAGCGCAGCCATGCGTCGGCAGTGGCCAGCGCGGCGGGCTCCAGCCGGCACACATGCGCGCGGCCCTGCACGGTGCGCGACACCAGGCCCGCGCGCTCCAGCGTCTTCACGTGCTTGGAAGCGCCCGCGAACGACATGCGAAAGGGGGCGCCGAGTTCGCCTACGCTGCACTCGCCATGGGCCAGCAGTTGCAGCATGGTGCGGCGCGTGCTGTCGGCCAGGGCGTGGAATACGGCGTCGAGCCGTTCGTCTTCTAGTTCAACCATGAAGTTGAATATATGTGCATTTCCGGTTTTGTTCAACTTTTTGGTTGAATGAATGCGCGGCGTTACAGCCGATACACCCGGGACGCCCAGGCATGCCGGCGCACTGGAACATCGAAGGCCGCGGTCCTACGATCCCTTTCGTCCCATCCACTCGTCTCCACTCGCAGACAGACCGAAAGAAAAACCAGATGAATTCACCCGTCCAGCGCCGCACCCTGTTGCTCGCCGCCTCCGTGCTGCCGCTTGCCGCCGCCTGCACCGCGTGGTCGCAGAAGGGGCCCTTGTCTTCCGCCGAAACGCAACTCGCCGAACTCGAAAAGGCCTGCGGCGGGCGCCTTGGCGTGGTCGCCTTCCACACGGCCAGCGGCGCGCGGCTGCAGCACCGCGCGCACGAGCGTTTTCCGTTCTGCAGCACCTTCAAGCTCATGCTGGCTGCCGCCGTGCTGGAGCGCAGCGCGAAAGACCCGGCCCTGCTGGCGCGCCGCGTCAGCTACGGCAAGGCCGACATCATTCCCAACTCGCCCATCACCGAAAAGCACGTGGCCGACGGCATGACGGTGGGGGCGCTGTGTGCCGCCACCCTCCAGTACAGCGACAACGCGGCCGCCAACCTGCTGATGAAGGTGCTGGGCGGCCCGGCCGACGTGACGGCCTTCGCGCGCACCATCGGCGACCAGAGCTTTCGCCTCGACCGCTGGGAGACCGAACTGAACACCGCCATTCCCGGCGACCTGCGCGACACGAGCACGCCCGCAGCCATGGCCGATAGCGTGCAGCGGCTGGTGCTGGGCGACGCACTCGGTGCTTCGCAGCGCGGCCAGTTGCAAACCTGGCTGCTGGGCAACACGACCAGCGCCGATCGCTTCCGGGCCGCGATGCCGCCCGGCTGGACGCTCGGCGACAAGACCGGGGCAGGGGCCTACGGCACCAACAACGACGTGGGCGTGTTCTGGCCGCCGGCGGGTGGGCCGGGTGCGAAGGCTGCGCCGCTGGTCGTCGCGGTCTACCTCACCTTTCCCGACAAGGACGCGAAGAACCGCAACGACGTGGTCGCGTCGGCCGCGCGCATTGCGGTGGGCGCGCTGGCGGGTTGAGTGAGAGAAGGGGGCTTGCTGACAGTTATTGAAAGCAACTGAAAGTATTCGGCGTTGACGCCATTCCCCTGACTTTTACAGTCGCTCCGATTCAAGAATTCAACAGGAGCGGCAAGCGTGGACAGATCATACGGAGCAACAACGGAAAGCGGCGCACAAGGTGCGCCGGTTGCACAGGCCAACGCATCGCGGAGGGCGTTCGATGCACGCGTGACGCGGTGAGCGCCGCGTACCCGACCGCGCCGCCACCGTATGGCGTGCGCCTCGAAGGGCAGGGCGTCACCCTGCGGGACACGATGGTGGTGCGGCAGATTTTTCTCATGCTCATCGAGGAAGCGCTCGGACCGCCCGAGCGCGTGGTCGCCTGCTTTCGCGCGTGGTCCAAAGAGATGGCGCCCGAGAACGAATCGCTGAACGACAAGGAGCTGGCCGACGCCCGCGCCTGGCGCCAGAGCTGCGAGCAGGCCACGGCCAAGGCGAAGACCATGCTGTCTTCGCCGCGCACGGTGGAATTCGTCTTCGAGCTGGCCGTTTAGGCGCCGCTGAAACCGAACAGCCGCGCCGGCGTGTCGACGAGGATGGCGCGGCGGTCTTGTGCCGAAGGCACGCTGCGCGCGAACACGCCGAGCAGCGTGCCGTAGTCCAGCCGCCGGGTGGCGCGGATGTTGGGCCAGTCGGAGCCCCACAGGCAGTTCGCGGGGCCGAAGGCGGCCAGCAAGGCATCGGTGAACGGGCGCGCGTCGGCAAACGGAAATGCCTCGCGCGAGAACTTGTCGTAGCCCGACAGCTTGACGGCGCAGCGCCCGCTGCCGGCCATGCCGAGCAGCGCCTGGAACCCGGGGCTGGCGAGCCCGTGTGCCAGGTCGGGCGCCCGTGGTGGTCGACCACGATCTGCGCGCCGCAGCCCATCAGCCGCGCAGCCAGTTCGGCCATCTGCTCGCCCTGCACCTGGACCTGCACGCACATGCCGAGCGCCGCGACGCGGCTCCACAGCGCATCGGCATCCGCATAGTGCGCAAGGCCCAGCAGCGCCATGTTGAAAGCAATGCCGACCACGCCCTGTGCCTGCAGTTCTTGCAGCTGCGAGGTCGATGCGTCGTTGTCCACCACGGCGATGCCCTTGAAGCGGCGTCCGCCGCGGCGGATGGCGTCGAGCATGCAGCGGTTGTCGGTGCCGTAGCCCGAGTTGGGGCCGACCAGCAGCGCGTGCGACACGCCATACGCCGCCATCACCTGCATGAAGTAGTCGGCCGTGGCGATCTCGCCGCCCGAGGGCGCGTAGAACACGCCGGGCGCATACGGAAAGGAATCGGGGTCGAAGATGTGACAGTGGCAGTCGATCTTCGGTTCGGAAAAAACAGAGGCGTCCATGGGCGCACAGTGTGGCACCGCGCGCCGCGACACCGCCCCGCTACAGCACGAACCAGCCGACCGCGATGTAGTGGCTGATGGTGCCCGCCAGCACGAACAGGTGCCACGCGCCGTGCGCGTGCCTGAAGCCTTGCCGGTTGCGGTAGAAGACCGTGCCCGCCGTGTAGAGCACGCCGCCGATCAGCAGCCACGCCAGGCCCGCGCCCTCGAGCCGCGCGGCCAGCGGCACGGCCGCAGCCACGCCCAGCCAGCCCATGCCGATGTACAGCGGCAGCGAAGGCTTGGCCTGCGCGCCGTGCTTCGGCGGCCGGAGCTCGCGCCAGATGCCGAAGCACGCGGCACCCCAGATGGCGCCGAGCAGCACCCAACCCCAGGTGCCGTGCAGCGTGACCAGCGCAAAGGGCGTGTAGGTGCCGGCGATCAGCAGGTAGATCGCGCAATGGTCGGCCCGCTCCCACACGCGCTTCAGGCGCCCGCGCGTGCTGTGAAAGAGGGTGGAGGCCGCATACAGCGCCACGGCCGAGAGCGAGAACACCAGCGCCCCCGCAATGCGCGCGGGGTCGCCGGTGGGCACGGTCTTCACGAGCAGCAGCGCGGCGGCGGGCAGGGCGAGCAGCAGGCCCAGCAGGTGGCTGTATCCGTTGAGTCGTTCGCCCGGGTACATGGTGCTGTTTCGCTGCTGGCCTGTGGTGCCGCCGGGCGCGTCAGCGACCCGTTTCCGTCAGGTAGGCCTTGCGTGCCGCGAACGCCGTGTTCGCGAAGTCCGAGAACACGCCGTCGATGCCCGCGCGGAAGTAAAGCAGGTACTCGGCCGTCGGGTCGCCCTTGTAGAGGCCGGCAAGGTACTTGGCTTCGTTGCGGAAGGTGTAGCTGTGAACGAACAGGCCGGCCTTGTGCGCGTCGGCGATCAGGCTGGTGGGCTTGACGGTGTTTACGTCGGCCAGGGTGCCCTTGTCCTTGTACGGCACGATGGTGTGGGACATGACCTGCGGCTTCCACGGGCCGATGCCGTCGGCGTAGGTCTTGACTTCGGCCAGGCCGGCCGGCGTGAGCATCTCGCCGAAGAACTTCGGGTTGCCGGCCAGCGTCCAGCTGTAGGGGCGGCCGTCGACGAAGGTGTAGTCGTCGTTGGTGACGTAGATCATCGCGCCGGTCTGGTAGTTGACGTCGTTGCCGTCGACCAGTTGCACGGCGCGCGCCTTCAGGCCGGCCGAGCGCAGGTACTTCAGGCTCTGGGGCTCGAAGCTCTGCACGAAGATCGGTGCGTCCTTCCGGTTCAGATCATTGAAGTTCATGATCTTGAGCAGCGCGTCTTCCAGAGGGTGGCTGCCCACCGGCCCGCAGCCGTTGGCGATGGCCTGCGCGTTGTTCCAGATCGGGTTCTTGGTTTCCGGGTACACGGTGAGCGTGCGGCCGGTGGAGGCGCTCTTGGCCTTGGCGATGTCGATGACTTCCTGGAAGCTCAGGATCGGCAGCTTGCCGTTGAGGTCGGTCGGGCGCTGGTCCTTGGCATCGTAGGTGGTGCCGCGAACCCACTGGCGCAGCTCGTCCATGGTGAAGTCGGTGATCGACCAGTCGTTGGTGTGGTCTTCGCCGTCGACGACGAGCGACTTGAGCACCGACTTCGGATCGCTCGGGTCGGTGAGGTCGCTCAGGTACTGGGCGGGGCCGTTCTCGGGCGTGACCGGATAGCTCACGTTGACCCGCACGCCCGGCACGGTGCGTTTGCGGGCGGCCACGGTGGCGTTGGTTGCGGCCACGTCGGCGATGTTGGTGTTGTCGCTCAGCCAGGGGTTGTGGCGCGCAACCAGCACGCAGTCCTTGGTGAGGTGCAGGTCGGTTTCCAGCGAGTCGGCGCCGGCGTCGGCGGCGGCTTCGTAGGCCGTTTTCGTTTCTTCGGGGTACAGGCCCGGCAGGCCGCGGTGGCCGATGACCAGCGGCACCGAGCCGTCGAGCGTGGCCAGCGGCGTGGGGGCTGGCGCCGGCGCCGGTGCGGGCGCAGGCGGAATGATCGGGAACGAGGGGCCCCCGCCACCTCCGCCGCATGCGGCAATCACGAGGCTGCCGGCCAGCGCCACCATGGCGGTGCGCATTTGGCGGGGGGCAGGTGCGGGCGCGGGAACGTTCTTTGTCATAGGTGTTCTGAAGGTCCGTTGGAAGAAGGTTGAAAGCCGGCGGATGCTAGGTTTGCCCCATGACGGGACCGTGACCGGCGGCCTTCGGGGCGCCCGCCCCCACGGCCTCAGAACCTGCCGCGCAGCGTGAGCGTGGTGTTGCGCGGCTCGCCGTAGAAGTTGCCCCAGCCCGGCGCGCCCACGGTCTGGTAGTAGGTCTTGTCGAACAGGTTGCTCACGTTCAGCGCGAGCGACCAGTTGCGGTTGACCTGGTAGCTCACGCGTGCGGTCCACACCGCGTAGGACGGCTGCGCCACCTTGATCTTGCCGGTGGTGCGCGAGCTTTCGCTCTGGAAGTTGACGCCGCCGCCCACGGTCCAGGCGTTCAGGTCGCCGGGCAGGCGGTAATCGGTCCACACGCGCAGGATGTGCTTGGGCGTGTAGGTGCTTGCAAAGGCCACGCCGGCGCTGGATGTGTCGTCCAGGTAGCGGAAGCTGTTGAGCGTGTAGCCGCCGAAGATCTGCCAGCCGCGCGCGATTTCTCCGCTGATCTCCGCGTCGATGCCCTGGCTGCGCACGCGGCCGCTGGACACGTAGCAGTACGAGCCGACCGAGCATGGGTTCACCATGTCCTGTTCGGCGCGGTTGCTCTGGTCGATGCGGAACACCGCAAGCGAGGCGTTGACCTTGCCGTCCATCAGCTCGCCCTTCAGGCCCGCTTCGTAGTTCTTGCCCTTGATGGGGTCGAGCAACGCGCCGGCGGCCGTGACCGCGTTCTGCGGCTGGAAGATGTCGGCGTAGCTCACGTAGGCCGACCACTGCTTGTTCAGCGCATACACCAGGCCGCCGTAGGGCGTGAGCACGCCGTTGGCGCGGTAGGGGTCGTCGTAGGCCTCGCCGGTGTCGCGCAGGCGGCTGCTCCAGCGGTAGCGCGAGACGCGCGCGCCGACCACCAGCGTGAGCGGGTCGCTCACGCTGAAGCGCGCCACGCCATAGGCGCCCGACTGCGTCATCTCGGTGACGGTGGCCGCGCCGCGATAGCGCCGCGCCAGAAAGTCGGCCGGCACCGGTTCGCTCACCTGGTGGTTGGGGTTGAACACGTCGTTGCGCACGCCCAGCGAGATCAGGCCGAAGTCGCCCCGGTTCACCATGCGGCCGGTGTTGGCGCCCAGGCTGACGGAATGGCGGCGGCCGAAGGCGTCGAACTTGCCGTCGAGCGACACGTCCAGGCCCTTGTTGTCGGTGCCGAAGTCGAACAGCCCGGCGTAGGTGGTCGAGCCCGTCCGCGTGGCGGGGTTGATCGCGCCGTCGGAGTACATGTACTTGATGTCGTGCTTCTCGCGCGTGTAGGTGGCCGTGGCCTTGAGCGTCCAGTCGGCATCGAAGCGGTGGGCCAGCTCGGTGAACACCGAGGTCTGTTCGCTGTTCCAGCGGTTCCAGTTCGCGCCCAGGAAGGTCGAGCGGTCCAGCCCCAGGTCGGCGCCGTTGCTGTAGCGCGGCAGGCCGTGGAAGAAGGGCACCGACTTCAGCTTTTCGTAGCTGGCGCCCAGCGTCAGGCGGGTTTGCGGCGACAGGTCGTATTCCAGCGCGCCGTACAGCACGCCGGTGCGGCTCTTGGCCACGTCGTAGAAGTAGTCGCGGTCTTCGAAGCTGGCCACCGCGCGCCCGCGCAGCGTGCCGGCCTCGTTCAGCGGGCCGGTCGCGTCGACCTCGGTGTGGACGTTGTTCCACGAACCGGCGCTGGCCGACAGCAGCAGCTGCTTGTCCGCGAGCGGGCGCTTGCGCACCAGGTTGATGGTGGCGCTGGGCGTGCCCGCGCCCTGCAGCAGGCCCGTGGCGCCGCGCACGATTTCCACGCGGTCGAGGATGGCCGTGTTGCTGGTGAAGCTGTTGGCCTGCGGGTAGTAGAAGGCGCGGTTCACGCCGTCGAACTGGTAGGTGTCGGCCATGAAGCCGCGCGAATACACGTAGCGCCCGCCCATGGGGCTGTTGTACATGGTGATGCCGGTGGTGTTGGCCAGCACCGCGTCGATGGTGGTGAGGTTCTGGTCGTCCATCTTCTGGCGCGTGACGACGGTGACCGACTGCGGAATTTCCTTGAGCGTCTGCTCGCCCTTGCCCACCGTGACCACGCGGCTGGTGTAGGAGCCCGAGCCTTCGGTGGAGGCGCTGCGCTCGGCCTGCGCGGTCACGCGCACTTCGCTCAATGTGGTGGCGCCGTCCGCTGCGGCCACCGGCGCGGACGCCGCCGCAGCCGCCGCGCGCCGCAGCGTGTAGCCGCCGCCTTCGTGCGGCACCGCTTCGAGCCCGGTGTTGGCGAGCAGCCGCGCGAAGCCCTCGGGCACGGCATGGCTGCCGCGCAGGCCGGCGGTGTTGCGTCCCTGGGTGAGCGCCGCTTCGAACGACAGCGTGACGCCCGCTTCAGCGGCGTAGCGCGACAGCGCCGGGCCGAGCGCGCCGGCGGGAATGTCGTAGCTGGCGCGGGCGGCGGCGGAAGTCGCGGGCTGCTGGGCCAGCGCACCGCCGGCGGTGGCGGCCAGTGCGAGCGACAGGCACAGGCTGCGCGCGCCGAGTGCGGCGTGGGTCGGGCGCAAGGGCAGGGAGGTGCGGATGCGGAAACGGGGCAATGCCATGGTGTTGGGGAGTCCTTGTCGGTGCCGCGATCACAGCGCGGCTCCATGGCTTGCCCGACGAGATCCGAAAAAGGGACAGGGACGCGAAGAATTTTTTCAGGCGGGCACGACGCTCACCCAGTAGCGCGTGCGCGTGACCACCTGCACCGGCAGGGTGGTCGCGAGCATCGACAGCACGTAGTCGGTGTCGCGCAGCTGGAACGCGCCCGAGATCCGCAGGCCCGCGACTTCCGGCGCGCAGTGCACGAGCCCCGGCCGGTAGCGCGCGAGTTCGGCGCAGAAGTCGCCCAGGCGCATGTCGTCGGCGTAGAGCACGCCCTTCACCCACGCCTGGCTTTGCGGCGACACGGGCAGCGCGGCGGCGGTGCCTTCGCGGCTGAGCACGGTCTGCTGTCCGGCGGGCAGCACCAGCGCGGGCGCGACGGCGCCGCGCAAGGTGACTTCCACCGCGCCTTCGGTCACGGCCACGCGCACGGGGCCGGCGTCTTGCGCCTCGCCGTCCTGTCGCACGGTGAAGCGCGTGCCCAGCGCGCGCAAGCGGCCCTGCGATGTTTCCACCACGAAGGGGCGGGCGTGCGCGCTGCCCAGCGGGTCGGGCGCCGTGACGATGGCGATGGCGCCCGCGCGCAGGCGCACGCTGCGCTGGCGTGCGTCGAAGCGCACGTCGACGGCGCTGGCCGTGTCCAGC
>NZ_MOWM01000108.1 GCF_016082275.1 Variovorax sp. E3
GGCTGCCGCGCCCAAGCGCCCGAGGCCGCACCGGCCCCGGCACCCGCTCCCGCGCCGGCCGCCAGCACCGCGTCCAACGCCGAGGTCGAATCGGCCGTGCGCGCCTGGGCTTCGGCCTGGGCCAGCCAGGACATGGACCGCTATCTCGCGCCTACGGCAGCGACTTCGTGCCCGGTGGCGGCCAGAACCGCAAGAACTGGGAACAAGACCGCCGCGCCCGCATCGTCGGCAAGTCCAGCATCAGCGTGAACATCGAGAACCTCGTCATCAAGGTCGACGGCGACGCGGCCACGGCCAAGTTCCGCCAGATCTACCGCGCCGACAACCTCAATGTCTCGAGCCGCAAGACGCTGGACATGCAGCGTTCCGGCAATCAATGGCACATTCGCAAGGAAAGCGTCGGCGGCTAGTGACAGACATCGTCCGGCTGGGCCGGCTTCAGAATCCCCCGTTTCGTCTGCGCAGCGGACACCTGCTCGCAGCGCTGATGACCGCATCGGCGCTGATGCTCGCGGCACCCGGTGCCGCGCTGGCGTCGGGCACGGCCCCGGCCAAGCACGGCAACAACGCCAAGTCCGGCGGCAACAGCAGCGGCAACACCTCCAAGTCGAAGGCCAAGGCGCAAGCGGCAACAACAGCCGCTCGCCGGCCGCAGCCGCCGCGCATGGCATGCGTGCGTCCGTCAAGGAAGCCAAGGGCGGCAAGAAGGCGGCGGCCACGGCCGCCGAAGCGAAGACGGCTAAAGCGGTGAAAACGGCCACCCGCAAACCCGCGCGCGCCGCGGCCCCGCTGCAGGAAGCCAGCAACGCCGAGGCACGACTCATCGCGGTCTACGAGATGTTCGGCCGCGGCCAGGCCCGCCCCGCGCTGGCCAAGGCCCGCGACCTGGTGCGTGACTACCCGAATTTCCAGCTCGCGCAGCTCGTGTATGGCGACCTGCTCGCAGCCCAGGTGCCGCCGTCCAACGCCCTGCCCGACACCGCCAGCATCGCCAAGATGCGCGGCAACCCGGCCATGGCCGAGCTGCACGAAGAGTCGCGCCGCCGCCTGCAGGCCCTGCGCGACCGGCCGCCGCCCAACACCGTGCCTTCGCAGTTCCTGGCGCTCTCCACGCGCAGCCGCTACGCCATTGCCGTCGACGCCTCGCGCTCGCGGCTGTACCTGTTCGAGAACGGCGACAAGGGCCTGAAGCTCACGGCCGACTACTACATCTCGGTCGGCAAGTCGGGCACCGACAAGGCCACCGAGGGCGACGCGCGCACCCCGCTGGGCGTGTACTACATCACCAGCAGCCTCGACCCGAAGTCGCTGAAAGACTTCTACGGCGCGGGCGCCCTGCCCATCAATTACCCCAACCCGTACGACGTGCGGCGCGGCAAGACCGGCGGCGGCATCTGGCTGCACGGCACCCCGCCCCAGCAGTTCGCGCGGGCGCCGCTGGCCAGCGACGGCTGCGTGGTCATGGCCAACCCCGACCTGAAGCAGCTTTTGCGAAAAGTGCAAATCGGCGCCACCCCGGTGGTGACCGCGCGCAGCCTGCAATGGATTTCGCAACCGCAGGCCGAAAAAGAATCGCAATCGATTACCGGCGCAATCAATGGCTGGAAAGATGCGCGCGCCAATGGCAATGAAGCGCAATTGAAGAAATTCTATTTGCCCGATTTCCAGCGCATCAGCAAGAAATCGACCGAAGGTATTTCAGCCGTCGACGACGAGGTGAAATACGCGCAGGGCAAGCGCGTGCAACTCAAGGACATGTCGTACCTCCACTGGCGGGACGGTGACGACACCATGGTGGTTACCTTCGGTGAAGTGTTCGAAGGCGACAGGAGCGGACGCTCCCGGCGCCAATACTGGCTGCGTCAGGGCAGCGACTGGAAGCTCTTCTACGAAGAAATCCTGGGCTGAAGCCCTCTCGGCGACGCGGTCACGGCCCTGAACCCGTGACTTTTTGCTCACGCGTTTCGCCTTTTTTGAGTGTTACATCTGGCCGTTTGTGGCCCCGTGCTACGTAACACGTAACGGGTTTGCCCCCGTAACGCCGCCCTTTCGCGCGTTCCCGAGCGCCGTAACGTCGCCTCCCCACTTCATGGGAGGTCGCATGTCGTTCTCAGAGGGAAAAATACGTTTCCAAAGTGTTAACCGGTCGATCGTCCTCCACCTGGACCCGACCGGAAGAAGGCTGGCCGCTATCCTGCTTTACTCCTTTCGGCTAGCACACCTAGAGCTGAAGTCTTGCGGGTTTCTCTTGTTGATACACGGAGTTACGCTGTATAACATCCACCTCGTCAGCGTTTGTTAACACTTACTGAAAGGGGTAAATCATGCACAGCCTAATTACTCGATTTCTAAATGACGAGGAAGGCGCGACCGCAATTGAATATGGAATTATTGCGGGGCTGGTTGCGGTTGCAATTGTCGTTTCACTGTCTGGACCCGACGGCCTCGGCACCAAGCTTTCCGGTCTTTTTACTTATATCGCTGGCAAGGTGACCGCTCCTTCCTAACGGGAAGTCGCACATTGCCCCCTAGCAGTTCTCGTCAAACCTATCTGAAAAGGCCCTCATCATGTTCAACTCAATTGCCCGTTTTCTGCGCGACGAAGAAGGCGCCACCGCCATCGAGTACGGAATCATTGCCGGGCTTGTCGCCGTGGCGATCGTGACCTCGCTCTCGGGTCCCAGCGGGCTCGGCACCAAGCTTTCCGGTCTTTTCACCTATATCGCTGGCAAGGTCACGGCTCCCTCTTGAGCAGTCCGACGTAAGAGATGCGATTAGCGTGTTTGCTGTGGTTGCTGTTCGTTGCCGTTTATGACTTCCGTCAACGCCGCGTTCCCAACTGGCTTGTGCTCGCTGGCGCCACGGTGGCGCTGGCTGCACTCGCCCTCGGGATGCAGCCGTTCGGCCTCGAATGGTCCACCGCACTCACGGGGGCGGCCGTCGGCTTCGGTGCCCTGCTGCTCTTCTACGCCGTTGGCTTCATGGGAGCTGGCGACGTGAAATTCGCAGGCGCACTCGGACTCTGGGTGGGCCTGCCGGCATTGCTGCCGATCTGGGTCGGTGCCAGCCTGCTGGCCGGCCTGCACAGCGCGCTCTGGCTCGCGCTGCAGCGCTGGCCCGTGGCACCACGGCTCTCGCTGATGCTGCTCGGGCGCACATCGACGCCCCCCGGCGACTCCGCGTCCACGCCGGCGCGCAAGCGCATCGTTCCTTACGCGGCCTATCTCGCATTGGCCACCGCGGTCTGGATGGTCTGGGGGCGACAGGGGTAGCAGTCACCTGCCCCTGTCACAGCAGGCCCTTCATTTCTCAATTCCCATGATCGCTTGCCCCCTCTCCTTCATCCGCCGCCCATGATCAACCTCACCAAGATCCTCGCCGCCATCCTCGTGCTCCTGGCGATCGCACTCGGCGGCTACGCCTGGATGCTGAGCCGCCAGCGCCCCCGCCGGCGGTGGCAGCCACGGGCCCGAGCGCCGCGCCCACGAAAGCGAAGGAGGTGCTCGTCTACCCGGTCGTCGTGGCCGCCAAGGCCTTGCCCGCGGGCGAGGCGATTCCCGCCGACGCGCTGCGCGTGGAGCGCCTGCCGGTCAATCCGGCGGGTGCATTCCAGGACGTGGCCGTGGCAGCCGGCCGCGTGCCCGTACTCGATCTCGCGGAAGGCACGCCGGTGATGGAGAACCAGCTCGTCTCCGGCCTGGCAGTCCGTATCGCGGAGGGCGAACGCGCCGTCGCCATCAAGGCCGACGAGGTCATGGGCGTCGGCAACAAGATTCAGCCCGGCGATTTCGTCGATGTGTTCATCACGCTCAAGTCGGACGGCAAGGACATCGATCGCAGCCAGGCGCGGCTGCTGCTCGCCCGCAAGCGCGTGTTGGCCTTCGGTAGCGCATCCGTCGACGGGCTGCCATCCAAGGCATCCGACAAGGCGGCCGCGCAACAGGCCCAGCGTATCGACACGGCGCGCACCGCCGTGCTCGCCGTGCCCGTCGATGAGGTGAACCGCCTGACGATCGGCGACGCCAGCGGCCGCCTGATGCTCGCGCTGCGCAATCCCACGGACATGTCGCAACCCGATCCGAAGCTCTTCGCCGAACTTCCAACCGCATTGCAGCCCGCGACATCCAAGGCAGGTGAACCGCGCCGCGTTCCGCTCGAAGGACTCGATCTCGCACAGGCTGGATTGACCACCCTCGACCTCTCCACCGGCGGCAAGGGATCGAGCATCAAACCCGCGGCAGTCGAAGCGCGGGCGGCTACTGCCACCCGACGTGCGGAACCTGGTTCCGGCACGCGTGGAGGCCTCCAGGTCGAAGTCATTCGTGGCGAACACAGCGAAACCGTGCGCTATTGATCGAACAGCAGCCGATACCCGCCATCCAGGAAGAACACATGCATCACATGCTTCGCGCGCAGTCGACCCCTGTCACTTGCAACCCCATGGAAGTTTCATCGCGGCTGCTGCGCCCGACCCTGATCGCCCTGTGCGCGATGACACCGGCCATCTGGCCGCTGGCGTCCACCGCCGCCGACGCGCAGGCGGCACGCTCGCAGCCAGTGCAGCGTTCCCTGACACTCGGCGCCGGCACCCAGCAGGAACTGCTGATCGACAAAGGCATCGACCGCATGGCGATCGGCGACGAGACGATCGCCAACGTCACCATCACGCGCAAGACACCAAGCTCGGCGGCAGCCCGGCTGATCGTCACAGGCAAGTCGGCGGGGCGCACCACTTTGATGGTCTGGGAAAAGGGCAACACCGCCGCCACGACTTACACGATCGACGTGCAACGCCGCTCGGCCACGCTCACCGGCACTGTCGACAGCATGACCGCACACCAGGTCGAACGCGACACCGCGCTGGCCAGAAACGGAGAAAAGGCAGATCTGATCGACCGCTCGGTCGTGAACGTGCGCAGCAGCACCGTGCAGGTCGAAGTCAAGGTGGTGGAATTCAACCGCAGCGTGCTCAAGCAGGCAGGCCTGAACATCTTCAGCACACGACCCAACTCGAGCGGCTTCAGCTTCGGCGTGTTCTCGCCTTCCTCGCTCGCGTCATCGAGCTTTGCCGCCAATGGGCAGATCAGCGGCACGTACAACAACCCGCTGACGCAAGCCTTCGACCTCCTCTTCAACTTCGGCAAGGCCGGCATTGGGATGAATGTCGGTTTCCTCGAAGGCAACGGCATGGCCCGCGTGCTCGCCGAGCCCACGCTGGTGGCACTTTCGGGCCAGAGCGCCAGCTTCCTGGCCGGCGGAGAGCTGCCGATTCCCGTGCCGCAGGGCCTGGGCACCATCAGCATCGAATACAAGCCCTTCGGCATCGGACTGACGCTGACACCGACCGTGCTGTCCAACGAACGCATCGTGCTCAAGGTTGCACCCGAAGCCAGCGACCTGGACTACACGAACGCACTGACGCTGAACGGTGTCGTTGTGCCCGCTATCTCCACGCGCCGTGCCGACACCACGGTAGAGCTGGGCGACGGCGAGAGCTTCATCATCGGTGGCCTCGTAAGCCGCACCACCACCTCGAACGCCAGCAAGGTGCCGATGCTCGGCGACCTGCCGATCATCGGCACCTTCTTCAGCAAAAACAACTACCAGATGAACGAGAAGGAGCTGGTGATCCTGGTCACGCCGCACCTGGTCAAGCCCATCGCGCGCGGCACCGACCTGGCACCGTACATGCCCGGCAGCGCCGAACAACGCGACGGCGCGGTGTGGCGTTCGTACTTCCTCGGCGGCCTGATCGACACGCCGGTGCCCGGCTTCTCCCGCTGAGCACAATGACCCGGACCATGCATCGCAGCAGGCAAGCCCGATGAACGCTCCACGCGACAGCATCCCCGAGACCGGCAGCGAGACCTATCTGTTCGCGTCGAGCAACGGCGGCCACATCACGTGGCTGACCGACGCGCTCGGCACCCTGGGCTCGGTGGTCATCCTTGCACCGGACACGAAGTCGATCGACGAGCGCATCGCCTTGCTCGGGCCGGTCGCCGTGTTCATCGATTTCTCACCCGACCAGAGCGCAAACGCCGTTCAACTCCACCAGCGCCTCAAGCGCGACTGGCCGACGCTGCCCGTGCTGGCCACCGGCGTGTCGGCCGAACCCGCGGCCATGCTCTCGGCCTTGCGCGCGGGCGTCGACGACTTCATCGACATGGCCGCGCCGTCCACCGACGCCGTGACCACCCTGCGCGCGCTGCTCGACCGCCGCAGCAGCATGCAAGGCGGCACGCGCGGCAGCACGCTGGCACTGCTCGGCGCACGCGCCGGGCTTGGTGTGACCACGCTGGCCACGAGCCTTGCGCTGACACTGAACGACCAGCTCGTGCAGGCGCCCGCGCGTCCGCCGGGCCGCTCCTCGCGCCATGGGGTGGCGCTGCTGGACCTGGGCCTGCCCGCGCGCGACGGCCTGCTCTACCTCGACACGCAAAGCGGCTTCAGCTTTGTCGACGGCGTGCGCAATTTGCGCCGCCTCGACCAGACGCTGCTGCACACCGCGCTGGCGCACCACACCAGCGGCGTGGCCATCCTGCCGCTGCCCGCCAGCCTGTCGCAGGTGCGCGAGATCTCGCACGCGGACTCTGTCGCCCTGATCAAGCGGCTGGCCGACTTCTTCGATTTCCAGATCGCCGACCTCGGCGGCTTCTCCACAATCGACTTCATGGCGCAGACCGTGCGCGAGGCGCAGCAGACCTGGGTCGTGTGCGACCAGAGCATCGGCGGTATCGTGTCCACGGCCAACATGCTCAAGGAATTGCGCGCGCGCAATGTCGAGATCGAGCGCCTCGCACTGGTGGTCAACAAGTTCGACAGCCACGTGGGGCTTTCGGCCAAGGACATCGCCGAGCGGCTCGAGCTGCCGTTGCGGCACGTGCTGCCCGCGCGAAGTGCACCGCTGATGGCCGCCGCGAGCCGCGGGGAAATGCTGGTGCGCACCGCGCGAAGCGATCCCTACGCGCAGGCCGTGACGGGACTCGCCCGCGGCCTGCACCAGGAATACATGTCTGCCACGGGCCAACCTCCGGCCAAGGATCCACGCTGGGTTGCGCTCATGTCGCAAGTCACCGGCCTCTGGAAGAGTTCACACGAAGGCTGATCCCATGTCCACCGATATCGAATTCGCCGACGACGACCAGGCGTTCATCAACTCCCAGCAGTTCCAGGACATCAAGAGCTGGACGCACGACCACCTGCTCAGTCGCATCGAGGAACTGGGCGCGGAGTTCGGCCGCTGGTCGCGCGCCTCGATCCAGCAGTTCGTGGAGCTGGAGGTCGACAGCTTCGTGCGCCTGCGCCGCGTGCCGATCAACGACCGCGAGATGCAGCTCATCTCCGATGCGCTCACGAAGGAGCTCGCGGGCTTCGGGCCGCTGGAAGACCTGCTCAACGACCCTGCCGTCGAGGACATCCTGATCAACGGCTACCAGAACGTCTACGTGTCGCGGCACGGCATGCTGGAACGCGAGACGGTGCGCTTCGCCGATTCTGAACACGTGATGCGCATCGTGCGCCGCATCCTCGCGCCGCTGGGGCGCCGGCTGGACGAATCGAATCCGATGGTCGACGCGCGCCTGCCCGACGGCGGCCGCATCAACGTGATCATCGAGCCGCTGGCCATCGACGGCCTGTCGGTGTCGATCCGCAAGTTCCGCAAGGAGCCGCTCACACCGCTCGACCTGGTGAAGCTCGGCACCTTCGATGCCGGCATGGCGCAGCTGCTCGAGATCGCGGTGCGCGCGCGCTGCAACATCCTCGTGAGCGGCGGTACCAGCTCGGGCAAGACCTCGCTGCTGAATGCGCTCGCAAGCTACATCCCCGCGCGCGAGCGCGTCATCACCATCGAGGACACGGCCGAGCTGTCGCTGGGCACCAGCCACGTGGTGCGCCTCGAAAGCCGCCCCGGCGGTTTCGACGGCACGGGCGTGGTGTCGATCCGCGACCTGCTGCGCAACAGCCTGCGCATGCGACCCGACCGGATCATCGTGGGCGAAGTGCGCGGGGCCGAAGTCATCGAGATGATGCAGGCCATGAACACCGGCCACGAGGGCTCGATGGGCACCATCCACGCGAGCTCGCCGCGCGAATGCCTCTACCGCCTGGAGATGCTCGCGGGCTTCGCGGGCTACCAGGGCAGCGAGGTGAGCCTGCGCCGGCAGATCGCCAATGCCATCGATTTCATCGTGCAGATCGGGCGTTTGTCTGGTGGCCAGCGCCGTATCCTCTCGCTGAGCGAAGTAACAGGCGTCAACGACAACGTGGTCGCGATGCAGGAGCTCTACCGCTACGAGCCGGTCGTTTCGCCCGACGGCGAGGAACGCGACCGCTGGGTGTCTTTGGGCATCGCGCCGCATTCTCCCAAGATCACACGCTTCCGCCAGTCGATGTCGCGCGCACATGGAGACGGCCGTGCGTGAAGCCCTTCTTGTCGTGGCATGCATCGCGCTGCTGATGGCGGCGGCGGGGCTGATGCTGTGGCAGTGGGCCAAGGCACGACAAGTGCGACTCGCCACGGAAAGGCATCTGAGCCAGCAGATCCTTGCGACCAGCACGGCGACAGCGGCAATACCCATGCCGATCAGAGACCGGGAGCTTCCGGGGGAAGGCCTGGCGTCGACATTGACGACGGACCCGTGGCTCGAATCCGAAACTACGACTGCTGCAGCCCCCCCTGCGAACCTGCTTGAACGGGCCATGCCCGGCTGGATGGTCGGTGTCGTGGAGCCCCGCACTATCGCATTCGCGCTGGCTGCCATTGTTGTGCTCTGTGCATTGACAGGCGTGCTGGCGGGCGGCCTGGCCGCGGCGATCGTGCTGTTCCTGTCGCTGCTCGCTGCAAGCTTTTTCCTGTGGTGGCGACTGCAGAAATTCCGGCGCAAGCTGGTCAGTCAGTTGCCTGCCTACATCGACGCGATGGTGCGCCTGATCACCATCGGCAACTCCACCCAAGCGGCGTTCCAGCTGGCAATCGCCACCACGGAGGCCCCGCTGCGCGGCCACCTGGAACGCTCGGCCGCGCTGGTTCGCGCCGGGATGGATCTCGACCGCGCACTGCACCAGACAGCCACCAACGTGCGCATCGAGGAGATGTTCCTGCTGGCATCGATCCTGGGCCTGGGCGTGCGCTACGGTGGCCGCGCCGACCTGCTGCTCGAGCGCGTAGGAAACTTTATGCGCGACCGCGAACAAGCGGAACAGGAACTGAGCGCCATGTCGTCGGAGACACGCCTCTCGGCGTGGATCCTGGGCCTGCTGCCGATTGGCGTAGGTGGATTCCTGATCCTCAGCAACCCCAGCTATTTCATGGGCATGTGGAACGACGACACGGGACGGATCCTGATCTTTTCCTCCGCGGGCTTGCAGGTCGCGGGCGTGGCCCTTCTTTACCGTCTGGCGAGGTTGGCATGACGTTCACCTCCACTCAACTGGCCATCTTCAGTCTTGTTCTTTTGGCGTTGGGCTTGATGGTCGGTGCCGGTGCACTGGTCGCCGCCGAACTGCGTCGCGCGCGCAGCGGCAAGGTCATCGGCCGGGCGATCCAGCAGGCCGCGCTCGCGCCTGGGTCCCAGTCCGTGACGACTGCGCAGATGGACGCCGAGGGCGCATTCAAGCCCGAGCTCGAACTGCCTTTCCACTGGCTGGATTCTCGCCTGGGCCGGGCTTTCGTCGCGGACGAAGACCGCAACCTCATCGACCAATGCGGGCTGCCTTCGAAGCGGACACAGCTGATCTTCCTGGTGACGCGGATCCTGCTCGCCCTTGTCTTGCCGCTGCTGGTCTATGTCACCTGGAGCAGCGGGCATGAGCAAGGCACTGTCGTCACCGTGCTCGCAACCGCGGGCGTATTCGGATTCATGGCGCCCAAGTGGATCCTTGGCCGCATCGCCGCTGGCCGCCGTGAACGCGCGGCCAGGGAGTTGCCCTTGTTCATCGACCTGTTGCGCCTGCTGCAAGGCGTTGGCCTGAGTCTCGACCAAAGCCTCCAGATCATGGCGACCGATTTTTCGCATGTGCTGCATGTGCTCGGCTACGAACTGGGCATCGCCAATGCACAGTACAGCCAGGGACGCACCCGCGAGCACTCCCTGCACCGCCTGGCGACGCTGCACAAGAACGAGAACATGCGGGGACTGGTCTCGCTGCTGGTGCAGGTCGACCGACACGGGGGCGCGGTGCAGGAGCCACTGCGCGTCTTCAGCGACCGCCTGCGCGAAAGCCGGCGCTCGGAAATGAAGGAACGCATCGGGAAGATCACCGTGAAGATGACCGGTGTCATGGTGGTTTCGCTGCTGCCAGCACTCGTGATCATCACGGCGGGTCCCGGTTTCATCGCGATATTCCGTTCATTGGGAGCTATTGCCAAATGACAACCCTCCTCTTTTCCATGCGCGCACGCCAAGTCGGCCGCATGCTGGCATGCGCCGCTGCCGCTACAGCAGTCCTGGCCGTCACGGGATGCAGCCTTTTTAAGGACACTTCGTCCGGCTATACGGCGAGTGCCGATGCTCAACAGCGTGCGGCCGCCGAGGCGTCTGCTGAAACGAAAGCCAGCGCGAACATCGACAGCAAAGCGACGTACCTCAAGCTGGTCGAGCAGATGCAGAAGGAAGGACTTTGGTTCGCCTCGCTGGCGCACATCGACGCGCTCGAACAGCGCTGGGGCGTGTCGCCGGAGTCCACCCGCCTGCGCGCCGATGCCCTGCGCCAGACCGACCAGGCCGCACTCAGCGAACAAGCCTACAAGCGCCTGATCGGCACGCCGCTGGAGAGCGTCGGTTACCGCGGTCTCGGCCTGTTGGCCGGTATGCGCGGCAGCTTCGCGGAAGCCGTGCAATTGCTGAGGCAAGCACAGCGCCAGGCACCGACCGATGCGCTCCTGCTCAGCGACCTGGCTACGCCAGCCTGCGCGCCGGACAGATCGAGGAAGCCCGGCTTCCGCTGATGCAGGCGCTGCAACTGCGCCCGGACAGCACGCAGGCCCAATCCAACCTCGCGCTGTACCTGGAAGTCACCGGTCAGCGCGAGCAGGCGGACCGGCTGATGGAAGTCAACCGCATGCCCGCCGCCGCCCGCACCGCCGTGCGCGAGGCCGCGCAGCAGATGCGCGGAGGCAGTACCACGCCGCCGCTCGCGGCAACACCCGCGGCACCGGTCGCTCTTGCCGTGCGTCCGCTTTCAGGAAGCCTGCAGCCGGCACGCGACGACACGGCACCGCCCCCCTTGATGCTCAAGGCATCGCGTTGGGCCGGCATGGGTGGCGTGCGCACGGCCAGCCAGTTGAATCCGTCCACTGCCGATGCAGCGTTGTCGCCGAACTCCACCTCGCAAGGTCCCCAATGAAAAAAGAACACGCCGTCCGCATCGCTTCTCTGTCGGCATGGGGCTTGGCCGGCGCGCTGGTGCTCGCCGCGCCCGCTGCCATGGCGCAGGAAGCAATGAAATCCACGCAGCCCGTGCCCGAAGCGGCCGCAGCGGTATCGTCGCCTGTTCCAACGTCTCAACCCGCGCATCCGGGTCAGGAAGAAATAGCGGAGGGAGACACACTCGTTTACGAGCGGCCGCAGGTCGGAGACACCACGCAGGCCCTGCTCGCATGGCAGCGCAGCGGTGAAATTGCCTCGCCCACGCCCCGCCCCATTGCCGGCGCCGTGGCGAACCGAAGCTACGAACGCTACATGAAGAGCTTCGAGTTCCCGATTCCAGAGCGCATGAGCTCGATCGTCAAGTCATCGTCGTCGTCAGGTGGCGGCGGGAGCAAGTAACGAGCGCTGCGGGATCAACGAACACGTACTCGCCATGAAGACACCAGGCATCCGCAACTCGGCACGCGCTCAGCGCGGCGTGTACGCGATCGAGTTCGCCCTGGTGTTTCTCATCCTGTTTTCGTTGATGTACGGAATCATCTGCTACGGCATGATCTTCACGTTTCGCATGGGATTGCAGAACGCGGCGGAGGACGGCGCCCGCGCGGCGCTGCAGTACCAGAACACCGTCGAAGGCCGCAGACAACGAGCGCAAGCCGTAGCAAGTGCTCAAAGCAACTGGATGCCTTCCATCGTGAACCTGGCGCCGACAGCACAGGTCTGCACCGTCGAAGACGGCAATTGTGTGGCGGCCAAATGCGGAACCACCTGGGTCATGCGTTGCCAGGTCGTGGTGACGATTACCGCCAACAATCTTCGCGCACTGCTGCCGCCGCTTCCGAATTTTGCGATTCCTGATCAGATCGTCGGTCAGGCGACCATGCTGCTCGATGGAAAGTCGCAATGACCATGATCAAGAGAGCACCTGTCGATAGGAGCTCGGCCAAGCGACAAAGCGGCTTGGCCGCGATCGAGTTCGCGCTTGTGTTCGTGGTGCTTTTTCTCGCCGTGTACGGTGTCGCTTCGATCGGCGCGGTGCTCTACGTACAGCAGGTTGTTTCGCGCGCCGCCGAGGACGGCGCCAGAGCGGCCTTGCAATTGAGCCTCGACGTGTCGGCCAACGACAGCCGGGTCCAGTCTGCCGTCTACCAATCTCTTGCGTCGTCGTCGATCACGCCTTCCGTGGCGGGAAGCTCCATTGCCTCGAAACTCGCGTGGTTGAAGAACAATATGCCGTCGAGCCTTATCACCGTGGACACGTCGAGTCCGATCCAGGTCATGGTGAAAGTCGCCTACCCCTATGGGAACAATCCCATCGTTCCGGCGCTGCCATTTACGGGAATCGTTCTTCCCCCCAACTTGCAGGGCAAGGCAACAACGGCCAAGCCCTTGCCCTGAGGTTTCTATGTGGCCATTCTTTCAAGGACAAGCATCACATCGGAATCGGCAACGTGGCTCCGTGCTCGTCAACGCGGCCATCGCGTTGAGCTTGATCATCATCACGCTGGTGGGCACTGAAATCGGCTATCTTTTTTTCCTGAAGAGGGAGTTTCAGAAGTCGGCCGACCTTGCGGCACTGGCGGGAGCACAAGCACTCACCACCAGCAGTTGCACCGAAGCCTCGACGGCCGCCATTGCCAACGCTTCCCAGAACCTGCCAACGGGATTTCAGATGGGCTCGGGCGACGTGGTCTGTGGTCGCTGGGATCCATCGAGCATCCCGGGGCCCAGGTATTTTTCGGCAGGCGCGGCGCCGTTCAATGGTGTGCAGATCTCCTTGCAGCGAACACCTCCGATGCTGCTGACGGGCATATCGGGGGGCATTCAGCGCCAGATCCAGGTGCAGGCGCTTGCGGTCAAGGATGAACCATCGGTTGTTTTTTCCGTGGGCGCCAAGCTCGTCGACGTCAGCCCGGGGGGTGCGCTGACTTCCATTCTGAAGATCGCGGGCGTGAATGTGGACAACGCTTGCGTCGGTTGCTACACAGGACTCGTCACGGCCAACATCTCCGCAGGAGACTTGTTGAAGGCACTGGGAATACCGGTCAGCGCGGACTTGACAGTTGGCGGCTTGAACGCACTCCTGGCGGCCAAGAAAGTCAGTGTCGGGCAGCTCGTCAACGTCATTGCAACCCTTGCCGATCAAAGTGGCCTCCTGGCCGCCAACGCGAAGCTCCTCGGCGCGCTGATAGATGCTGGCATCGATGTCAACTCCCTTCTCGTGCAGGTAGGTACCGATCCTGCGGCAGTCGGCGGCACCAGAGGCTTGTTCACGGTCATCAAGGCCCCCACGAGTTCAGCAGCCCTCAACACCCAGATCAACGCCTCGATCTTTTGAAGACGGCTCTCAGCGTTGGAACGTCGGAACACGCCGTGACGCTGAATCAACAACTCGGCGCACTGGGACTCAACGTCGAAGCACGTGTCATCGAACCGGCATCCATCGGCATTGGCGGCGTGGGCACAACGGCTTACAACTCTCAAATAAGAGTCTTCGCATCCATCAATACGAACACGAGCATCGTGGGCGGCATCCTTGGAGCGTTGGCCACGCAAATAACCCTTCCGATATCCATCGACATCGGAAACGCACTTGGCACGGTGCGCAACATCGACTGCAGTTCGACCCCCACGAAGGCGACCATCGACGTGGATGCCCCGCTTCTGAGCGCCTGTATCGGACAGATTTCGTCCACCGTTCTCTGGTCCAAGTCCAATGTCTGCCAGACCGATCTGCAGCCAATGTCCCTGGTCAGAATCCTGGGTGTGGATCTGCTGGCGGGGAAGGCATATTTGCCCGCACTTCCCAACTCCACCACAGTGGTCCTGTCCGCTGGTGATACCGTCACGACCGGAGGGAATTCCCTTGCCATCGGCACCACGGTTTCCACGCTCCTGAGTGACCTCTTGAAGCTGCTGCTCGGAAACCCAGGGACCGGGGCAGGAACACCCGCGACCCGACCGACGACACCGGCCATTGCCGCGACGCTGGCCAATCACTACATTCCGACAACCACTGGCGCCAGCATGAACCAAAGCGCAGTCGACGCTGTGCAAGCAGCGCTGACGGCCGACGGATTGACCTGGAACCGCCCCCTTCTCGGCATACTTTCGCAGTCGATGCCTTCGGAATGGGCCGGCAATGTAGCCAGCTGCAAGACTTCATTCACCGCCTATCAGACTTCCTGTGTTCGTTCCACGCTGGTCGACTCTCTACAAACCGCAAATCAGAATGGACTCTTGACCGGCATATTGAATGGCCTGGTGCAACTTATTTCAGGCCTGCTCGGTGTCGGTTCTTCCGATGGCGGCACGCCTCTGCTTGCAGGCCTTCTTGGCCCATTGGTCAACCTGTTGCAACCAGTCCTCGATGTCGTAGGCAAGTTCGTCTCCGATCTTTTGCAGACGCTGCTCGGACTCCAGCTCGGTCAGACCGACGTTCATCTGCACTCCATCAGTTGCCGCAATGCGAAGCTCGTCTATTGAAGAAGGCCGGAGCAAGTTGCCAATTTCTTATCGTTCCACATGAGCTCCCCCGCCAATTTCGACGAACTCGACCTCTTTGTCTGGGAGGGCAAAGCCGACATCCTCGACCGCATCGCGCGGTGCATGGCGAGCTTCGACGTGGAGGTCATCCGGGCCGACGGCCTGCCCACGCCCGAGCCCGATCGCGGTGTCGCGCTGCGCCCCTCGGTCGCGATCATCAGCGTCACCGTCATCGACGGCGGCGGCCTTGCGCACGCAACCGAGCGGCTGCAGGGCATGCCGGTGATCTGGGTCGCCGCGGGCTCGCGCGAACGCGACTCGCGCACCTATCCGCCCGAGTACCTGCACGTGCTGCCCTACGACTTCACCTGCGCCGAGTTGCGCACGATGGTCGCGAAGCTGGTGCGTCAGCTGCGCGCGCGCGACGTGGCGCCGCAGGCGCCCGACGTGCTGGTGGCGCATTCGGAAGCGATGAAGTCGCTGCTGGCCGAAGTGGGCGCTTTTGCCGACTGCAACCACAGCGTGCTGGTGCGCGGCGAAACCGGCGTGGGCAAGGAACGCATTGCGCAGCAGTTGCACCTAGGTCACCAACACTACAGCAAGGGCGCGTTCGTGGCGGTGAACTGCGGCGCGATTCCCGACGGGCTCTTCGAGTCGCTGTTCTTCGGCCACACGAAGGGCTCGTTCACGGGCGCAGTTCACGCGCACCGCGGCTACTTCGAGCAGGCCACGGGCGGCACGCTGTTCCTCGACGAAATCGGCGACCTGCCGCGCTATCAGCAGGTCAAGCTGCTGCGCGTGCTCGAAGACAGCGCGGTGACGCGGCTGGGCGCGACGTCGCCGGTGCGCGTCGACTTCCGGCTGGTGGCTGCCACCAACCGCAACCTGCGCGAGATGGTGGCGAGCGGCGAGTTTCGCGCCGACCTGTTCTACCGGCTCGCGGTGATCGAGCTGCACGTGCCCAGCCTCGAAGAGCGCGGCGAGGTCGACAAGATCGCGATCTTCAAGGCGCTGCTGAGCAACGTGCTCGGCGACGAGCTCGAAGCGCTCGGCGAAACGCCGCACTGGCTCAGCGACGCGGTGGCCGAGACTTACTTCCCCGGCAACGTACGGCAGCTGCGCAACCTCGCGGAGCGCGTGGGCGTGATCGCGCGGCAGCTGCACAGCTGGGACCAGAACCTGATCCAGCGCGCGATCGCGTTGACGCGCGGCACGCCGGCGCCGGCGATTTCCGCGGAGCGCAACGGCGCGGGCGGCAACGGCGGCATGGCGCTCGACGGCAGCAGCGAGCGCAAGGGCTGGAACAGCGGCGAGCGCAACCGCATCATCGCGGCGCTGGAGATCAACGACTGGAAGCGCCAGGACACCGCGCAGCACCTGGGCATCAGCCGCAAGGTGCTGTGGGAGAAGATGCGCAAATACCAGATCCTCGACGGCGAGCCAGGCATCCCCGAGGACGCCTGACCCTCGCCCCGTCAGGGCAGCGAGAGGCGCGCCGTCCTGCGCAGCTGCGGGGTCGCCGAGGCGGGGCCCGTCGCACGCTCGACCACCGGCTCGCTCGCGCATGCGGTGTTGCTCGAAATGCAGAGCGCGCCCAGCAATCCGTCTTCGGTCAACGCGGGCCGGCTCGGTGCGCCGAAGAGCCGGTCGATCCAGCCGTTCGGGCTCGCGGGGTCGATGCGCAGTTCGCCGGTGGTGCGCGCCAGGCGCAGCTCCGAAATGCGCAGGTCGAACACGCCGTCGACGTAGTCGAACAGCAGCGTGTAGTAGTCGAGCTGCGCATCGAGCACCTTGGGCAGGGTCTCGCGGCCGAACTCCATGAGGCGGCGGCGGCCGCGGAAGGCCTGGCCCGACGTGCTCACGGCCTCCATCAGCTGGCGCTCGCGTTCGCGGCCGGACACGGTGCGCGCCCACGACGCGGACGTGAGTTCGAACAGGTTGAGCTTCACGCCTTCGAGCTTGGATTCCTGGCTGGCGACTTCCGCCAGCGCGGACTTCAGCCGCAGTTGCCGGTCGAAGCCGTTGCCGAAGTTCCAGTTGAGCTCGAAGGCCGCACGCGTCGGGTCTTGCGGCGACACGCCGCGCGGGTCCTTGCTCTTCACGACCACGGCGTCCAGGGTCGGGTAGAGGCTTGCGTCCTGCTGGTCGGCCAGGGCCCTGGCGCGGTCGATGCGGCCCTGGGCCTCGGCGATCTCGGTGCTGCGCGACTCGGCGCGGCGCAGGGCCTCTTCCTGCGAGCCGATGCGCCATTGCGCCGGGGCCGCAAGCACGGGCAGCGACTCGACGTTGGGCGAGAACTTGTAGTAGTTGCGGAACTTGGCCAGCGCCTCGTCGCGCTGGGCCTCGAAGTCGGACTCGCGCGCGGCCACCAGCGCGCGGCGCGACGCGGCCATGTTGAGGTCGTTGTCGCCGGTCACACCCAACGCCACGCGGCGTGCCTCGGCCTTGGAAAGCTCGGCCACCACTTCGGTGGCCTTGTGCGCGATCTGCTTCTTGAGGTCGAAGCGCTGCACCTGCAGGTAGGCGGTCAGCGCGTCGAGCACGACCTTCTGCGAGGTGGTGGCCACGGCCTCGTCGTCGGCCTGGTTGCCGGCCTCGGCGGCGCGCTGCGCGGCGCTCATGACGCCGCCGTCGAGCAGGCTCACGCGCGCCTCGGCGGTGAGCACGGTGTAGCTCTGCGTCTTGGCGTTGGTCGCGCCGCTGTTGTAGTTGCCCGACGAGGTGCCCAGCTTGAAGCGCGGGTAGCGCGCCTGCCTGGCGGCGTCGACACCGTAGCTGCTGGTGTTGGCGGTCGCCTGGGCCGTCTGCACTTCGGGGTAGTCCTGCGACAGCGCGATCAGCGCCTGCTTGACCTGCTGCGCGTAGCTGGCGGCGCCGAGCGACGGCGGCGACAAGCGGCGCGCGAGCATCAGCGGGGGCGCTGCTTCCAGCGACTGCGATGGCGCCTGTTGGGGCTCCTGCGGCTGCGCCTGTGCAAAGGCGGTCGGCGGCAGCGCGAAGCTCACGCACAGTGCCGCGCACACGACACCGGGGCCCGTGCGGCGCCGGCTGTTCGAGATGTGGACCTTCATGGTTCGCGGAAGGCTTCGCGCCGCAGCTTGAGCACGGGTCGCAGGATGTACCAGATGAACGGGTCGGTGCCGACACGCAGGTCGACCTCCGACTCCATGCCGGCGGTGATGCGGTTCTCGTCGCGCCCCACGTGCGACTGCGCCATGCTGATGAGCAGCCGGTAGTAAGGCGCGCCGTTCGAGATGGCGGGGTCGCGGTCGGCGTCGGCGGCCACCAGCTTGACCTTGCCGTCGACGGCGCCGTAGCGCAGGTAGTCGTAGGCGGTGATCTTCACGCGCGCGGTCTGCCCCACCTCGATGAAGCCGCGGTCGTTGGGATTGAGCCGCGCCTCGACCATGATCTCGTCTTCGTCGGGCACCACTTCGAGAATCGATTCGCCGGGCTTCACGACCCAGCCGGGGCTGGAGTTGCGCAGGCCCTTGACGATGCCGTCCGACGGCGCCTTCACCACCGTGCGCGAGCGCTGGGTGCGGGCACGCGCCAGGTCTTCGCTCAGGCTGGCGAACTGGCGCTCGACCGTGGCCAGCTCGTCCGACGCGCGGCGGCGGTAGCGGCCTTCGGCCTCGGCCATCTTGGCCTGCGCCTCGGTGATGGCGGCGTCGGCCGAGACCACGCCCTGGCGCGCCACCGCGAGTTCGCTGCGCACGCTCTCGGCCTGGCGGCGCTTTTCGAGCACCTCGACCTGGCCCACGAGTTTCTCGCTGAGCAATTGCTCGGAAATCTCCAGTTCCTTCTGCATCAGTTCGAGCCGGTCGCCCAGGCCCTTGACCTTGGCCTGCTGCTCCAGCTTCTTGCTGCGCGCCTGCTCCAGGCCCGACACCGCGCCGGCCATCACGCCGCGCTGCTCGAGCGCACGCGCCTGGTAGGCGCCGGTCTCGCCTTCGAACACGCCTTCGTCGATGTCTTTCGCGAAAGAGTCGCGCTTGAGCGGCTGGCCCCGGCTCTCGGCCATGAGCCGCACGCGCGTGGCCTGCGTGGCCGCGTAGCGGGCCGTGAGTTCTTCCAGGTTGAGGCCGCTGCCGCCCAGGTCGATCTCGACCAGCGACTGGCCGGCCTTGACCTTGTCGCCCTCCTTCACCAGCACGTTGCTGACGATGCCGCCTTCCAGATGCTGGATCGACTTGACGCGGTCGGACGGAATGACGCGGCCCGGCGCGACCACCACGGTCTCCATCGGAAAGCCCAGGCCGACCAGTGCCAGCACGGCAACCGCGCCACCGATGATCCATTGCCGCCGTCGTCCCTGCGGCGATGTCTGCGCCGCGCGCTTGTCTTGCTCGTCCTGAAGTATCTGCGGCAGATCTGATTTCAAAATTTGCGGCCCCCGTCGCTCGTCTTCATGTTTACGCCATGGAGCGGGTGGCCGCGGCCCCGCGCTGTCTTCGCTGTCGCCCACCGCCACCAGCGGCTTCTTGACGCCGAACAGCTTGGGCACCATGACCGCCGCGCTGCCCTGCTCGACATTGCCCTGCCCCGTCACGTGGTAAACCACGGTGGCCGCCGACACGATGCGCAGCGAATGCGTGACCACCACCACGGTGCGCACCTTGGCCACCGCGAGCATGGTGGCGAGCAGGTTGCGCTCGCTTTGAAAGTCCAGGTCGTTGCTGGGCTCGTCGAGCACCAGCACCGAGGGCTTGCGCAGGAAGCTCATGGCCAGCGCGAGCTTGCGCCGCTCGCCCACCGAGAAGCCGGTGCCGCCCTCGCCCACCACGGTGCGGTAGCCGTCGGGCAGGCGCGAGATGAAGTCGTGCGCGCCCGAGAGCTTGCAGGCCGCGACGATCTGCTCGTCGCTCTGGCCCGGCGCGCCGCGGCGCATGGTGTCGACCAGCGCGCCGCCGAACCAGTAGACCTCTTGCGACAAGTAGCTGATCCAGCGCGACAGCTCTTCGCGGCCGAACTGCGACAGGTCGTACTCGCCGATGCTCACGGTGCCGCGCGTGGGCGTGTACAGGCCCGACACCAGCTTCACGAGCGTCGACTTGCCCGCGCCGTTGCGCCCGACGATCACGTGCAGGCCGCCGGGGCCGATGTCGAGGTCGACGTTTTCCAGCACCGGCTGCTGCGAGCCCTGCGTGAAGCTGAAGCTCACGTCGCGCAGCGTGACGCGACCCAGCGGCTGCGGCAGCACCATGCCTGTGGGCGGCTTCTCGACCGGCTCGCTCAGCACGGCCTCCAGGCGCTTGGCGGCTTCTTTCGCGGTGGCCAGCGAGCGCCAGTTCGACACCAGCCCGGCCACCGGCTGCAGCGCCTTGAGCGCGAGCATGTTGGAGGCGACGAGACCGCCGACCGTCATCCACTGCTCCATGACGGAGACGGCGCCCACGGTGACGACGATGACCGAGAACACGGTGAGCAGCACGGTGGTGCCGTCGCGCGCGGTTTCGATCTGGCCGTTCTTGCTGAAGCTCTCGCTGAGCCAGGCGTTGTAGGTCTGGCGCCACATCTCGATGGTGGGGCCGTCGTTGGCCTGCGTCTTGAGCGTCTCGCGCGCATGGCAGATCTCGGAGGTGACGCGGTCCAGGCCGCGCCCGCGCTGCACTTCCTCGACGCGGCCGGTGCGCACTTCGTCGGCCCACCACCACGCCAGGAACGACATGATGGCCAGGAACACGGCCACCACCGGCAACACCGGCAGCGCCACGATGCCGATCACCACCAGCGCGAAGATGGCCATGGGCAGGTCGAAGATCGATTGCGCCAGGCCGCCGGTGACGGTGCCGCGCACCGAACCCACGTCGCGAAAGTACAGCTGCCACGACGACGCGGGCCGCGACTCCAGCGCGCGCAGCGGGCGCGCCAGCATCGAGTTGAGCAAGGCACCCGACACCCCGTGGTCGATGATCGCGCCCGCGTTGCGCAGCAGGCGCGAGCGCCGCGTGCGCAGCCAGAACTCGATGCACAGGAAGAAGAAGATGCCGCTCACCAGTGCGGCGAGCGTCGAGGTGCCGCTGCGCGACAGCACGCGGTCGTACACCTGCAGCAGGAAGATGGAAGGCAGCAGCCCGAACAGGCTGATCGGCAGCGAACGCCACGCCGCGCCCTTGACCAGCGGATAGGCCGCGCGAAATGCTTCATGCATCGCGCCCGCATAGGGGCTGGCACCAGGTTCGTCTGGCGTGTCGGCAACCAACTGGCTGGGCAAGAGGAACTTGATCATGGGAAAAAGCCGATCCGTCGTGCAATGACGCCTGCGTCATTATCAACTGTTACCAGACCGTTACAAGGCAAAAATTCACTCTCCGCGCGGCTCAGCACACAAGCACGCGCCCCTTTGCCAGACCGGCGTTCCCGCTGTGCTCCGGACCCGGTTGCGCGGCGCTTCCCTTGACCGCGCAACCGGCCGGACTCCCTGACGTGACAGCTTTCGTATGTACGGGCAAACCCTCTGCGAACACCAGCGCGATGTTGGCGCACAGCAGCATGCACAGCACCCATGCGCACAGCAGCTGGAGCCAGCCCAGCCACCAGCGGCGCGGCGCCGGCGCCTCGTGTTCGAAGGGCGAATGAAGGAGGGTGTTCCATCTGGTCATGGCAATGCTTTCAGGACCCGGGCGAGCCGGGAAAGACCGACGCCCGCCGAGCTCTTGGCCAATACCCAGTCACCGGGTTGCAAGAGGCCGCCGAGCGCGGTCGACAGATCCGACACATCGACGAACCAGTGCGAGCGGACCTTGGTCCGGATGCGCGCATGCAGCGCGCGCATCAGCGGACCGCACAGCAGCACGCGATCGGGTTGCGAAGCCAGCAGCTCCGCCTCGAGGTCCAGGTGATGGCGCTGGGCCGCCGGGCCGAGCTCCTGCATGTCGCCGAGGATCGCCACGCGGCGGGCCGGCTCGCAGGGCGCTTGCGACAGCATCTCGAGCGCGGCGCGCATCGAGCTTGGGTTGGCGTCGTAGGTTTCGTCGATCAGCTTGAAGCTGCCGCCGCCGATGTGAATGGTGTGCAGCGCGCCGCGTCCGCCCGGCGGCTCGAAGTGCGCGAAGGGCTCGACCGCCGCGGCCAGCGGCAGGCGCAGCGCCTGCAGGGCCGCGAGCGCGGCGATGGCGCTCACGCCCATGTGGCGGCCCGGCGCATTCAGCCGCAGCTGGAAGGGCTCGCCCGCCACCAGCGCCTGCACCTCGCCGTGGTCGAAGGCGAGCAGGCGCACGTCGGCGTCCTTGTGCTCGCCGAAGGTCACGATCTGCAGCTGGTGCGCCATCGCGGCTTCGGCGAAGGTCGGGAACTCGGGCATGTCGCGGTTCAGCACCACGCTGTCGCCGGGGGTCATGGCCTGGAAGATGCGCGCGTCCAGCCGCGCGGCCGCTTCCGAGGGGCCGCGATGCTTCTGCGACGCGGCCGACAGCCCCGTCACCACGATGAGCGAAGGCCGCACCAGCTGCGCCGACGCCGGCATGTGCGAGGTGCCCATCTCCATCACCCAGTAGGCCGCGTGGCGCGGCATGCAGGTCATGTTCCAGGCAATGCCCGAGGGCAGGCTGATGTTGCCTTCGGGCTGCGCGACTTCGCCCCACACGGTGAGCGCGCCGGCCAGCATGGCGGCCACGGTGCCGCTGCCCGCGCCGCTGCCCAGCACGCCGCACACGCGGCCGTTGAACTCGCAGCGCGCATGGTCGCCCAGTTGCAGCACGGCCTGCAGCACGTTCTGCACCTTGAGCACCGGCACGCGCTTGTCCAGGTGCGGCTTGGGGTCGGTGCACAGCACGGCGGCGGCCGGCTGCAGCACGCCCTTGAGCGTGACCGCCGCCAGCGGTGTCTTCGAGGGACGCGTCTGGTGGTCGAACACCACGCGGCCCTTGCGCATGAAGGAGCGCTGCGTCACGCCGCTGGCGCGCCAGCCGTCTTCGGGCCGCACCACCCATTCGCCGCCGGTGACGCGCGCCATTTCGCTCGCGGTCCAGGCCGGGCCGTCGTCCTTCGGGCCGCTGCCGACCCCGCCTGAACCGCCCGAGCCACCCGTGCCGCCGATGGCGCTTTGCGCGCGGCGCTCCAGCAGGTAGCGGTGGTAGGCCGCGAAGCCCGACACGTACTGCTCCACGTCGTCGATGCGCACGCGAAACGAGTGATGGCGGATGAAGAAGGCACCCACCACCGTCGACGGCCGGCGGAAGTACATCGCCATCTCGGGCCAGAAGAAGCCGTTGAGCAGGTAGTGCGCGCGGTAGTCGAGCGCGCGGTAGAACTTCTCGGTGTCGAGCTCGTCGAGCAGGTGCCGCATCGCGGGCATGCCTTCCAGGCGCTGCAGCATCTGCTGCGCGGCCAGCATGAGTTCGAGCAAGGTCGGGAAGGTGGTCTTGCGATCGAGCACGAAGTCGAGGTACCCCGCCACGTTCTGCAGGCCGAAGCGGAAGTACTTTTCCTGCGGGCTCCAGTAAGTGAGCTCGTTCACGCAGCAGCTCAGCCAGTGGTCGTGCGCCTGCCAGTGCTGGCTGGCGATGAAATGGTCGAAGGCCTTCTCGACCACGGCCAGCCACTGCGGGTCGCGCGTGAGGCTGTACAGGCGCATGAGGCCGTAGGCCGCTTCGCCGTCGTAGTAGATGATGCGCGAGGCCTGCTTGACCGAGAGGTCGGTCGCATGCAGCACGTGGTTGAAGCGGCCCGTGGCCGGGTCCTGCAGCGACGCGATGCCCAGCGCGAGCTTGTCGAGCAATGGCAGCCAGCGGCGCGTGTCCATCAGCTCGCAGTACTTCACCAGCGTGAGCACGCAGGCGGCGTTGCCGCCGAGCTTGATCTCGCCGCCGGTGTCGACCAGGAACGCCGCGGCGCGCCCGTCGGCCAGCGTGTAGTCGCGGATCAGCCAATTGGTCAGATGGTCGAGCGCGCGGTCGATGGCCGAGCGCAACGTTTCGTCGCGCGTGAGCTCCCACGCCTCGAGCATGGCGTAGACCGCGCTCGCATGGCGCATGGCGTCGTAGGTCGGAATGCGGCGGTCGAAGCACGGGAAGTAGCCGTACACGAAGAGCCCGTCGCTCTGCACCTGGCGCGCCAGGTAAGACGAGCCGCTGCGCACCAGGTCCAGCACCGACTGCGGGTTGAGCGCCGGCAGTTGCCGGCGGCCCGCGTCGAGCCCCGTGCCCACCAGCTTGTGCACCACGCCGTCGGGCTGGCAGAACACGCCCACGGTCGCGAGCAGGTAGACCGGTTGCTCCGCCGCCATGTCCAGCGGCGGCACGCGTTCGAAGCGGGCCTGGCCGTAGACCTCGAAGTTGCGCGGGTTCACCACCGAGTGCGCGATGGTCGAGTCGCCGCACAGCATGGCGTTGGCGTTGAGCTCCTGCTCGGTGAAGGCCAGCTCAAAGTCCTGGTCGAAGGCCAGGCCGAGGCGAAAGTAGTTGCGCTTGACGGCCGTGAGCTGGGTCTTGAACTGCACCCACTCCATCGGGCTCGCGCCCTCGACCCAGTCGATGCGCAGCCACGGCGACACGATGCCGCGCTCGCGCACCCAGCGCTCGACGAGCTCCGAGCCTTCGCGCCAGGCAATTTCGAAATCGGCGGCGCGCGCATGCACCACGTGGGCACGTTGCGAGCCGTCGCTGACGGAGAAGAACAGCGTGAACGCCGGGTACGGGGCAGGGAGTGCCGCGCACACCGACACCAGGCGTTCGTGGCAGGCGTGGAGCTGGTCTGGGAAGGACATCATGCGGCCCCGATCGAATGCGGGAGACCGGCCGCGCCCGTCATCTGCTCTCGCTTTGATGACGTGTGCGCGAACCGAAGACAACCGTCGTCGATGAAGTCATCGCGGTGATCCGGCTTCAGCGGTAGCTGAATTCGGCACGGCGATTGAGCTGATAGCCCTCCTCGGTGGTTGCAAGCGACGCGGGCTTTTCCGTGCCCCAGCTGATGGCCTCGATGCGCTCGGCCGGCACGCCCAGTTGCGTGAGCGCGCGCTGCACCGCATCGGCGCGGCGCTGGCCGAGTGCCAGGTTGTACTCGCGGCCGCCGCGCTGGTCGGTGTTGCCTTCGATCACGACCCGGCTCGACGGCCGGTTGCGCATGAAGCTCGCGTGCGCCTCGACGATGTTGCGGTCGCCGGGCCTGATGTTGTATTTGTCGAAGTCGAAGTAGACGATCTTCGAGACGCCCGCCGGCCCGTTCTGCACCGGCGGCGGCGCGGGCGGTTCCACCTTCGCCACAGCGCTTGCGCCCTTGTTGGAGTAGTAGTAGGTCGCGTCGTCGCGACCGCTCTTGGGGGCCGCACAGCCGACCAGGGTTGCCCCGAGCGCGACAATGGCCAGTATCCGGAAATTCTTTTTCATATCAATCCTTTCGCGGGACAGGCCGGTGGTGGCCTGTCCCTGGTGCTGCAGCTCCCTCGCCCCTCCTTCGCTGTTCTTGTGGATCAGCCCAGCAGGCCGTGCAGGATGTTGGTGACCGGCGTAAGGGCCGTGCCGACCGGGCTGTGCTCGACCATGCTGGTGATCGGGGTGACGACATCGGTCACCAGCGGGGCGACTGCGTGCTGCACGCTGCTCACCACGTCGGTCACCGGAGACGCCGCGCCCGAGCCGGCCAGGATGTCGGTCACCGGCGAGAGCGCTTCGGACACTGTGCTCGTAAGGCTCGACACCACCGGCGTGACCGCATCGCCCGGGGCCGCGTCGGCCGCCAGGATGTTGGCTGCCGGGGCACTGCCACCGGTCAATCCGCCGAGCAGGCTGCCGACCAGGCCGTCGTGGCCCAGCAGGCTGCCCACGAGGCCGTCGTTGCCGAGCACGCCGTCCAGCACACCGCCGGTGCCGCCACCGGTCACGCCGTTGAGCAGGCCGCCCACGAGGCCATCACTGCCCAGGACGCCGCCGAGCAAGCCGCCTTCGCTGCCGCCGAGGACACCGCCCAGCACGCCGTCGCTGCCGAGAACGCCACCGAGCAGGCCGCCGTCGCCGCCGAGCACACCGCCCAGCAAGCCACCGCCTGCGCCGCCGAGCACGCCACCCAGCAGGCCGCCGCCGTCCAGCAGGTTCGCCACGCCGTCGGTGAGGTAGTCCACTTGCGTATCGACAGCGTGCAGCACGGCATTCGTCGTGCCGGCGCCGAGCAGTTGGTCGGTCAGCGGGCTCAGCAGGCCGCCGACGCCGTCGGTCACCTGGTTCACCACGCCGTCGACCGGGTCGAGCACATTGGGGTTGTTGGCGCTGAAGCTGGTGCCCAGCACCGGGCCGAGCAGGCCGTCGACGGTGTCCGTCAGGCTGTCCGTGAGGCCGGCCACCGGTGCGAGCACGTCGCCCAGGCCGAGGTCGCCGAGCACGCCGTGGTTCAGGCCGCTGGTCAGGCTGCCGACCGCGCTGTCGACCGGGTCGAGCAGCGCCGCGCCGGTGCCCGGGGTGCCGCCGTTGCCGATGCCGCCCAGCACACCGCCGAGCACGCCACCCAGCAGGCCGTCG
>NZ_MOWM01000109.1 GCF_016082275.1 Variovorax sp. E3
CCGGGCTTTCGTCCGGGGCCGCCGCCGGGCGTGCCGCATCCGCGTCCCGGTGGGGGTGGCGGTGGGCACCATGGCGGTGGTGGTGGCGGTGGCGGTGGCCACGGCGGGCACGGGGATCACGGCGGAGGCGGCGGCCACCGGCGCTGAGGGCGCGCCTCAGGCCTCGGCGACACCCACCACGCGCTTGCCGAAGTTGCGCCCCTGCAGCAGGCCGATGAACGCGGCCGGCGCGTTCTCCAGCCCCTCGACGCGGTCCTCGCGCAGCGTCATCCGGCCGGCTTTCACCCACGCGTCCATGTCGCGGCGAAAGGCCTCGAAGCGCTCGCCGTAGTGGTCGAGGATGACGAAGCCCTGCATGCGGATGCGCTTCTGCAGCAGCGCCGCCGTCAGCAGCGGCAGCCGGTCGGGGCCCGCCGCCGCCGTCTCCTGGTTGTAGTCGGCGATGTGCCCGCACACCGCACGCGCGCGCCGATGTTGAGCAGCGGCAGCACCGCGTCGAACACCGCGCCGCCGACGTTCTCGAAGTAGACGTCGATGCCTTCGGGGCAGGCGGCGGCCAGTTGCTCGGCCAGCTTCGGGTCGTGCCGGTCGAGGCAGGCGTCGAAGCCCAGTACCTGGACTGCGTGGCGGCACTTGTCCGCGCCGCCCGCGATGCCGACCACGCGCGCACCCTTGAGCCTGGCGATCTGCCCGACCACCGAGCCGACCGCGCCGGTGGCCGCGGCCACGACCACGGTGTCGCCGGCCTGGGGCTGGCCGATGTCGAGCAGGCCGACGTGCGCGGTGAACGCCGGCATGCCGAGCCCGCCCAGCGCGAGCGAAGGCTGCGCCATCTGGCCGAGCGGCTGCAGGTCTTGCCCGTCGGACAGCGCGTAGTCCTGCCAGCCGGCGTTGCCGAGCACCAGGTCGCCCGCGCTGAATTGCGGATGGCGGGACGCGACGACGCGGTTGACCGTGCCGCCGGGCATCGGCGCGCCCAGCGGCACCGATGCCGCATAGACCGGCGCCACCTCGTCCATCAGCTGGCGCATGTACGGATCGAGCGAGAGGTGCAGGGTGCGCAGCAGCACCTGCCCCTCGCCGGGTTCGGGCACCGGGCCTTCCTCGAGGCGGAAATGCGCCGGGGTCGGCAGGCCCCGGGGGCGCGCGGCGAGGACGATGCGGCGGTTGATGCGTGCGGTGGTGGCATGACCGAGAGACATGGGGCGAGGCTCCTTCGTGGTTGAAAATAGACCAGTCGTCTAGCGATGGGGCGAAAAAAAGCGGGAGCGCACGGGGCCTCCCGCTTCAGGCGTCTTGCGGCAGGCCGAGCAGCTGGCGCGTGTCGCGCATGGCCGCGTCCAGCGGCGCGCGGTCGCGGGAGATCTTGGCCAGCAGGCTCGCGCCCAGCCAGCGCTGGTAGAGCGCGACCGCGGTGCCTGGGCGTCATCCTGGGCGTTGTCCTGGGGGTGAGGCCGTGCCGGCAGCGAGCCGTCCGCGCGGCCCGCCTCGATGCAGCGCGCCAGCCGGTCGGTGACGCCGCGCGTGCCGCGCGCCAGCGCCGCGCGCATGCTTTCGGAGAGGTCGCAGACCTCCGCGCCGAGCTTGACCACGAAGCAGCGGCTCTGCGCTTCCTCGCCGGTCTGCGAGTCGAGCCAGTCGCGGAAATAGCCGATCAGCCGCTGCGCCGAGGTGCCCGGCGCTGCGTCAGCAGCGTGTCCACGCGCCCCAGGTAGTCGGTGAAATAGGCTTCGAGCACGGCCTCGCCGAAGGCTTCCTTGGAGCCGAAGTAGTGATAGAACGAGCCCTTCGGCACCTTGGCCGCCGCCAGCACCTCGGCCAGCCCGACCCCGGTGAAGCCCTTGCGCAGCAGCAGCGGGTGGGCCACGTCGAGGATGTGCTGGCGGACGTCGGGCGTCGGGGCAATGGCGTTCATGGCCTGCACTTTAGCGGCCATTAGACCGGTCGTCTAGTGGCCGCTGGCCTCGGGCGCGCATTCACCGGGAGGCGCCCGGTCCTTGCCGATCAAAGCCACGAAGCGCTGGGCTCCCAGGCCGAGTGGGCGCTCACGTGACCACACCACGTCGACCCACAGGTCGAGCCCGTTGCTGAGGTTCTCGAACGGAATCTCGACCAGCGCGCCCGCCGCCACGTGCGGCCGCGCGAAGTTGCGCGGCAGCCAGCCCCAGCCCAGCCCGGCGGTGATCAGGCTCAGCGCGGCCAGCGCGTTGTCGGTGCGCCAGACGTGGCGCGCGAACACGAAGCGCGGGTCGCTGGTGGCGAGGTCGCGCCCGGCGACGACGATCTGCCGGGTGTTGGTCAGGTGGTCCTCGCGCAGCTTGCCGCCGTTGGCCGCGAGCACCGGGTGGTCGGGCGCCATCACCGCCACCATCAGGTCGCTGCCCACTTCCTGGAAGCCTTCGCGGCCGTCGAGGCTGGGGCGCTCGAACACCAGCGCCAGTTGCGCGCGGCCGCTGTGCAGCAGGTCGAGCGCGTCGGCCTGCGGGGCCGCCAGCACTTCGACCTGCAGCAGCGGATATTCCTGCGCCAGCGTGGCCAGCGGCCCGCTCCAGGGCGCGGCCAGCAGCTCGGGCGCGATGGCCAGCGTGAGCCGGTCCTCCAGCCCCCGGGTGAGCGCGAGCGCCTGCACCTGCAGCTGCCGCAGCTGGGTCGCCAGCAGGCGCGCCTGCGGCTCCAGCGAGCGCGCGGCGGCGGTCGGCTGGGGCTCGCGGCCCTTGCGGTCGAACAGCGGCAGGTCGAGCTCGGCCTCCAGGTTGGCGATGGCCATGCTCACGCCGACGGCACCCGGTGCAGCGCCCGCGCCGCGGCCGAGAACGAGCCGTGGTCGATCACGGCCAGGAAGACTTCGATGTTGTCGCTGGAGAAAGCCATGGCACCTGACCTCGGGTTTGATCTATCAGTAAAACTGAAACAAGTTAACTTTATATATCAGTCTGGAACAAATAAAGTCCAGTCATCGCATTCAAAACGCAAGAGGAAAAATCATGCAAGGCTTCGCCGTCGGGTTGTCTACATCTCCCTTTACGAAGGGATCGCCATCGTCGCCGCCAGCGCCGGCCTGGCACTGATGACGGACGCCGGCCTGGGTCATTCCGGCATGCTGGCGGTGGTCGCCTCGGTGGTCGCGGTGCTCTGGAACCTGGCCTTCAACGCCATGTTCGAGCGCTGGGAATCGCGCCAGGCCGTGCGCGGGCGCAGCGTGCGCCGCCGCATCGCCCACGCCATCGGCTTCGAGGGCGGGCTGATCGCCTTCCTGGTGCCCCTGTTCGCCTGGGGCCTGGGCGTGTCGCTCTGGCAGGCGCTGGTGATGGACCTGGGCCTGGTGGTGTTCTTCCTGGTCTACACCTTCGTCTTCAACTGGGCCTTCGACCGCGTGTTCGGCCTGCCGGCTTCGGCCATGGGCGAGCCGCAGCCTGCCTGAGGTCAGGGCTTTCGGGCCGAGGCCGCCGCCGAGCGCATCGCCAGCGCGCCGCTCAGGCGCAGGCGCTCGGTGTCGTTGAAGAGCGTCTCGCGCAGCTGGGCCTGTTCGGCCCCGGACGCGCCCGCATAGCGGTCCAGGCGCGCATTCCAGTCCTGGTTTTCCCGATCGAGCGCCGCGAGGTTGCGCGCCACTTCGTAGCCGTAGGCCTCGCTGCGCGCGGCAAAGCGCTCCTGGGGGCTGGCGCCGCGCGCGTCGAGCGCGGCGGTCTGCTGCATCACGTCGACATGCGCCACGGCCTCCTTGCGCACCTCGCGCTGTTCCGGCGACAGCCACGCCTGCTCGCTGCGCAGCAGGGCGGCGGTGCGCTGCTCGGGCGTCAACGCGGTGTTGGCCAGCGCCTCCAGCTTGTCCGCCATGAAGTTGTCCTGCCGGATCTGGTCGCCGAACAGGCCTTCGATTTCCTCGGGCGCGAAGTACTGCCGGCGCAGCGCCTCGCGTGCCTGGAGGGAGCGGCGCAACTGCGCGGGGTCGCCGGGCGCGGGCGGCGGCATCGTGCGCAGGGTCTCCTGCATGTCGACATAGCGCTCCAGCAGGCCGAGCGCGCGCACGCGCCAGTCTTCGCGCAGGTACTTGGCCAGCAGCGCGGGGGCCCTGGCCATGAACGTGGCCTTGCTGTCGGCCTGGGCCTCGGACAACACCTGGTCGAAGATGGAAACGAGCGCGCTGTTCAGCAGGGCGTCGGGGGCGGCGGGCGTTGCCTGCTGCTGTGGCGACCGGGGCTCGGCGCTTGCCGTGGCGGTGGTCGCCACGGCAAGCCCGCGCGCGGCGGCAAGCGGTTCTTCATCGTCCGGAAGGCTCGCGAGCCAGCCGCCGCCGACCGCCAGCAGCACCGCGCCGCCCGCCGCCCAGGACACCCACCGCGTTGCCACGGCCGGCGCCTCAGAGGCCCGCGCTCTTCAGCCGCGCGGCCTGGTCCTTGAAGATGTCGGGCACCTTCTTCTCGTAGTACGGGAACTGGCTGCCGTAGGTGTTGCCCAGCACCTGGTTGACCTCGTCGAGGTGGTTCTGCCGGTAGTCGCCCAGGTGCGTGCCCAGCCGCGTGGTGCAGGTCGCGAGCAGGCCGTCGTTGGCCTCGCCGAAGAAGGCCAGGGTGCCCAGCGCCGACAGCGGCGCGTCGCTCGGGTCGAACAGGCTGAAGCCCGTCGACACGCCCGACCACGAGTAGTAGCGCACGCCGTTCACCTCGGCCGCGCCGCTCTTCACGGCGCACGAGCGCCCGGCGCGGGCCGCCCCTGCGGAAACTTGGCGTCGAAGGCCGCGCCGCCCGCCGTGGTCAGCGAGGCCAGCGCGTTCAGCGGCACTTCGGGCAACTGGCTCGGGTCCTTGCCCGACAGGAAGCCGATCACGTTGGTGAGCAGCCCCACGGCCTGCACGACCACGCCCTGCGCGATGCCGCCTTCAGGCAATTTGGCGAGCAGGTCGGCCACCTTCGAGCCGCCGTTGGCGCCGCCCACCGACGTGACCGAGGCCACCATGTCGGGCGCCACCGCCGCCACGTAGCGCACCGTGGGCGCGCCTTGCGAATGGCCGATCAGGTTGAACTTGAGCGTGGGGTTCTTTTCCATCGCGCGGATGGTCTTGAGCTCCTGCAGCAGCTGCTCGCCGCGGATCTCGGAGGTGTTGGTGCCCGACACCTGCGCCACGTAGACCCGGGCGCGGCGCCGGCCAGCTTGTCGGGAATGCCGTAGAAGTAATCGACGCCCAGCAGGTTGTCGAAGCCCAGCAGGCCGTGGACCAGCACGATGGGGTACTTCGTCTTCGCCTCGCTGGAGGTTGCCCGGGCCGTCACCAGCGTTGAGCTGCCGCTGGCGGCCGCATGGGCCATGGGGGTCATCGACATCGTCGCCGCGGCAAGCCCGCAGCCCAGAACCACATTCCACTTCATGGCCATCCGGCACTCCCTGACGTTGGTTGAAAAACACGAACGTTCGTTCGGAAACGGTGGCCGCATTCTGTGGACGCGGGCGGGAATGGAAACTGGGGTTTTCCCCGTGGCATGTCGAATCGACCTAAAATGCGCCTCTTCCCAAGGAGCGTTGCAGCGGTCGGCCACACAGGCAAACCGTCAGGCTTGGGGCGACAACGACGCTCGCCTGTTCGACTCTTCCGCAGGTGAGGCCATGTCCCAGATTTCCGCTCCAGATACCCCCGTTCCCTCCGCTCCTGCCGCTCCCCCGCCCATGAAGCTGTCCGGCCTGGAGCCGGTCGCCATCGGCGAAGGCACGCTGTTCGTCAACATCGGCGAGCGCACCAACGTCACCGGCTCCAAGGCCTTCGCGCGGATGATCCTGAACGGCCAGTTCGAAGAAGCCCTGGCGTCGCGCGCCAGCAGGTCGAAAACGGCGCGCAGGTCATCGACGTCAACATGGACGAGGCCATGCTGGACAGCAAGGTCGCCATGGTCCGCTTCCTGAACCTCATCGCCAGCGAGCCCGACATCGCGCGCGTGCCGGTGATGGTCGATAGCTCCAAGTGGGACGTCATCGAGGCCGGCCTGCGCTGCATCCAGGGCAAGGGCATCGTCAACTCCATCTCCATGAAGGAGGGGGTCGACAAGTTCAAGCACGAGGCCAAGCTGGTGAAGCGCTACGGCGCCGCCGCCGTGGTCATGGCCTTCGACGAGAAGGGCCAGGCCGACACCTACGCGCGCAAGGTCGAGATCTGCGAGCGCGCCTACCGCATCCTGGTCGACGAGGTGGGCTTCCCGCCGGAAGACATCATCTTCGACCCGAACATCTTCGCCATTGCCACCGGCATCGAGGAGCACGACAACTACGCGGTCGACTTCATCAACGCGGTGCGCTGGATCAAGCAGAACCTGCCGGGCGCCAAGGTGTCGGGCGGCGTGAGCAACGTGAGCTTCAGCTTCCGCGGCAACGACCCGATGCGCGAGGCCATCCACACCGTGTTCCTGTACCACGCCATCAAGGCGGGCATGGACATGGGCATCGTCAACGCCGGCATGGTCGGCGTGTACGACGACCTGGAGCCCACCTTGCGCGAGCGAGTGGAAGACGTGGTGCTCAACCGCCGCCCCGACGCCGGCGAGCGCCTGGTCGAAGTGGCCGAGACCGCCAAGAGCGGCGCCAAGGACGAGAGCAAGCGCCTCGAGTGGCGCGGCACGCCCGAGCAGCCGGTGCACGTCAACCAGCGCCTGTCGCACGCCATGGTGCACGGCATCACCGACTTCATCGTCGAGGACACCGAAGAGGCCTACCAGCAGATCCTGGCCACGGGCGGGCGCCCGCTGCACGTGATCGAAGGCCCGCTCATGGACGGCATGAACGTCGTGGGCGACCTGTTCGGCGCCGGCAAGATGTTCCTGCCGCAGGTGGTCAAGTCGGCCCGCGTCATGAAGTCGGCCGTGGCCCACCTGCTGCCCTACATCGAGGAAGAAAAGCTGCGCGACGAGGCCGCCGGGCGCGACGTGCGCACCAAGGGCAAGATCATCATCGCCACCGTGAAGGGCGACGTGCACGACATCGGCAAGAACATCGTCACCGTCGTGCTCCAGTGCAACAACTTCGAGGTGGTGAACATGGGCGTGATGGTGCCCTGCCACGAAATTCTGGCGCGCGCCAAGGTCGAGGGCGCCGACATCGTGGGCCTGTCGGGCCTGATCACGCCGAGCCTGGAAGAAATGCAGTACGTGGCCGGCGAGATGCAGCGCGACGACCATTTCCGCATCAAGAAGATCCCGCTGATGATCGGCGGCGCCACCACCAGCCGCGTGCACACGGCCGTGAAGATCGCGCCGCACTACGAAGGCCCCGTGGTCTACGTGCCCGACGCCTCGCGCAGCGTGAGCGTGGCCCAGAGCCTGCTGAGCGACCAGGCCACCGCGTACATCGACGAGATCAACGCCGACTACGAAAAGGTGCGCCACCAGCACGCCAACAAGAAGCAGGTGCCGCTGTGGCCGCTGGCCAAGGTGCGGGCCAACAAGACGCCCGTCGACTGGTCGAACTACACGCCGCCCGCGCCCAAGTTCATCGGCCGGCGCGTGTTCAAGAACTTCGACCTGACCGAGCTGGCCAAGTACATCGACTGGGGCCCGTTCTTCCAGACCTGGGACCTGGCCGGCCCGTTCCCCGCCATCCTGAAGGACGAGATCGTCGGCACCGAGGCCGTGCGCGTGTACGCCGACGGCCAGCGCATGCTCAAGCGCCTGATCGAGGGGCGCTGGCTCAGCGCCAGCGGCATCGTCGGCTTCTGGCCCGCCAACACGGTGAACGACGACGACATCGAGCTGTACACCGACGAGTCGCGCACCGAGGTCGCGCTCACCTGGTACGGCATGCGCCAGCAGGCCGAAAAGCAGGTGATCGACGGCGTGATGCGCCCCAGCCGCTGCCTGTCGGACTTCGTCGCGCCCAAGGCCAGCGGCCTGAAGGACTACGTCGGCGTGTTCGCCGTCACCGCCGGGCTGGGCGTGGAGAAGAAAGAGAAGTACTTCATCGACGACCTGGACGACTATTCGGCCATCATGCTCAAGGCCCTGGCCGACCGGCTGGCCGAGGCCTTCGCCGAGTCGCTGCACCACCGCGCTCGCACCGACCTCTGGGGCTACGCGCCCGACGAGGGCCTGAGCAACGACGACATGATCGCCGAGAAGTACCGCGGCATCCGCCCCGCGCCCGGCTACCCCGCCTGCCCCGACCACAGCGTGAAGCGCCCCATGTTCGACCTTCTGGGCTGCGCGGACATTGGAATGACCCTGACGGAAAGCCTCGCTATGATGCCCGCCGCCAGCGTGAGTGGTTTTTACTTAAGTCATCCCGATTCCACCTACTTCAACGTCGGCAAGATCGGGCACGACCAGTTGCAGGATCAGGCCGCGCGACGCAAGGAGAGCGAGGCCGACCTGGAGCGCTTGCTGGCGCCCAACCTTTGAACCCGTCGGCCGGTCCGTAGCCGACCGGCACCGGGAGCTGCTATTCAGAAATTGACATTCGCGGCCGCGCACTACGCGGCACTGGCGGTCTTCATCGCCGCCAGCTGGGGCTTCGGCCGCGCCTTGCTGGGCCGCCTGGCCCCGCCGCCGCGGCGCGATGCCTGGCTCGAGGCCGCCATGGCCGTCGCGCTGGGCATGGGCCTTTTCATCTGCGCCTTCCAGGCACTGGCCATCTTCGGCGCCTTTCGCGCAGGGGCCACCATGGCGCTGGTGCTGGCGGGCGTGGGCGCCGCGGGGCTCCAGTTGCCCGGCTGGCTGCGCGAGCGGCGCACCCCGGGCGCCAGCCTGCCTCCGGCGCCATGGACCCACTACGAACGCATCGCCGCCATCGCGCTGGCGCTGGTCGCGCTGCCCGCGCTGGTGGCGCCGCTCGCCCCGCCGGCCGCCTTCGACGAGCTGATGTACCACCTGCCCTATGCGCGCCAGGTCGCGCAGCAAGGCACGCTGGGCATCCACGACTGGCTGCGCTACCCCTGGTTCCCGTACAACTACAACCTGCTGTATGCCGCCGCGCTGCAGCTGGGCGACGACGTGCTGCCGCACTTCCTGAACGGCCTGGCGGGTGCGCTGTCGGTGGTGATGCTGTTCCGCCTGGGCATCCAGCACGCCAACCGGCTCACCGCCTTCATCGGCGCGGCCATCTGGCTCGGGCTGGGCGACTACTCCAACGCGCTCATCGACATGGGCGTGGCCTTCTTCGTGCTGGCGGCCTGCGTGGCGCTGTGGTGGTGGCGCGAGTCGGCGCCCGGCAAGCCCGCGCACGGCGGCATGCGCTGGCTGGGGCTTGCGGCCTTCTTCCTCGGCGTGGCGGCCGGCTCCAAATACCAGGCGCTGGTGTTCATGCCGCTGGTGGCGCTGTTCGTGGTGCGCCACGAGCGCAGCCCCAAGGCCTGGGGGCTGGCACTGGTGTGCTTCCTGCTGCCGTGCATCTACTGGTACGCGCGCAACTTCGTCATGACCGGCGACCCCTTCAACCCGATCGGCGCGCGCGTCTTCGGCTTCACCGAGTGGACGCCGGCCGACTACGTGCAGCAGGTGGCCGACGTGCGCGTGCACGCCGAAATGCCCAACCTGCTGATCTGGTCGTTCTTCCTCGCGCCCTTCAGCCTGCTGTGGAAGCGCTCGCCCGCCGTGCGCGCCGCGGGCTGGTTCTGCCTGTATTCGGTGGCCGTGTGGGTGGTGACCTCGCGCTATCCGCGCTACCTGATGGCCTCGTTCCCGCTGCTGGCCATGACCTCGGCCGTCGGCTGGCAGGTGCTGTTCGGCTGGATCGCGTCGGGCCTGCGCCGCGTGTTCGGCGGCAAGCAGGGGCAGGAGGCCCCGGCTGTTGCGACAGGCGCCATGAGCCGCGACACCGCGCGCTCCGGCGCCCGCGTGGGCGACTGGGTGGCCGTGCTGCTGCTGGCCGTGCTGGCGGCCGTCGCGGTGCGCCAGACCGCCGTCAAGGTCTCGATGATTTCGGTCACGCCCGAGGCGCGCGAAGCCTTCCTGCGCAAGCACGTGCCCGGCTACGCCGCCATGGACTACCTGCGCCGCAACGCCACCGGCCGGGTCTACCAGATCGCGCTGAACGAGGCGATCTACTACGGCCCCAACCCGGTCTGGGGCGACACCCTGGGCCCGTGGCGCTACACCGACTTCGGCAAGCTCTCGGGCGGCGACCTCGCGCGCAAGCTCTCGGGGCTGGGCTTCGTCGCGGTGGTGCTGCCCGATTCGGTCGTGCCGGTGTTCAGCGCGCGCGTCGACTTCGACAAGTACTTCGCCGTGCAGTTCGAGCAAGACGGCAGCCGCGTCTACCGTATCCTTCCCGTCGCACCATGACCGACGCCGACCTCCACGCCCCCCGTTCCTTGCGCATTGCCGTCGTCATCCCCTGCTACAACGAGGCGCTGGCCATCGCGCAGGTGGTGGAGGGCTTTCGCGCCGCCTTGCCCGAGGCCGAGATCCACGTCTTCGACAACAACTCCAGCGACGACACCGCCGGCGTGGCGCGCGCCGCCGGCGCCGTGGTCACGCACGTGGCCGCGCGCGGCAAGGGCAACGTGGTGCGGCGCATGTTCGCCGACGTCGAGGCCGACGTGTACGTCATGGCCGACGGCGACGCCACCTACGACGCCGACGCCGCGCGCCGCCTCATCGACCGGCTGGTCGCGGGCAACCTCGACATGGTGGTCGGCAACCGCGTGGACGACGGCCAGAACGCGCTCACCTACCGCGCGGGCCACCGCTTCGGCAACCGCCTGCTCACGGGCGCCGTGGTGCAGCTGTTCGGCGGCGGCCTGACCGACATGCTCTCGGGCTACCGCGTGTTCTCGCGGCGGTATGCCAAGTCGTTCCCGGCGCTGTCGCGCGGCTTCGAGATCGAGACCGAGCTCACCGTGCACGCGCTCGAACTGCGCATGCCCTACGCCGAGGAAAGCACGGCCTACAGCACGCGGCCCGAAGGCTCGCAGAGCAAGCTCTCGACCTACCGCGACGGCTGGCGCATCCTCAAGACCATTTGCAAGCTCTTCGTGAGCGAGCGGCCGCTGCAGTTCTTCTCGATCATCGGCGGGCTGCTGGTGCTGCTGTCGGTCGTGCTGGCGCTGCCGCTGTTCATGACCTACATGCACACCGGCCTCGTGCCGCGCCTGCCCACGGCCGTGCTCGTGACCGGCGCCATGCTGACGGCGATGCTGTCCTTTGTCTGCGGCATCGTGATGCACACCATCACGCTCGGGCGGCAGGAGGCCAAGCGGCTGCGCTACCTGGCGATTCCGGGCGTGCGGGAGTGCCTGCGCAAATGAAGATCGGGCGGGAGCTCATCTCGTTCGCCGTCAGCGGCGTGATCGGATTCGGGGTCGATGTGGTGGTGCTCTACCTCCTGGCGCCGTTGCTGGGCTGGTACGGCGCGCGGGTGGTGTCGTTCCTTGCCGCGGCGACCACGACCTGGGCCTTCAACCGCCGCTACACATTTGCAGCCAGCGCGTCGACCGGCAGTCGTCGCTCGATCCTGCGCGAATATCTCAGCTACCTCGCCACCATGACCTTCGGCGCGGTGCTGAACTACGGCGCCTACGTGCTGACCCTGCACTGGGTCGAGGGCCGCTGGGCCGCCGCGCTCGGCGTGGCGCTGGGCAGCCTGGCGGGCATGAGCGCCAACTTCTTGTCGGCGCGCTACCTGGTCTTTCGCTCGCACCGCGGCGGCTGAAGCAGCCGCGCGGCGCCGGCCCGCGCCGTCGTCAGTGCGCGCCGGAAACCACGACCGGAATCTCGGTCGCGGGCGGTGTGTTGCGGCTGCGGCCGCAGCGCACGAGGCCGTCGATCATCACCATGCCCACGCCCGGAATGTCGCCCAGCTGGACGCTCTCGAGCAGGCCCGGTGCCGGCGAATGCTGCGCGCGGTCCATGAACACGAAGTCGGCATCGCGGCCCACCTCGACCAGCCCGCAGTTGAGCTTGCGGATCTTGGCCGTGTTGCCCGTCGCGAAGCAGAACACCAGCTCGGCCGGAATGTTCGCGATCGACGACAGCATGGCCACCATGCGCAGGATGCCCAGCGGCTGCACGCCCGAGCCCGCGGGCCCGTCGGTGCCCAGGATCACGCGGTGCGGGCACTTCAGTTCCAGCGCCGCCTTGGCCGCCGCGATGGCGACCTTCTCGTTGCCGTTGTGCACGATCTCGATGGCGCGCGAGCTCTTCTCGCACAGCTCGCACACATGCGCCTCGGGCAGCGAGGTGTGGCCGCCGTTGATGTGGCCGATGATGTCGGCGTCGGCCTCCAGCACCACGTCCTTGTCGATCAGGCCCGAGCCCGGAATCGACGGGCCGCCCGTGTGGATGGTGCTCTGGATGCCGTACTTGCGCGCCCAGGCCACCATCTCTTTCGCCTCGTAGCCGGCCTTGACCGAGCCCAGGCCCACTTCGCCCAGCAGGCCCACGCCGGCCTCGGCCAGTTCCTTGAAGTCGCTCTCGACCATGCCCTTCTCGATGACGGGCGCGCCCGCCAGCACCTTCACGCCGCCGGGGCGGAAGTTGTCGAACGCGCGCTGTGCCGTGATGGCCAATGCCTTCAGGCCCACGATGTCCTTGGGCCGGCCCGGCAGGTGTACTTCGCCGGCCGAGATCATGGTCGTCACGCCGCCGTGCATGGTCGAGTCGATCCAGCCGATCTGGCCCTGGCGCGGCGTCCAGTCGCCGAACACCGGGTGCACGTGGCTGTCGATCAGGCCGGGCGCCACGCAGGTCTTGCGCGCGTCGATGACGGTCTGCGCGCCTTCGAGGTCGCAGTCTTTCTCCTTGCCGACCGCGACGATCAGGCCGTCGTTCACCACGATGGTGTCGGCGTCCAGGATGGGCTTGTCGATGTCGCCCGAGAGCAGCAGCCCTATGTTCTTGATGACGACCTTGCCCGACTTGCCGCCGGCTGCGATTTCTGCCATTTCGTGTTGTCCTCGTGGGGTGGGGTGTTGTCTTGTATGTCGTCCGCGCGCACGGTGCGCAGCACGGTCTCGATCACGAAGTCTTCCCAGTGCGTGATCGCCTCCGGCGACTCCAGCGGCTCGCCGAGGAAGGCGGTGAGCGTGTGCCGGTTGGAGGTGTAGAAATAACCGGTGGACGCGATCAGCAGGTAGATGTCGCGTGCCTCCACGTCCTTGCGGAACAGCCCCTGCGCGCTGCCGCTGGCCAGGATTTCCGCAATGATCGCCACCGCGCGCGACGAATACTCGCGCGCCCGCAGCGACTTCGAAATGTGCCGGCCCTTGTGCAGGTTCTCGGTGTTCAGCAGCGTCACGAACTCGGGGTTCTTGCGGTAGTAGCCCAGCACGAAGCGAATGACTTCGGTGAGCGCCTCCACCGGCCGCGACGCGTCCAGCGCAATGGCGGCCTCGGCGTCGTCCATGCGCTTGTAGATGCCTTCGAGCACCGCAATGAAGAGGCCTTCCTTGCTGCCGAAGTAGTAATAGATCATGCGGTCGTACGACTTGGCGGCCTTGGAGATCTTCTCCACGCTGCCGCCGTCGTAGCCGTACTTGGCGAATACCTTGGTCGCCGACTTCAGGATGCTGTCGCGCGTGGCCTGGGCGGCCGCCTCGCGCACGCCCGTGCGGCGCTGGGGCTTGGACTTGGCGGAGGCGGTGCGGCTGTCGGCCATCGTGCGCGCGACGTGCTGCTTACTTCTCGGCGAACGCGCGTTCGACCACGAAGTCGCCCGGCGTCGAGGTGTTGCCTTCCTTGAAGCCGCGCTTCTCCAGGATGTGCTTCAGGTCGACCAGCAGGCCGGGGCTGCCGCACAGCATGACGCGGTCTTCCTGGACGTTGAGCGGGGGCAGGCCGAGGTCGTCGGTCAGCTTGTTGCTCTCGATCAGGTCGGTGATGCGGCCCTGGTTGCGGAACTCCTCGCGCGTGACGGTCGGGTAGTACAGCAGCTGCTTGGCGATCATCTCGCCCAGGATCTCGTGCTTGGGCAGGTGGTCGGTCACGAGGTCGTGGTAGGCCAGTTCGTCGACCTGGCGCACGCCGTGCACCAGGATGACCTGCTCGAACTTCTCGTAGGTCTCCGGGTCGCGGATGATGCTCATGAACGGTGCAAGGCCGGTGCCCGTGCCGAACAGGTACAGGCGCTTGGCCGGCAGCGTGTAGTCGATCAGCAGCGTGCCGGTGGGCTTGCGGCCCACGATGATGGTGTCGCCGACCTGGATGTGCTGCAGCTTCGAGGTGAGCGGGCCGTCTTCCACCTTGATGCTCAGGAACTCGAGATGCTCCTCGTAGTTCGGGCTCACGATGCTGTAGGCGCGCAGCAGCGGCTTGTTGTTGACCTTCAGGCCGATCATGGTGAAGTGACCGTTCGAGAAGCGCAGCGACGGGTCGCGCGTCGTGGTGAAGGTGAACAGGCGGTCGGTCCAGTGGTGGACGCTCAAGACACGTTCTTCGGCGAATGCACTCATACGGAACTCAAGAGTTGGTTGGTAACAGGGGAGGTTGGCTGAGCCGACATGCACGCCCTTGGGGCGGAAAACGCCGGCCGGCTCCGAACCCTCCATTGTCGTTGGTCGGAAAAACCCCGATGAACTCCGCGAGAAAACACCATTGCAAGCATCGGGCCTGTTTGCTACATTGATCGCGAATGTAGTGAACGCAACATGAAAGTGTAGGGAATGCTACACAAACGGAAGTCGGTACACAAGCGGGCAGACGGCACGTTTGTTGCAAAGACCGGCCTCCTGGTTTGCACCTTCGCACACACCACAGACACGCCCACGAGATCGCCCCGATGACAGAACACACCAAGACAGATGGCCTCCCCGGCATGGACATGCCCGTGGTGGCGGAAGCCGGCAACGCCTTCGGCAAGGCGCCCCCGCGCAACGAACGCATGAGCACGGCGAAGGTCGAGTGCAATGCCTGCCCGGTGCTGTGCCAGATCTCCGACGGACGCACCGGCGCCTGCGACCGCTATGCGAACAAGGAAGGCGTGCTGGTGCGCGTCGACCCCGTGGTGCTGCTGCGCCGCCAGGTCGAGGCCGACGCGCCCGCGCTGGTGCCCTTCAACCGCGCGCCCGACGAAGCGGCCGCCGCCGGCACCGACGTGGCCGCCCCCGACTGGAACGGTGACCTGCTGCACGCCGACGAGGTCTTCGTCACCGGCGTGGGCTCGTCCACCACCTACCCCGACTACAAGCCCGCGCCGTTCATCGTGGCGTCGAAGGCCAAGGGTGTCGACATGGTGACTGTCGTTACCGAAGGCATCTTCAGCTACTGCAGCTTCAAGGTGAAGATCGACACCGACCGCTTCCTCGGCTCCGAGCAGGCCAACGTGCGCTACCGCGGCGAAGTGGTGGGCCACGTCACCACGGCCGAATACGGCTCGCAGATGCTGTCGCTGGGCGGCGTGCACCACCTCACCGGCGGCAGCAAGAAGGAAGGCCGCATGACCGCCGAGCTGATGCAGCTGCTGGGCAACAAGAAGGCCGTGGAGTGCACCATCGACGGCGGCTCCACGCTCGTCATCCAGGCCGGCAAGGCGCCCATCGTCAACGGCGTGGAAGAGCAGCGCATGCGCGTGGGCTGCGGCTCGGCGGCCGTGGGCATCTTCGCGCGCCAGTTCGCCGGCGTGGCCGACGAGGTGGTGGTGGTCGACGACCACATCACCGGCGTGCTCACCGAGCACCAGGCCGGCCGCTGCCTGGACATGTCGCCCTCGGGCATCCAGATGCTGGGGCGCAAGTCGACGCCGGGGCGCTACTTCCAGGTGGCCAACCCGGGCAACGGCTGGGGCGGCACCGACATCGCCGACCCGCTCGCGATCATCGAGGCTGGGAAGAGGGCGTGGCCCGCCCCGGCCTGCGCCTGCTCATGACCTCGACCACCGGCGAGCACGCCCAGTGGTACGTGCTCGACGACGCGCTCAAGCCGGTCGAGCAACCGATGCCGCCCGAGGTCAGGCGCATCGTCGATCGCATCGGCGAGAACTGCGAACCGTCGCTGTGCACGGTGCTGTTCCTCGGTGGTGCGGGCGGCAGCCTGCGCGCCGGCGTCACCGAGAACCCGGTGCTGCTCACACGCGCCATCAAGCGCGCGCTGGTCAACGTCACCTGCGGCGGCGCGCCGGCCTATGTGTGGCCCGGCGGCGGCATCACCGTGATGGCCGACGTCATGCGCATGCCCGACAACAGCTTCGGCACCGTGCCCACGCCGGCCATCGTCGCGCCCATCGAGTTCAGCATGCGGCGCGACGACTACGAGGCGCTCGGCGGCCACATGGAACACATCTTCTCGCTCGAGCAGGCGCTCGCGCGCGGTGCGTGGCAGGAAGACGGCGCGCCGGTCGCGCGCCAGTGGCTCGTCATGGACGACGCCAACCCGTGGCCGTTGGGCCACGCACCCATGCTGGGCTGAGCCATGGCCGCGTCGACGTGCGCTTCGGCTATTGCTCCTTCCCCCTCTGGCGGAAGGCCGGGATGGGGGCGGGCAGGGCGCCCGTCGGGGACGCCGCTTGCCCCCACCCCGCCCCTCCCCCGGAAGGAGAGGGAGAAATACCGCGCGCTTCAAGGGCCGTTGCTGCCATGACCGCCCAACGCAGCGCACTCGATGCGAACCGCTGGCACTTCAACCACGGCCCGATCGACATCGTGGCCGAGGCGCATGGCGACCCGTACGCCGTGGCCGCGGCGCATGACGCCGCGTGGGCGCGCTTCGTCCATGTGCTCGACGAGCTGGTGCACGAACTGCCGGTGCTGCGTTTGCCCGTGACCGACAAGATGCGCCCGCGCGGCGTGGTCGCGCGCCGCATGTGGGACGCGTGCGCCGCGTTCTCGCCGATGTTCATCACGCCGATGGCCGCCGTGGCGGGCTCGGTCGCGCAGGAGCTCATCGCCTTCTACGAGCGCCCCGGCATCGAGCGCGCGTGGATCAACAACGGCGGCGACATCGCGCTGCATCTCGCGCCCGGCCAGTCGGCGCGCGTGGGCGTGTACGCCGACCTCGCGCGCTTCGACTGGCGCAGCGCCGGCGGCATCCTCACCACCGACGGCCAGTTCGAGCTGCGCGCCGAACAGCCGGTGCGCGGCGTCGCCACCAGCGGCTGGCGCGGCCGCAGTTTTTCGCTGGGCATCGCCGACAGCGTGACGGTGCTGGCCCCCACCGCCGCACAGGCCGATGCCGCCGCGACAGTGATCGCCAACGCCGTCGATATCGACGACCCGGCCATCGCGCGGCGCCCCGCCAGCGCGTGCAAGGACGACAGCGATCTCGGCGACACCCTCGTGACCGTCGAGGTGCCGGCACTGGCCCCCGCGCAGGTGCGCAGCGCACTCGATACGGGCGCGGTGTGCGCCAGGGTGCTGCAAAAAGGCGGGCTCGTATGGGCCGCTCTACTCGTTTGTCAGGGGCAGTGGCGCCTTGTCGAACCCTTATGCTCGAAGGCGCTTGAAACCGCGCTGCCGAAAACGGTTGGTTCAGTATTTGCTTAACGAAAAGCAAGGTTCTTTTTCATGATCGAAATACGTCGCGTCTTTACCCATGTCGAGCACATCCACCACGAGTTCGGACCGCGTGCCGACACCCCGTTGGTGCGCGGTGCCATCGGCGCGGTGCTGACCAATCCCTTCGCCGGCCGCTACGAGCCCGACATCCTGCCGATGATGGCGCTGCTCGACCCCGTGGGCGTCGACATGGCGCACCGCCTGCATGCCGCCATGGACGTGCCGCTCGAGCAGATCGCCACCTACGGCAAGGGTGCCATCGTCGGCGCCGACGGCGAGCTCGAGCACGGCGCGCTGTGGCATGTGCCCGGCGGCTACGCCATGCGCGAGCTGCTCGGCTGGAAGGGCAGCCGCGTGGCCTACACCGCGGGCAAGGCCGAAGAGAAGACGGGGCAACCCGGCAACGCGCTGTCGATCGTGCCCTCGACCAAGAAGGTCGGCCCGCCCGGCGCCACGCTCGACGTGCCGCTGACCAACATCAACGCCAGCTACGTGCGCGGCCAGTTCGACGCCATCGAGGTGCGCGTGCCCGGCGCGCCCGCGGCCGACGAGATCGTCTTCATCCTCGCGATGAGCACCGGCTACCGCGTCCACGCCCGCGTGGGCGGCCTGCTGGCCAAGGACATCAGCAAGTGGGACGGCCTGCGCTGAACCCGCACACAGACAAAGAGACAAGAAGGAACACACAGACATGACCGCCAACATCCGCAAGCTCGTCGTCCAGGTCGATGAAACCCGCAAGGAAATGGGCAAGGACATCACGCCGCCCACGCGCCGCGCCGTGGCCATTGCCGTGATCGAGAACCCCTACGCGGGCCGCTACAGCGAGAACCTCGACGAACTCATCGCCATCGGCGAAGAGCTCGGCGCGCTGCTGGGCCAGAAGGCCGTGAAGGCGCTGGGCATCGAGCCCGGCCAGGCGCAGAGCTACGGCAAGGCCGCGATCGTCGGCGAGAACGGCGAGCTGGAGCACGCCGCCGCCATCCTGCATCCCAAGCTCGGCGCGCCGCTGCGCGTGGCGGTCGAGAAGGGCGCGGCGCTGGTGCCCTCGGCCAAGAAGCGCGGCTCGCTGGGCACGGCCATCGACGTGCCGCTGGGCCACAAGGACGCCGCCTTCGTGCGCAGCCACTTCGACGCCGTCGAAGCCCGCGTGAGCGACGCGCCGCGCGCCAACGAGATCGTGGTGGCGGTGGCCGTCACCGACAGCGGCCGTCCGCTGCCGCGCATCGGCGGGCTGCAGGCCAGCGAAGTCAAGGGCGAAGACGGCCTGCGCTGAAGCGCCGGGTCTTTCAAGCCGAAAACCTATAACTCGAATTCTTTCTGTCTTAACCCTAGGAGCTTCTCGATGAATCCATTGCGCCATGTTTTCTGCGCCGCCTCCGTCGTCACGCTGGCCACGGCCCTCGTCCCCGCGTACGCGCAGGGCGTGATCAAGATCGGTGAAATCAACAGCTACAAGGCGCAACCCGCCTTCCTGGAGCCCTACAAGAAGGGCATGGAGCTCGCGGTCGACGAGATCAACGCCAAGGGCGGCATCAACGGCAAGAAGATCGAGCTGATCAGCCGCGACGACAACGCCAACCCCGGCGACGCCGTGCGCGTGGCCGAAGAACTCATCTCGCGCGAGAAGATCGACGTGCTGGCCGGCGCCTTCCTGTCGAACACCGGCCTGGCGCTGGCCGACTTCGCCAAGCAGAAGAAGTTCTTCTACCTGGCGGCAGAGCCGCTGACCGACAAGATCGTCTGGAGCAACGGCAACAAGTACACCTACCGCCTGCGTCCCTCGACCTACATGCAGGTCGCGATGCTGGTGCCCGAGGCGGCCAAGCTCAAGAAGAAGCGCTGGGCCGTGGTGTACCCCAACTACGAATACGGCCAGTCGTCGGTCGCCACCTTCAAGACGCTGCTGAAGGCCGCGCAGCCCGACGTCGAGTTCGTCGCCGAGCAGGCCCCGCCGCTGGGCAAGGTCGACTCCGGCAGCGTGGTGCAGGCGCTGGCCGATGCCAAGCCCGACGCCATCTTCAACGTGCTGTTCGGCGCCGACCTGTCCAAGTTCGTGCGCGAAGGCAACACGCGCGGCCTCTTCAAGGACCGCGAAGTGGTGAGCGTGCTGACCGGCGAGCCCGAGTACCTCGACCCGCTGAAGGACGAGGCGCCCAACGGCTGGATCGTCACCGGCTACCCGTGGAACGGCGTGAAGACGCCCGAGCACAAGGCCTTCCTCGATGCCTACCAGGCCAAGTTCAAGGACTACCCGCGCCTGGGCTCGGTGGTCGGCTACAGCGCCATCCACTCGATCGCGGCCGGGATCAAGAAGGCCGGCGGCACCGACACCGAGAAGCTGGTCGCGGCCTTCAAGGGCCTGCAGGTCGACACGCCCTTCGGCAAGATCAACTACCGCGCGCAGGACAACCAGTCCACCATGGGCGCCTACGTCGGCAAGACCAAGAACGACGGCGGCAAGGGCGTGATGGTCGACTACGTGTACCTGGACGGCGCCAAGTTCCAGCCGTCCGATGAAGAAGTGAAGAAGATGCGCCCTGCGGACTGACCGCACGGCTCCTGCACCGCGCTTGCCGTCGCTGGCTGACAGCGGCGGGCGCGGATGTTTCCAGTTTCCTCAGGGTCCCTCATGAGCTTTTCAGGCTTCGTTGTTCAGTTGCTCAACGGGTTGGCCGGCGCGTCCTCGCTTTTCTTCGTGGCGGCCGGTCTGTCGTTGATCTTCGGCGTGACGCGCATCGTCAACTTCGCCCATGGATCTTTTTTCATGGTCGGCATCTATGTCGCTTACACGCTCGTCGAGAAGCTGGGTTCGAGCCTGGGCTTCTGGCCCGCGCTGCTGATCGCGGCGGTCGTGGTGGGCGTGCTCGGCGCGCTGATCGAGGTGGTGCTGCTGCGCCGCATCTACAAGGCGCCCGAGCTGTTCCAGCTGCTCGCCACCTTCGCGCTGGTGCTCGTCATCAAGGACGCGGTGCTGTGGCTCTGGGGGCCTGACGAGCTGCTCGGACCGCGCGCGCCGGGCCTCAAGGGCTCCATCGAAATCCTGGGCCGCCAGTTCCCTTCCTACGACCTGTTCCTGATCGTGGTGGGCCCGCTGGTGCTGGGCCTGGTGTGGCTGCTGCTCACGCGCACGCGCTTCGGCACGCTGGTGCGCGCCGCCACGCAAGACCGCGAAATGGTCAGCGCGCTGGGCGTCAACCAGGCCTGGCTGTTCACCGCCGTGTTCGCGCTCGGCGCCTTGCTCGCGGGCCTGGGCGGCGCGCTGCAGCTGCCGCGCGAACCCGCCACGCTCGAGATGGACCTGAACACCATCGGCGCCGCCTTCGTGGTGGTCGTGGTGGGCGGCATGGGCTCGCTGCCCGGCGCCTACGTGGCCGCGCTGCTCATCGCCGAAATCAAGGCCGTGTGCATCTGGCTGGGCGTGGTGCAGATCTTCGGCATCGACATCTCGTTCTCCAAGCTCACGCTGATGGTCGACTTCCTCGTGATGGCCATCGTGCTGGTGTGGCGCCCCTGGGGCCTGTTCGGCCGGCCGCAGGCGCCCAGCCGCTACGTGGGCATGCAGGAAGAGCCGCTGCGACGGCCCGGCAACGCGTACCTCGTCGCCGCCGCCGTGCTGGCGCTGATGCTCGCCGCGCTGCCGCTGCTCACCGTCAATTCGCCCTACACCATGGTGCTGATGATCGACCTGCTGATCGCCGCGCTGTTCGCCACCAGCCTGCACTTCATCATGGGCCCGGCGGGCATGCACTCGTTCGGCCATGCGGCGTACTTCGGGCTCGGTGCGTACGGCGCCGCGCTGCTGGTGCGCTCGCTGCACATGCCGATGGAAGTGGCGCTGCTCGTCGCGCCCGTCGTGGCCGCGCTCGGCGCGCTGGTGTACGGCTGGTTCGCGGTGCGGCTGTCGGGCGTGTACCTGGCCATGCTCACGCTGGCCTTCGCGCAGATCACCTGGGCCATCACCTACCAGTGGGACAGTTTCACGGGCGGCAGCAACGGCCTGACCGGCGTGTGGCCGTCCGAGTGGCTGTCGAACAAGCAGGCCTACTACTGGCTCACGCTGGTGCTGGTGGGCGCGGGCGTGTGGTGGCTGCGGCGCGTGCTGTTCTCGCCCTTCGGCTATGCGCTGCGCGCGGGCCGCGACTCGGTGCTGCGCGCCGACGCCATCGGCATCGACGTCAAGCGCATGCAGTGGGCCGCGTTCGTCATCGCCGGCACGGTCGCGGGCCTGGCGGGCGCGCTCTATGCGTTCTCCAAGGGCAGCATCTCGCCCGAGAGCCTGTCGGTCGGCAAGTCGGTCGACGGCCTCGTGATGGTGCTGCTGGGCGGCATCCAGACGCTCGCGGGCCCGGTGGTCGGCGCGGTCACGTTCACGTGGCTGCACGACACCGTGGCGCGCAACACCGACTACTGGCGCGCGATGCTCGGCGCCATCATCCTGATCCTCGTGCTGCTGTTCCCGCAGGGCGTGGCGGGTTCCATCAAGCAACTGGCCGACCGTTGGCGCGCACCGAAGCGTGAAGCCGACAAGGAAGCCGAAGCCAAGGCCAAGCTCCAGGAGGTGAAGGCATGAGCCTGCTCAAAGTCGACAACCTCGGCAAGTCCTTCGGCGGCGTGAAGGCGGTGGACGGCATCAGCTTCGAGCTGCCGCCGGGCGAACTGCTCGCGCTCATCGGCCCCAACGGCGCCGGCAAGTCGACCACCTTCAACATGGTGAACGGCCAACTCAAGGCCGACCAGGGCTCGATCACGCTCGACGGCCAGGAACTCGTGGGCCGCAAGCCGCGCGAGATCTGGCGCATGGGCGTGGGCCGCACCTTCCAGATCGCCGAAACCTTCGCCTCGCTCACCGTGGTCGAGAACGTGCAAATGGCGCTGCTGTCGCACGACGGCAAGCTGTTCTCGATGTGGCGCCGCGCCGCCGACCACAAGCGCGACGAAGCGCTGGCGCTGCTCGACCAGGTCGGCATGAAGTCGCAGGCCGACCGGCCCTGCAGCGTGCTGGCCTACGGCGACGTGAAGCGCGTCGAACTGGCCATTGCCATGGCCAACGCGCCCAAGCTGCTGCTGATGGACGAGCCCACCGCCGGCATGGCGCCCAAGGAGCGCAACTCGCTCATGGCGCTGACCAAGGACCTGGTCATTCAACGCGGCATGGCCGTGCTCTTCACCGAGCACAGCATGGACGTGGTGTTCGCCTATGCCGACCGCATGATCGTGCTGGCGCGCGGGCGCCTCATCGCGCAGGGCAAGCCGCTGGAGATCCGCGACCACCCCAAGGTGCAGGAGGTGTACTTCGGCAGCGGCAAGACATTCGAGAAGAAGGCCGCGGCCATTGGAGAAACGGCATGAGCACGCAAGAACCCCTGCTGCAGGCCAAGGCGCTGTGCGCCTGGTACGGCGCCGCGCAGATCCTGTATGACGTCGACCTCGACGTGCGGCGCGGCGAAGTGGTCGCGCTCATGGGCCGCAACGGCGCGGGCAAGTCGACCACGCTGAAGGCGCTGATCGGCATGCTCGCCAAGCGCCGCGGCGCGGTGCGCTTCCTGGGCCACGACATCTCGAAGAGCGAGCCGCACCACGCGGCGCGCCTGGGCCTGGGCTTCGTGCCCGAGGACCGCCGCGTGTTCACCGACCTCACGGTGATGGAGAACCTCGAGGTCGGCAAGCAGCCCGCGCGCCGCTGGACCGACGGCACCGACGCGCCGCTGTGGACGCCCGAGCGCCTGTTCAAGCTGTTCCCCAACCTGGGCGAAATGCCCAACCGCCCGGGCGGCCGCATGAGCGGCGGCGAGCAGCAGATGCTGACCGTGGCGCGCACGCTCATGGGCAACCCCTACCTCGTGCTGCTCGACGAGCCGTCCGAAGGCGTGGCGCCGGTGATCGTCGAGCAGATGGCGAACATGATCCTGGAGCTCAAGGCGCAGGGCGTGAGCATCCTGCTGTCGGAGCAGAACATGCACTTCGCCGAGCTGGTGTCCGACCGCGCCTATGTGCTGGAGAAGGGGCAGATCCGCTATCACGCGACGATGGCCGAGCTTTCGGCCAACGACGAAGTGCGCCGCGCCTACCTCAGCGTCTGAGCCTTTTCATTCCTCAACCCACCGGAGTCCACGCCATGCATCGCAGATCCCTCGTGAAATCCGCCGCCGCCCTCGGGCTGGCCGGCGGCCTCGGCAGTGTCGGTTTCAACGCCTTCGCGGCCGGCAAGATCAAGCCCGGCGCCAAGGCCGCGCTGATCGTGGTGGACGTGCAGAACTGTTTTCTGGACGGCGGCACGCTCGCGGTGAAGGGCGGCAACGAAGTCATTCCGGTCATCAACGCGCTCGCGCCCGCGTTCGAGAACATCGTCGTCACGCAGGACTGGCACACGGCCGGCCATGCCTCCTTTGCCAGCACCTACAGCGGCAAGAAGCCCTTCGAGACCACCAAGCTCAGCTACGGCACGCAGGTGCTGTGGCCCGACCACTGCGTGCAGGGCACCGACGACGCCGCGCTCGGCAAGGACCTGAAGGTGCCGACCGCGCAGCTCATCATCCGCAAGGGCTTCCACAAGGAGATGGACAGCTACTCGGCCTTCGAGGAAGCCGACCACAAGACGGCCACGGGCCTGGCCGGCTACCTGAAGGCGCGCGGCATCAAGACGGTGTTCGTCACCGGCCTGGCCACCGACTTCTGCGTGGCCTGGACCGCGATGGACGCGCGCAAGGCCGGCTTCGACGCCTACGTGATCGAGGACGCCACGCGCGGCATCGACCTCAACGGCTCGCTGGCCGCCGCGTGGAAGCAGATGGCGGCCAAGGGCGTCAAGCGCATCCAGTCGGCGGACATCCAGGCCGCCACCTGAGCCCGCGCCGCGAAGAACCAACAAGAATCACGAGACAAACGACGCAATGAGATCTTCGACAACGAGGCGGGCCGTGCTCGCGGGCGGTGCCGCGCTGGCGCTCGGTGCCGGCCTGCCGCGCCCGGCGCGCGCCGACAACGGCGTGAGCGACACCACCATCCGCATCGGCCAGTCGGCCGTGTTCAGCGGGCCCGCCAAGGATTTCGGCGTCGACTACCGCGCGGGCATCAAGCTCTACTTCGACCGCGTGAACAAGGCCAGCGGCGTGAACGGCCGCAAGATCGAACTCGTCACCTACGACGACGCCTACGATCCCGCGAAGACCGCCGTCAACACCGCCAGGTTGATCGACGAGGACAAGGTCTTCGCGCTCACCGGCTACGTCGCCACCGGCAACCTCGCGGCCGCGATGCCGCTCGCCGAGAAGGCCGGCGTGCCGATGTTCGCGCCGCTGGTGGGCACCACGTCGTTCCGCACCAAGGTCAACCGCTACCTGTTCCACGTGCGCGCGGGCTACGACCTGGAGCTGCGCAAGATCATCAGCCACCTGTCGACCATCGGCATCCAGTCGATCGCCGTGGTCTACCAGGACAGCGCCTTCGGCAAGTCGAACCTCGCGACCTGCGAGGAACTGGCGGCCGACTACAAGGTGAAGGTGGTGAAGACCTTCCCGCTGGCCATCACCGCCGAAGACGCGAAACCGGTCGTCACCGGCCTGGCCGAAGCCAAGCCCGGCGCGGTGCTGATGATCATGGCCGGGCGCATGGTCGAGGTGTTCATGCGCGACTACCGCGCGAGCGGCGCGGGCGCGCCGCTGTACACGCTGTCGGTCGGCATCACCGACGCGGCCGGCTCGGCCAAGCGGCTCGAAGGCAAGCTCGCGGGCCTGGTCACGGCCAGCATCGTGCCGCCGCCGCAGGCGCTGCGCGTGCCCATCGTGGCCGACTACCAGCATGACCGCGCCGAGTTCGGCGAGAAGATCGACAGCTACACCGCGCTGGAGGGCTACATCGTCGCGCGCGTGATGGTCGAGGGCCTGCGCCGCGCGGGCAAGGCGCTCACGCGCGACAGTTTCATCGCCGGGCTCGAGAGCATCGGCAGCACGCGCTTCGGCGACTTCCCCATCGACTACAGCGCGAAGAACCACAACGGCTCGACCTTCGTGGACCTGGAGATGTACACCCGTGACGGCCAGTTGCGGCGCTGAGCCTTCGGCATTGCCACCGCTGCAGTTGCAGGTCAACGGACAGGCGCAATCGCTGGCCGGCGTGCCGCGCGCGGCGACGCTGCTGCACATCCTGCGCAACGACCTGGGGCTGAACGGTCCCAAGTACGGCTGCGGGCTCGGGCAATGCGGCGCCTGCACGGTGCACGTCGACGGCGTGGCCGCGCGCGCCTGCGTGATTCCCGCGCACGGCGTGGCGGGCCGCGCCGTCACCACGCTCGAAGGGCTGGGCGCGCGCGGCGACTGGCACCCGGTGCAGGCCGCGTTCGAAGAGGCGCAGGCCGCGCAGTGCGGCTACTGCCTGAACGGCATGGTGATGCAGGCGGCGGCGCTGCTGACGCGCGACCCGCAGGCGAGCGAGGCGCGCATCCGCGGCGAGCTGTCGGGCAACCTGTGCCGCTGCGGCACGCACATCGAGATCCTTGAAGCGGTGCAGCGCGCGGCCGTGCGCATGCGTGCGGAGGTGCGATCGTGAGTGGCCCGTGTTGTTCCCTCTCCCTCCGGGAGAGGCCAGGGTGAGGGCATCGGCCCTTGCAGAAGCACCGCGT
>NZ_MOWM01000110.1 GCF_016082275.1 Variovorax sp. E3
TGAGCTCTCGATTATAGCGTGTTTTTTCGAGCGCCCGCCAGTGCGGAAGATCGGCGCGAAACGCCCTTGCCTTCGCTGACCCCTTTCGCGCTGTCGACAAAGCCCTGGATCAGCCTCAGCCGGGGCGACGCGCGCAGCCACAGCACGCCGAAGCGCCGGGTCTCCGAAGGCAGCGGCAGCGCGATCTTGGTCACGCGCTGGCCCTCCAGCAGCGGCGACGCGATGTCGGGCACGATCGACACGCCGAGCCCCCGGTCGACCATCATCGCGATGGCCAGCAGCGAACTGAGCTCGAAGCGCTCCTGCGGCACGATGCCCGCCGCGCGCAGATAGCGGTCGGCCTGCTTGCCGCCGCCCAGGTTGCGGTCGTAGCGGATCAGCGGCGACGTGCGCAGCAGCTCGTGCGGATCGCGCCGCGCAAGGCGGCTGGGCGCGAGCAGCACCAGCGGCTCTTCGCGCAGCAACGACCAGTCGAAGGTCTTCGGAAGCGCGAAGGTCGGGTACAGGCACACGGCCGCGTCGAGTTCGCCCTGCTGCAGCGCCCGGTGCAGCGTGGCGGTCGTGCCCGACTGCAGGAACACCTTGACGCCCGGATGCGTCTTCACGAAGTGCGCGAGGATGTCCGGCAGCAGGCTGTGGATGGCGGTGTTGATGGTGCCCACCAGCAGTTCGCCGCCCGCCGCATCGCTGCCGAGCAGCGCCTTGATGTCGCTGACCTCCCTGAGCAGGTTGCGCGCGCGCTGCACCAGCTGGTGCCCCGCCTCGGTGGGCTGCACCGTGCGGCCGGCGCGCGCGAGCAGCGGCGCGTTGAGTTCGCGCTCCAGCGTGCGGATCTGCTGCGCCACGGCGGCGGGCGTGAGGTCGAGCCGGCGCGCGGCCTCCGACATCGAGCCGGATTCCACCACCAGGAGAAAGCTGTGCAGGTAGGCGGTTTCCATGAAGATAGATTTTCTATCATCTGATCATAGAGAGCATGTGTTTTTCTAAGCTCACAGACTGCCGACACTGCGGGCATGAGAAGCAAACTCTTTGTTCCCGGCACACGCCCCGAGCTGTTCGCCAAGGCGCTGGACAGCGCGGCCGACGGCATTTGTCTCGACCTGGAAGACGCGGTATCCGAAGCCCGCAAGGACGAGGCGCGCGACACCGTTCGCCAGTTGCTGGCGGGCGCCGATGTCGCCGCCACCCGCAAGACGCTGATCGTGCGCGTCAACGCCATGGACACGCCGCACTTCGAGCGTGACGTGGCTGCGGTGGCGCTGCCCGGCGTGCACCTCATCAACCTGCCCAAGCCGCAGAGCGCGGCGCATGTGCGCGCCGCCGCCGAAGCCGTCGAGAAAGCCGAACGCGCCCACGGCGTGGTGGCGCCCATCGGCCTGCTGCTGAACATCGAGGCGCCCGCCGCGCTGCGCATGGCGGCCGAGCTTGCACTCGCGCATCCACGCGTCAAGGGGCTCCAGCTGGGCCTGGGCGACCTGTTCGAGCCCCTGGGCATTGCGCGGCGCGCGCCGCAGGCCATCCAGCAGGCGATGTTCGCGATGCGCATGGCGGCGGGCGAAGCCGGCCTCTATGCCTACGACAGCGCCTTCGCGGACATCCGCGACGCCGAGGGCTTTCGCGCCGAGGCCATGCTGTCGCGCAACCTCGGCTTTCTCGGCAAGACCTGCATCCATCCGAGCCAGGTCGCCATTGCGAACGAGGTGTTCCGCCCCACCGACGAAGAGATCGCGCACGCCCTCAAGGTGGTGGACGCCGCGCGCGAGGCCGACGCCAAGGGCGTGGGCGCCTACGTGGTGGACGGAAAAATGATCGACATCCCCTTCGTGATCCGCGCGCGCGACATCGTCGAGAGCGCGCGCGGACTTGGCCTGCTGCCCGGCTGAACGCAGCGGCGCGCCACACACGGCACCTTACAAAAAACCAGGAGACAAGACACATGCGTATTCCATCGATTTTTCGCCCACGGGCTCTGGCAGCCGTTGCATTGGCCTGCGCCTGCCTGCCGGGCGGCGCGGCGTTCGCGCAGGCGGCCTATCCGGCCAAGGCCATCACGATCGTGGTGCCCTACCCCGCGGGCGGCTCGAACGACACCTTCGCGCGCCAGGTCGCCAAGGAACTCGGCGACGAACTCAAGCAGCCCGTGATCATCGACAACCGGCCCGGCGCGAGCGGCAACACCGGCACCGCGCAGGTCGCGCGCGCCACGCCCGACGGCTACACGCTGGTGGCCGTGTCGTCCAGCATGACCACCAACGCCGCCGTGCAGTCGAAGCTGCCCTTCGACCCGGTGAAGGGCCTTGCGCCCGTGGCCATGTTCGCCAAGGGGCCCTTCATCGTCGCGGTCAACAACGAGTTCCCCGCGAAGACGCCGGCCGAGCTGATCGCCGCCATCAAGGCCAAGCCGGGCCAGTACAACTACGCTTCGTCGGGCTCGGGCAGCGTCAACCAGTTCGGCACCGAGTTGCTCAAGGCCAAGGTGGGCGACCTGCAGATCGCGCACATCCCCTACAAGGGCATGGGCCCGGCCGTGACCGACCTGATCGGCAACCAGACGCAGCTGCTGATCTCCAGCGGCCCGTCGCTGCTGCCGATGGTGCGCGCGGGCAAGCTGCGCGCCGTCGGCATCACGAGCCTGAAGCCCAGCCCCATTGCGCCCGAGCTCACCCCGATGGCGGCCGCGTGCCGGGCTATGAATTCGAACTCTGGTGGGGCCTGCTGGCACCGGCGGGCACGCCGCCCGAGGTGGTCGGCAAGCTCAACCAGGCCGTCAACCAGATCCTGGCCAAGCCCGCGATCGCGGCCAACTTCCTGCGCGAAGGCGCCATTGCATTGCCGCTCACGCCTGCCCAGTTCGGCACCGTGATCGCCGACGACGTGGAACGCTGGAAAAAGCTGGCCAGGCAGCAGAACATCACCGCCGACTGAGAAAGAAAAGACCCATGAGCCTCGCCCCTTCCCACGATGCCGGCCACCCCGCGCCGCTGCCCGCGCGCAGCGGCCCCGCGGGCCCGCTGAGCGGCCTGCGCGTGCTCGACCTGAGCGCCTACATCGCGGGCCCCTACGGCTGCTCGCTGCTGGCCGACCAGGGCGCGGAGGTCATCAAGATCGAGCCGCCCACCGGCGACAACCTGCGCAAGTACCCCTCGACGCTGGAAGCCGAGAGCCGCGCCTTCGTCGGCGTGAACCGCAGCAAGCTCGGCGTGGTGCTCGACCTGAAGAACCCGCGCGACCTGGCCGCGCTGATGACGCTGGTGGCCACCGCCGACGTGCTGGTGCACAACTTCAGGCCCAGCGTACCGCCGCGCCTGGGCATTGCGTACGAGCAGTTGAAGGAACTGAACCCGCGGCTGATCTACTGCGCCGTTACCGGCTACGGCGACACCGGGCCGATGCGCGAGAAGGCCGGCTACGACCAGGTGCTGCAGACCATGACCGGCATGTGCACGCTGCAGGGCCAGCGCGGCGGTCCGCCCGAAATCTTGTACGGCTCGGTGGTCGACTACTACGCGGCCTCGCTGGTGGCCGCGGGCGTGGCCTCGGCGCTGTACGAGCGCGAGAAGAGCGGCGTCGGCCAGTACGTGGGTGTGTCGCTGCTGCGCGCCGCGCTCACCATGCAGTCGGCCCGCATGGTCTGGGCCGAGGGCGAACCCAAGGACGTGGGGCGCGACATGCGCTCGGGCGGCATCACCGGCCTGCACCCCACGCGCGAGGGCCACCTCTACATCTCGGCCAACACGCCGCATTTCTGGCAAGCACTGTGCGCCAAGGTCGGCCTGCCCGAACTCGCGGCCGACGAGCGCTACGACTCGGTGCGCAAGCGCGCACAGCACGCCGCGGAAATCGTGCCCCGGCTGCGCGCCGCGCTGGCCGAGCGCAGCGCGCTCGAGTGGGAAGAACGCTTCGGCGAAGACGTGCCCTGCGCCGCCGCCCGCACCGTGGAGGACATGTTCGACAACCCGCAGGTGCTGGCCGAGGACATGGTGGCGCAGTTCTCACACCCCACGCTGGGCACCTACCGCGGCTTCACGCGGCCCGTGCGCTTCGGCCGCACGCCGGGGCCCGAGCCCTTCGCGGCGCCGACGCTGGGGCAGCACACCCATGCCGTGCTGCCCGCGCGCGCCAAGGGAACGGACCAGGCGTCCGGTTGAGCCATGCACCCCGAGACGGCCTGCCCCAACAGCAGCGGCACCCGCAAGCCGGCCGACAGCGCGCCGGCCGGCGCCTGCGACGCGCACATGCACGTCTACGACCGCCGCTTCGCGCTGCATGCGCCGCCCGATGCCATGGTCGACGATGCCACGGCCGACGACTACCGCCTGCTGCAGCGGCGCATCGGCACGCAGCGCACGGTCGTCGTGCAGCCGCGCGTCCACGGCACCGACAACCGCGTGACGCTGGCGGCCATTCGCGCGCTCGGCGCCGAGTGCACGCGCGGCGTGGCGGTGGTGCGGCCCGAGGTGAGCGAGGCCGAGCTCGCGCAACTGCATGCGGGCGGCATCCGCGGCATCCGGTTCACGCTCTACACGCCGACCCACGCGGCCACCGATTTCTCGATGGTCGAGCCGCTCGCGCACCGCGTGCATGCGCTCGGCTGGCACCTGCAATTGCACTGGAACGCCGACCAGATCGCCGAACACGCAACCCTGCTGGAGCGCCTGCCCTGCCCCATCGTGCTCGACCACCTCGCGCGGCTGCCGTTGCCATTGCCGCAAGCACAGGCGCACCCCGCCTTCGCGGTCGTGTGTCGGCTGCTCGACAACGGCCGCACCTGGATCAAGCTGTCGGGCGCCTACCTCGACTCGAAGCAGGGCGCCGAAGGCGGCTACGCCGACACCGTCGGCCTTGCGCAGGCCTGGGTGCGGCATGCGCACGAACGCCTGGTGTGGGGCAGCGACTGGCCCCACTCCACAGAGCGCGACGCCAAGCCCGACGACGCCCGGCTGTTCGACCTGCTGGGCCGCTGGGTGCCCGACGCGGCCGTGCGCACGCGCGTGCTGGTCGACAACCCGGCGCGGCTCTACGACTTTTCCTGAACCACAAGAACCTCGAGACATCGGCATGAAGAAGACACATCGCGTCCTGAAGACGATCGCGGCGCTGGCCGCCTGCACCGTGCCCCTGCTGGGCTGGGCCGCATGGCCCGAGAAGCCGATCCGCATGGTCGTGCCCTACGCGGCCGGCGGCGGCGCGGACAACACCGCGCGCATCGTCGCGCAGCAAATGAGCGCGGCGCTGGGCCAGCAGATCGTGATCGACAACAAGCCCGGCGCGGGCGGCGTGATCGGCGCCGACAACGTGTCCAAGGCGGCGGGCGACGGCTACACCGTGCTCTACGACGCCTCGGCGTTCTCGGTGAACCCGTCGCTGCGCAAGCTGCCTTTCGACGCCGCGAAAGACTTCATCCCGGTGTCGCTGGTGGCCACCGCGCCGCAGATCCTGGTGGTGCCCGAGAACGCGCCCTACAAGACGGTGGCCGAGTTCCTGGACTTCGCGCGCAAGAACCCCGGCAAGCTGAGCTTCGCATCGGCCGGCGGCGGCACCGGTTCGCACCTGGCGGGCGAGGCGCTGAACGAGCAGGCCAAGGTCAACCTGATGCACGTGCCCTACAAGGGCGGCGCGCCCGCGCTGACCGACCTGATGGGCGGGCAGGTGTCGGCGTACTTCGGCAACGTGGCGTCCACGCTGGGCTACGTCAAGTCCGGCAAGCTGCGCGCGCTGGCCGTGAGCTCGGCCCGACGCGTACCCGGGCTGCCCGACACGCCCACGCTCGCCGAATCGGGCCTGCCGGGCTACAACGTGGTCGAGTGGAACGGCGTGTTCCTGCCGAAGGGCACGCCGGCCGACATCGTGCAGAAGCTCGGCAAGGCCGTGCAGGCGGCGGTCAACGATCCCACGGTGCACCAGAAGCTGCTGCAGCTGGGGCTGGAGCCCGCGGGCAGCACACCCGAGGCCTTCTCGAAGTTCGTGCGGGACGAAACGGGCCGCGTGAGCGCGCTGGTGCGGGCGCGCAACATCCGGGTCGACTGAAAGAAAAGCCGGCGCCGCGTCACACGGCGCGCGCGGAAGCGGGCACGCGCGAGCCGCCGTCCGCCACCAGCGCGATGCCCGTGATGAACGACGACTCGTCGCTCGCCAGGAACAGGCAGGCGTCGGCCATCTCGCCCGGCGTGGCCATGCGCCCCAGCGCGATGCGCTCCACCGTGCGCTCGCGCGCCTGCGCGGCCGTGAGGCCCGTCTTCAACGCCAGGTCGTCCATCTCCTTCGCGGACATCGGCGTGTCGACCCAGCCCGGGCACAGTGCGTTCACGCGCACGCCCCGCGGCCCGTGCGCCTGCGCCGCGGCGCGCGTCAGGGCGACGAGCCCGGCCTTGCTTGCCGCATAGCTCGCGGCATCCGCGCCGGCATTGAACGCCGCCACCGAGGCGATGTTGACGATCGCGCCCGACCGGCGCGCCAGCATGCCCGGCAGCACCGCGCGCATGGCACGCATCGCGCCGCCCAGGTTGATGTCGTGCATGCGCGCCCACTGCGCGTCGTCGATGGTGGCCGCCGTGTCGTTCGCGATGACGCCGGCCGCGTTCACCAGCACGTCGATGCGGCCCTGCGTGGCCAGCGTGGTGCGCACCAGCGACAGGATCTGCGCGTCGTCCCGCACGTCGCACGGCAACGGCTGCAGCCCGGCTTCGCGCAGCAACGGGTCGGGCCGCTCATGCCCCAACCCCGCAGCCACCACCGCCGCCCCTTCGCGCGCGAAGCGCACGGCCACAGCGGCGCCGATGCCGCTGGCCGCGCCCAGCACCAGGGCCACCTTGCCGGCCAGGCGGCTCATGGCTGCTCCTGGAACATGGGGCTTTCCGGCAGCGTGGAGCCGCCGTCGACCACCAGGGTCTGACCGGTGACGTAGCGCGCCGCCTCGCTCGCGAGGAAGCACATGGCGTAGGCGATGTCCTCGGGCCGCCCCAGTTTACCGGCCGGAATGTAGCGCGCGATGCGCGCCGCGCGCGCGGGGTCCGACAGCAGCGAGCCGCCCTGCTTGGCGATGTAGCCGGGCTCCACGCCGTTCACCGTGACATGCCGCCCCGCCAGCTCCAGCGCCGCGCTGCGGATGAAGCCGTTGACGCCCGCCTTGCTCGCCGCGTAGTGCGCGCAGCCGGGCATCGCCACGCGTGGTCCGGTGACCGACGAGGTGACGAGCATGCGCCCGCCGCCGCGCGCCTGCCAGTGCGGCAGCGCGGCCTGCGCGAGCCAGAAGCAGGCCTCGAGGTTGACGGCCAGCGTCTCGCGCAGCGCCGGCTCGCCCAACGCCTCGATGCGGGCCCAGGGGTTGATGGCCGCGTTGTGCACCACGATGTCGAGCGCGCCGAAGCGTTGCACCGCCTCGGCCACCGCCCTTGCCGCCTCTTCGCGCCGGCCGATGTCGACGCCGATGGCCTGCGCCGTGCCGCCCGCCGCGCGGATCGAAGCCGCCACGGCATCGCCGGCCTCGGGCGTGCGGTTGGCGATCAGCACGCGCGCGCCGGCCTGCGCGAACACCGAGGCAATCGCCGCGCCGATGCCGCGCCCGCCCCCCGTGACCAGCGCGACCTTGCCCGTGAGCGCAAAGACTTGCGGCGTCATGCGCACAGCGCCCCCACGAACGCGTCGAACACCGCGTTGTGCCGGTCCACGTCGTCGGTCGCGGTGCCGGGGCAGCACAGCATCATGTTGTGGAAGGGCGTGATCAGCACGCCGCGGTTCATCAGGTACAGGTGCAGCAGGCCCTCGAGCGCGCCGTCGCGAAAGCGCCGCATGTCCGACGCGTTGCGCGGCTCTTCGGCGCAGAACAGCGTCTCGACCCGCGCCCCCACGCGCGCGGCGTGCCACGGCAGGCCGCGCCGCGCGATGCTGTCGTCAACGCCCTGCTGCAGCCGCTGCGACAGCGCCAGCATGCGCTCGAAGGCCTCGTGCGTCAGCACCTGCGACAGCACCGCGCGCATGGCCGCCACCGTGAGCGCGTTGCCGGCCAGTGTGCCCCCGAAGCCCGCGTGCGCGCTCTGGCGCACCGTGGGCGGCACCGGCGGCAGCACCTCCCACACGCGCTCCGCCGTGGCCTGGCTCAGCCCGAACGCCGCCGCCGGCACGCCGCCCGCGATGGCCTTGCCGACCACGAACATGTCGGGCTCCAGCCAGTGCGCGCGGGTGTAGCCGCCCGGCCCGCTGGAGAGCGTGTGCGTCTCGTCGATCACGAGCACGGTGCCGGTCTCGCGCGTCAGGCGCCGCAGCGCCTCGTGAAAGCCGGGCTGCGGCGAGATCATTCCGTAGTTGGTCATGACGGGCTCGGCGAGCACGCACGCCACGTCGCCCGCGCGCAGCGCCGCCGCGAGTGCCGGCACGTCGTTGAACTCGACCACGCGCGACAGCTCCGCATGCGGAAAGGCATTCGGGTGAATGCCGTTGCGCAGCCGCACATCGCCTTCGCTCAGCTCGACGTGGGCCTCCTCCACGCTGCCGTGATAGCAGCCCGAGAACACCAGCACGCGCGGCCGGCCGGTGATCATGCGGGCCAGCCGGATGCAGGCCCGGTTGGCGTCCGACGCCGAGGTCGTGAGGTTCCAGTACGGCAGGCCGAAGCGGCGCTTGAGTTCGTCGCCGACCCACTGCGCATCGCCGGTCGGCAGCATCAGCGAACTGCCCACGCGCGCCTGCCGCGCCAGCGCCTCGACCACGGCGGGATGCCCGTGGCCGCACATGCCGCCGGTGTCGCCCAGGCAGAAGTCGACGTAGTCGTTGCCGTCCACGTCGGAAAAGCGCACGCCGTAGTCGCGCGGCGCGTCCTGCACGTAGATGGGCCAGCCGCCGATCCAGCGGCGCATCCAGTGCGAGGGCGCGCCGTAGAGCCAGCTGCCCTTGCCCTCCTTGTAGAGCGCGCCGGAGCGGGCGTGGGTGGCGGCGTAGCGCGCCTGCTCGGCGCGCATCAGTTCTTCGACGCGCGCGGCGTTCACGGCGGTGTTCGTGGTTTCAGTCATCTGCATTCAGTCCGGGGTTCGATGCGCCATGGGCGCGATGCCAAGGAGGTCGAGCGCGCGGCGGTACGAGGCGGCGGGCTGCTTCACGTCGAAGTGCACCACCTGCATGCCCGCGCGCTCGGCGCCGTCGATGTTGCGGCGCTGGTCGTCCACGAAGACGCAGGCGCCGGGCGGCAGGCCGAGCTGGTCGGTGCACAGCCGGTAGGCCCGCGCATCGGGCTTGAGGATCTTCGTGTGGGTGGCGTCGACCACCACGTCGAAGGCGGCGAGCAGCGGCAGCTGCCTGCGGAAGTCTTCGCCGTAGAACAGGTCGAGCTCGTTCGACAGCACGGCCAGCCGGCATCCCGCAGCCTTGGCGGCCTCGATGGCGGCCACGGCCTCGGGGCGGATCACCGAGGCCACGTCGGCGCCGCGCGCGCGCCGCACGAAGGTTTCCATGCGGTCCCACTCCTCGCCGACCAGGCGGCCGACCTCGCGGGTGCGCGCCATCCAGTAGTCGCGCTCGCTGATGCGGTCGGCTTCCATGTCGCGCCAGAGCGCATCGGCCGCCGGATCGAAGGGCCCGCGCCAACTCAACGTGCCCGGTGCGAGCCCCAGCGCCTGCTCGCTCAGCGCATGCGTCTCGAACAGCGTGCGGCTGATCACGCCGCCAAAGTCCAGCACCAGCGCGCGCTTCATGGGCGGGCTCCGGCGGCGATGAGGCCGTCGCTCACCCACGCGTCGAACACCGCCATCGCGGCATCGGCGAACACGTCGTCGTTGATGTGCGCGTCGAGCTCCACCAACCGCACGTTGGCGGGCGCGCAGGCGCGCATCTCGTCGACGAAGGCGGCCAGGCCTTCAGGGTCGTGCAGCGGCTGGCCGGGGCGGTCCCATTCCTCGATGCCGCCCAGTGGCAGCAGCAGGCAGGTGGGCCCGGTCGCCGCGCCCAGGCGCCGGCCGATGCCGCGCGCCACCTCGCGCCGCATCTCGGGCGCGGTGCTGGCCGAAGCGATGAGGCGGTTGTGCGCATGCTGCGGCCTGTCGGCATAGCGCGCCGGCACGGCCTGCCAGGCCTGGAAGTCGACCATGTCCACCGCGCCGGGCGCCACGATCTGCGGCACGCCCGCGCGCCCCGCGCCCAGCAGGCGGTCGGGCCCGGCCGTCACGCAGGAGCCGGCCACATGGTTGGCCACCTCCTGCAGGCTGAAGTCCATGACCGCGACGAAACCGCGCTGCGCCGCGATCGATTCGAAGGCCCGCCCGCCCATGCCCGTGGTGTGGAACACAGCCAGCTCGTAGCCGCGCGCCTCCAGCGCCGGCTTGAGCCTGCGCATGTAGCGCAGCCCGCTGGTGCCCAGCGAGGTCATGCCGACCAGCGGCCGCTCGCGGCGCGGTACCTCGGCGCCGCGGCACGCGCCGACGACGGCGCCCGCGGCCTGCGCCAGCGACGAGCGGCACAGGCTGTTCAGCCCGTACAGGCCGCCGGCCCACAGCGCCATGATGAGGTCGGGCGCCACGCGCTCGGGCGGAATGAGGTGCGAATACGCAATGGTCGACAGCACCAGCTTGGGCACGCCCAGCGGCAGTGCCTCGGCCACGTCGAGTGCCAGGTCGGTGCCCATGGTGCCGCCCAGCGCGAGCATGCCGTCGATGCGGCCCGCCGCATGCAGTTGCGCCGCGAGCACGCTGGCGCCGCGCGCCATGACGGTCATCGCGCGGTTCTCGTCGCCGCAGTCGCGCACGGCCTCCAGCGCGGTGCCGGCGGCCTCGGCCACGGCGTCGTTGCGGATGTCAGGGGTGCAGCGCCCGGGCGCGAGCACGCCCACGTCCATGAACAGCACCCGGCCGCCGGCCGCGGCAATGCGCTCGCGGATGAACAGCAGCTCGTCGCTCTTGGTGTCGGCCGTGCCGATGAGCAGGATGGTCGGTGTCGCGCGCATCTCGCCTCACTGCGCGCCGGCCTGCACTTCGGCGAACGACGCCTCCAGAATGTCGACGAGATGGTCGACCTCCTCGCGCGTGATCACCAGCGGCGGCGACAGAATCATGTTCGGTCCCGAGATGCGCACCATCGCGCCGCGCCGGTAGGCCGCCCGCGCCACGCGCGCCGGAATGTCGCTGCCGCGCGGCTGCGGAATGCGCGCGCCTTGTCCGCCACCATCTCGATGCCCGCCATGAGCCCGAGCCCGCGCACGTCGCCCACCAGCGCGAAGCGCTCGACGAAGCCGCGCAGCCGCTGCTGGAAATGCGCGCCCACCTCGCCACGTGGCCGGGAATGTCCAGCGCCTCGATCTCGTCGAAAGTGGCCAGCGCCGCGGCCGCGGCCACCGGGTGCGCGCTGTAGGTGTAGCCGTGCGCCACGGTGCCCGCACCGCTGGCGTCGGCCTCGAACACCTCGGCCACCTTGCGGCCGATGGCCGTCGCGCCCAGCGGCACGTAGCCCGACGAGATGCCCTTGGCCAGGCACCAGATGTCGGCGTTGACGCCCCACAGCCGCGTGCCGAACAGCTGCCCGCTGCGCCCGAAGCCGGTGACCACCTCGTCGGCGATGAGCAGCACGCCGTGGCGCTCGCAGATCTCGCGCACGCGCGGCCAGTAGTTGGGCGGCGGCACGATCACGCCGCCCGAACCCTGGATGGGCTCGGCAATGAAAGCGGCCACGCTGTCGGGCCCCTGGAACTGGATCTCGCGCTCCAGCAGGTTGGCGCAAATTTCGCCGAGCTCATGCGGGTCCTGGCTGTAGGGGTTGTGATAGAGCCAGGGCGTGTCGATCACCGAGCAGCCGCCGAGCAGCGGCTCGTAGGGCCGGCGAAAGCTGGTGCTGCCGTTGACCGAGATGCCGCCGAAATGCACGCCGTGGTAGCCCTGCTTGAGGCTCACGAACTTGGTGCGGTCGTGCTGGCCGCGCAGGCGGTGGTACTGGCGCGCGAGCTTGAGCGCGCTTTCCACCGCGTCGGAGCCGCCGTTGCTGAACATCACGGCGCTCACCTGCTCGGGCGCCATCATGCCGACCAGCCGCTTCGACAGCTCGATGGCGCGCACGTGCGTGGTGCCGCGAAAGGTGTTGTAGAAGGGCAGCTCGTCGAGCTGCGCCACGATCGCGTCGCGCACGCGGCGGTTGCTGTGGCCCAGGTTGGAGCACCACAGGCCGCCCACGCCGTCGATCATCCTGTGGCCGTCGACGTCCCAGATCCAGCAGCCCTCGCCGCGCGCGATGATGTCGGGCCGGTCGGCTTCCATGGCCCGCGGATGGGCCATGGGGTGCCAGATGAATTTTGCGTTGTCGTGCTTGAGCGTGTCGATGGATGTCATGGAAATGCTTCGCTTCTTCAGTTCGGTGTGCCGACGATGACTGTCTTGATTTCTGTGTAGGCCAGCAGGCCCTCGGCGCCCATCTCGTGCCCGTGGCCGCTTTCCTTCCAGCCGCCGAAGGGCATCTCGGGCTGCGAGACGCCGAAGTGGTTGATGCCGACCATGCCGGCCTCGATCTCCTCGCCCAGCCGGTGCGCCACCTGCAGGTCGCGCGTGAAGGCGTAGGCGCCCAACCCGTAGCGCGAGTCGTTGGCCCTGGCGATGGCGTCGTCCAGCGCATCGAACGGCTCGATGGTGGCAATGGGGCCGAAGGGTTCCTCGCGCGCCAGCAGGCAACCGGGCGGCACGTCGGTGAAGGCCGTGGCCTCGAAGAAAAACCCGGCCGCGCGATGCGATGGCCGCCGCACAGCAGGCGCGCGCCCTGCGCGCATGCGTCGTCGACAAAGCGCTCCATGTCCTCGATGCGCCGCGCATGGGCCAGCGGGCCCATCTGCGTCTGCGCGTCGAGCCCCGGGCCGATGCGCAGCGCCGACGCGGCCCGTGCAAAGCCCGCGGCCCAGTCGTCGAAGTGGCGCCGATGCACGTAGAAGCGGATCGGCGACGCGCACACCTGGCCCGCGTTGCGGTACTTGGCAAGCACCGCGCTCTTGAGCGAGAAGCCGAAGTCGGCGTCTTCGCAGACGATCACCGGCGCATGCCCGCCCAGCTCCGGCGTGTAGCGCTTCACGCCTTGCGCGGCCAGCACGCCGAGCTGCTTGCCCACCGCGACCGAGCCGGTGAACGACACCTTGCGTATCGCCTCATGGCCGATGAGAAACGACGACACCCGCGCCGGGTCTCCGCACACGAGGTTGACGGCGTCAGGCGGCACGCCGGCGTCGAGCAGCGCCTGCACCAGCGCAATGCAGGTGCCCGGCGTTTCTTCCGCGGGCTTGACGACCACGCTGCAGCCGGCGGCCAGTGCGCTGCCCAGCTTGCGTGCCGGCAGGTTCATCGGAAAGTTCCACGGCGTGAACGCGGCCACCGGCCCCACCGGCTGGCGCGTCACGGTCTGGCTCAGGATGCCGGGCACGCGCGGCGGCACGGTGCGGCCGTAGAGCCGCTTGGCCTCCTCCGCCTGGAAGTCGATGATGTCGGCCGACAGCACGACCTCGCGCAGCGCTTCGGCCAGCGGCTTGCCCTGTTCCAGCGTGAGCGTTCGCGCAATCGAAGGTGCGCGCTCGCGCAGCAGTTCGGCGGCGCGGCGTAGCACGCCGAAGCGCTCGTGCGCGCTGCGTTTGCGCCACTGCGCGAAGCCGCGCCGCGCCGACTCGGCGGCGGCCTGCAGCTCGCTCGCGCCGGCCAGTGGCAGCTGCGCGAGCGTCGATCCGTCGGCCGGATTGACCACGGCGCGCTCGCCGCCCGAAGCCTGCGAGAGCCATCGGCCGGCGACATGCAGGGCGGGAGGCGGATACTGGAAGTCGTTCATGCAATGGGTGTCGGTGTGTGACGTGGCTAGTCTCTCCAGCGGGGCACCGGACCGTTATCGAAAACGCGCACGATTGAAGTGCGGCATGCACACGCGGCGCTTGATGCGTCCGTTCATGCGAGGCGCGTCGATATACTTTTTCGCGCGACAGGCGCGTTCACACACGGAGTCGATGCATGCCCCGCACCACCGTCCCTCGCCAGGCTTCCGCGCCCAGGAAGCGCAAGCTGCCCACGCGACGCCCCGCACCGGCATTCGACCTCGAGGCCTTCCTGCCCTTCCAGCTGTCGGTGGTGGCCAACCGGCTGAGCCAGTCGGTCGGGCGCGCGATCTCGCAGCGCTTCTCGCTGCAGATTCCGGAGTGGCGCATCGTGGTGGTGCTCGGCAAGTACGGGCCGCTGTCGGCCCTGGAGATCGCGCGCAAGACCAGCATGGACAAGGCCCGCGTGAGCCGCGCGCAGCACCGGCTGGTCGACCTCGGGCTGGCGAACATGCAGCCCGACGAGGGTGATCGCCGCAAGGTCATCGTGTCGCTGGGGCCGCAGGGCCTTCGCATCTACCGCGAGATGGTGCCGCTGGCGGTTGAAACGGCACGGCAATTGCTTGCCGGCATCACGCCGCAGCGGCTCGAATTTCTGGAGGACATCATGGGCGACCTGTTCGCCAGCACCGCGGGGTTCGAGCCCGACGGCAGCGACGAAGAACCCGCCTGAACGCCTGCCACAGCCCTTGCGCAACAGACACGGCAGCGGCGACAGCGGGTAAACACGAGCCCGAATTCGTTGTCGATGAAACTAATATCAGTGGAGCGGGCCGGTCGAACGCTACCGGCTGTCTCTGCGGAATGGCATCCATGGTCCCTGCAATGCAGTCCCCTCGCCTCGCGCCGGCCCATGGCCAGGCCTGGGGCCACTTCGTCGAAACCGACGACATCGACGCGCACGCCGCCTCGCAGCCCGACTGGGTCTTGCGCTACGAGCAACTCTCGGCCGGCAGCTTCCATGGCGCGGTGCGCCACCTGCAATTGCCCGGCCTGCGGCTGGTGCACGAAAGCGCGAGCCAGGCCATGCGCCAGCGCGGTCAGCTCGGGCAAGGCCGCTACGGCTTCGCAATGGCGCTGGACCTGCCCGAGGCCGCGTTCTTCAACGGCCAGCGGCTCGATGCCGATGCCGTCATGGCCGGCCGCGCCGACGACCTCGACCTGTGCAGCCCGGCGCTGTTCAGCATGATCGGCGTGGTGGTCAACGCCGACCTGCTCAACCCGCTGTGGGAACGCATCTACCAGACACCGCTGGCCCCCTGGCTCGACAAGCAGACCGTGCTGCCGGTGCCCGCCGACACCGCGCGCACGCTGAAGGCGCTGCACCTGGGCGCGCTGGCCACGCTGGGCACGCCGATGGCGCCCAGTGCCGCGCTGACGCAGCTGCGCGACGCCGTGCTGATGGAGTGGATCGAGGCACTGCCCGCGGAGGTCAACACGACGGACCTGAAGACCTCGGCCGCGCGCAAGCGCGTGGTCGACCGCGCCTGCGACCTGATGCTCTCGCAGACCGACGAGCCGCTGTCGATCCTGCAGCTGTGCAGCCGCATCGGCGCGAGCCGCCGCAAGCTGAACTACTGCTTCCAGGACGTGCTGGGCATCACGCCCGTGAAGTACCTGCGCGCCGTGCGGCTCAACGGCGTGCGCCGCGAACTCAAGGCCGTGCAGGACATGCGCACCGGCGTGCAGGACGTCGCGGCGCGCTGGGGCTTCTGGCACCTGGGCCAGTTCTCGCTGGACTACAAGCGTCAGTTCGGCGAGCTGCCCTCGGCCACGCTGCGCACCGCGCGCGGCGGCTGAAGCTCGCCTGATGGCATCGCCGCTGACGTCGGCGGCACGCGCCGCACCGACAGGCCGCGCCAGCCCCAACGCGCCTGCAGCGTGCCCCACAGGCCACGCGGCGCGAGCACGCTGACCACCATCGCCACCGCGCCCATGCCGATCAGGTACCAGCCGCCCGGCAGCCCCAGCCAGGTGGCCAGCAGCTCGCGCAACGCGAACCAGATCAGCACGCCGATCACCGGCCCTTCGATGGTGCCGACGCCGCCGATGAGCGTGGCGAACATCATCATCACGACCCAGTTCACGTCGAAGGCGGAATCGGGCGAGACGAACATCGCGCCCATGTAGTAGGCCGCGCCGGCCAGCGCGCAGCCGAAGCCCGAGGCGACGAAGGCCGGAAAGCGCACGCGCCACACGTCCACGCCCACGCTGCGCGCGGCCAGTTCGTTGTCGCGCACGGTCATGAGCGCCAGGCCCAGGCGCGAGCGCATGAGCGCGTACACGCCGACCAGCGCGCCGATGCCGATGGCGCAGGCCAGCCAGAAGGCGACCGACTGGAAGGACTCCGGGTCCGCCACGTTCGACAGGTCGAGCGCGCGCCCCGAGGTGGAGCCCAGCGCCTTGGTCTTCGACACCACGAGGTAGACGATCTCGGAGAACACCCACAGGCCGATCGAGAAGTGCGCCTCGCGCAGGCGGAACAAGGCCGGCGCCATCAGCGCGGCGGCGGCGGCGCCCGCGAGCCCGGCCAGTGGCAAGGCCCAGTACGGCGGCAGCGACAGCCGCTGCGAGGCCTCGAAGAGCGTGTAGGCCCCCACGCCCACGAACAGCTGGTGGCCCAGCGAGAACAGCCCCGTGTAGCCGGCGAGCAGGTTCCACATCTGCGCCATGCAGATGGCCAGCAGGATCTCGGCGCACAGGCGCAACGCGCCCGCATCGGCAAAGCTCGGCGCCAGCGCCGCCATGCCCGCGAGCACCACGGCGGCCAGGCAGGCGGCCAGCGCCTTGCCCCCGCTCACCGGCGTGCTCCCGCCAGACCCCTGGGCAACAGCACCAGCGTGAGCACGAACAGCAGGTGCGCATACAGCGAGCCCGCGTTGGAATCGAGCTTCTGCCCCACCAGCTGCGCAATGCCCAGCGCGATGCCGCCGAGCAGCGCGCCCCAGAACGAGCCGAGCCCGCCGATGATCACCACCTCGAGGCCACCAGCATGCGTTCGGCGCCCGAGAACGGCGTGAACGACGTGCGCTGCGCGAGCAGGAAGCCCGCCACCGCAGCAAAGGCCAGCGACAGCCCCATCACCTTGTTGAACACCCGCCCCGGCGCCACGCCCATGAGCCGTGCCACGCGCGGTGCGTCGGCCGTTGCGCGCACCACGCGGCCGAACTCGGTGCGGTGCAAGAGCCACTGCAGCCCGCCGAAGAGCGCCACGCCCAGGCCGAGCACCAGCAGCGGGTACACGCCGATGCGCAGGCCCATGACGTCGAAGCCCGCGCTGGTGAGCGCGCCGCCGTCGATGGCGCGCGAGTCCGCGCCGAACAGCTCGACCATCACGTTGCGCAGGATCACCGAGAGGCCGAAGGTCAGCATCAGCGGCGTGAGCGGGTCGCCCGTGCGCACCGCGAAATTCACGACACCGGCCTGCAGCAGCCAGCCCGCCGCATAACCGGCCAGCGCCACCGGCACCACCATCAGCCACGGCGGCACCTGCGGCATCGAGGCCACCAGAAACACGCCCAGGTAGGCCCCCATCACGATGAACTCCCCGTGCGAGAGATTCACCACGCGCATCACGCCGAACACCAGCGCCAGCCCGAGCCCGAACAGGCCGTAGAGCCCGCCGAGCAACGCACCGTTGACCACCGTCGATACCCAGTCCATGGTTTCTTCACTCCCCGAAATATGCGGCGGCAATGCGCTGGTGCGACACGCCCGCCACGGCGCCCGCCAGGGTGACGCGGCCCTTGAGCAGGCACAGCATGCTGTCGGACACGGCGCAGGCGCGCGCCACGTCCTGCTCGACCAGCACGATGGCCATGCCGTCGGCGCGGATGCGCTCGAAGGCGCGGTAGATTTCCTCGACCACCAGCGGCGCGAGGCCCAGCGAGAGCTCGTCGCACAGCAGCAGCCGCGGGTTGGACATCAGCGCGCGCCCCACCGCCACCATCTGCTGCTGGCCGCCCGACAGGCTGGTCGCGGGCCGCTGGCTCAGGCCGCGCAGCATGGGGAACAGCGCATACACCGAGGCCAGGTTCCACGGACCGCCGCGCCGCGTGAGCGCGCCCATGCGCAGGTTCTCTTCCACGGTGAGCGAGGGAAACAGCAGGCGGCCCTCGGGCACCATCGCGATGCCGAGCGCGGCGATGCGCTCGGCCGGCATGCCGCCCAGCGCGCGGCCGTCGAAGCGCACGCTGCCGGCGCGCGCCGGCAGCAGGCCGACGATGGCGTTCAGCAGCGTCGACTTGCCCGCGCCGTTGGCGCCGATCAGCGCCAGCGCTCGCCGCCGGCGACCGCGAGCGACACGCCGAACACCGCCTGCAGGTCGCCGTGGAACACGTCGAGCGTGTCGATTTCAAGCAGCGGCATCGGCGGGTATTCCCATGTAGATCTCCTGCACCACGGCGCTTTCCATGGCCGCGTGCGGCGTGTCCTCGAGCAGCTTGCGGCCGAAGTGCAGCACCAGCACGCGGTCGGCCACCGCCTTGAGCGCATGCGCGATGTGCTCGATCCAGATCACCGCATACGAGCGCTTGAGCTCCAGCACCAGTTCCACCATCGCCTGCACCTCGCGCTCGGTGAGGCCGCCGGCCACTTCGTCGAGCAGCAGCAGCCGCGGATGGCCCGCGATGCCCTTGGCCACTTCGAGCCGCTTGCGGTCCAGCAGCGGCAGCGCGCCGGCGGCCGTGGCCCAGTGCCCCTTCAAGCCGCTGCGCTCCAGCGCCGCCATGGCCGATTCGGCCGCGGCCGCGCCATGCAGCCCTGCACCGAAGGTGGCGGCGGCCAGCACGTTCTCGTAGACCGTGAGGTTCGCGAAGGGCTGCGGGATCTGGAACGCGCGCGCGATGCCCAGCCGCGCGCGGCGGTGCGCCGGCAGGCCCACCAGCTCGTGCCCGTCCAGCCGGATGCTGCCGCGGTCGGGCGACGCCACGCCGGTGAGCAGGTTGAAGAGCGAGCTCTTGCCCGCGCCGTTCGGCCCGATCACGCCCAGGCATTCGCCGTGCGCCAGCGAGAAGCCCACGTCGTCGGCCACCACGATCTCGCCGTAGGCCTTGCACAGGCCGCTGACCGCCAGCACCATGGCGCCGCTCACTTCAGCTGCGACAGCAGCTTGAGTTCGCCGTCCACCGGAATGTGCCGGGCGGTCGGGTTGCCCACCACCTGCAGTTCGAACGGAAAGCGCGAGCCGTCGGCCGCGCGGCGCCACTGGCCGCCGACCAGCGCGGTCTTGGCCACGCTCTTGATCGGGCTGTTCTTGAAGTCGACCTTGCCGATGATGGTGTCCAGCGACATGCCGCGGATGGCGTCGCGCACCGACTTGCGGTCCAGCGGGTCGGCCGCGCCCTTCAGCGCCGCGATGCCGGTCTCCCACAGCGCGTGGGCGTAGCCCAGCGGCTGCGTCCACTGGTTGCCGGTGGACTTCTCCCAGTCGGCGGCGAACTCCCTGGCCGACTGGCCGGTGAGCGAGGACTTGAACGGAAAGGCCGGCGTCCACCAGACCTCGGTCGACATGCCGTTGCCCGCGCTGCCCAGCGCCTTCAGCGCGCTCGGGAACAGGAAGGCCGCGGCCATGGTGCAGGCCTCGGGCCGGTAGCCCGCCTGCTGCGCCTGCTTCCAGAAGGTGGCGAAGTTGCTCTCGAACATGAAGCCGGTGGCGATCTGCGCGTTCTTCGCCTTGAAGGCCGCGACCTGGTTGGAGAAGTCGTCGGTGGCGATCTTGAAGAAGCCGGCCGGCACCTCCTGGTAGCCCGCGCCGCGCAGGCCCGGCGGCATGCCGCGCTGCGGGTCGGCAAAAGCCTGGCCCGGCGGGTTGTCGATGAACAGCGTGCCCACGGTCTTGTTGGTCTTGATGCTGTCCCACATCGAGACGAAGTTCTTCACCACGTCGTCGGCGCCCCAGAAGAAGGTGAAGGAAAACGGAAAGCCCTTCTCGACCGTGCCGTTGCGCGAGAACAAGAAGGCCTGCCACGGCGCCATGGTGCAGATCATCGGGATGCCGTGCACGTCGCACAGCTGGCCGGCGGGCGCGGACGCGTCGCCGTCCTGCACCAGCATCAGGTCGACCTTGTCGCGCAGCACGAGGTCGCTGGCGACCTGCTGGGAACGGTTGGGGTCGGACTGGTTGTCCTTCATGACGATCTCGACCGCGTGGCGCTTGCCGTTGATCTCCAGGCCGTTCTTGAGCATGTCGCGCATGCGCGCGAGGTGCCATTCGTCGGCCACGCCGAACGGTGCGCGCACGCCCGACAGCGCGGTGATGTAGCCGATCTTGATGGGCCGCGACTGCGCCAGCGCGAAGCCGGGAAAGGCCACCGCCGCGGCCGCCAGCGCCATCGAGCGGCGGCGCCCCAGGTCGACGGATGCGGCGCTGCCGGACAGGGACAGGGGGGCTCGTGCGGTGTCAGTCATGGTGAAGCGCTCCGTGGGGTGTGAGGGGCTGCGCGGCGGGCAGGCGCACGCCGGCGAATTGCTGGAAGGTGCGCGCGATCTCGTCGTACGCGATGTCGCGCGTGATGAACACGAGACGCGTGCGGCGGTCGGCCGACGGCCACGCCGGCAGCCGGCGCGGCGGGTGGAACACGTGCTGCACGCCGTGCACCACCAGCGGCTCGTCGGGCCGCTCGGCCACCTGCACCAGGCCCTTCACGCGCAGCAGCTTCTCGCCGCGCATGACGGCCATCAGGTCGAGCCAGTGAAGGAACGCGGCCTCCTGCAGCGGCGCGTCGAGCACGATGCAGTGCGCGCGAATGTGGTCGTCGTGGCGGTTCACGTCGTGGTGATGGTGATGATGGTCATGCGAATGGTCATGCGCATGCCGGTGCCCGGCGCGGTGCGCCTCCTGCGCCAGCCACGCGCGCACGTCGGCCGACTTCAGCAACGGGTCGCATTGCTCGGCGCCCAGCACGTCGCCCGACACCACGTCGCCGTCGATCACGCAGCTGATGCGCGCGGTGGGGTTGAGCGCCACCAGCCGCGCCGCCAGCGCGTCGACGGCGGCGGCGGTCACGAGGTCGGTCTTGGTCAGCAGCAGGCGGTCGGCCACGGCGGCCTGCTTCACGGCCTCGGCATGGTGGTCGAGCGTGGCCGCGCCGTTGACGGCGTCCACCGTGGTCACCACGCCGTCCAAGCGGTAGCGCGGCGTGACGGCGGGGTCGACCATCAGGGTGTGCAGCACCGGCGCCGGATCGGCCAGGCCCGTGGTCTCGATGACGACGCGCGCGAACGCCGCGATCTCGCCGCGCTCGCGGCGCGCGTCGAGGTCGCGCAGCGTGTCGATCAGGTCGCCGCGCACGGTGCAGCACAGGCAGCCGCTGTTGAGCACGCGCAGGTTCTCGCCCACCTGCTCGACCAGCAGGTGGTCGATGCCGATCTCGCCGAACTCGTTGATGATCACCGCCGTGTCGGCCAGCTCGGGCCGGTGCAGCAGGTGGTTGAGCACCGTGGTCTTGCCGCTGCCGAGAAAGCCGGTCAGCAGGGTCACGGGAATGCGCGGGTCCACGGCGTTCGTCATGCTTCGGCCTCGTGGACGACAACGCCTTCGAAGTAGGTTGCGAGCACGCGCGTGGCCGCCAGTTCTTCGCTCGGGATGCGGAACAGGTGCCGGTCGAGCACGATCAGGTCGGCTGACTTGCCCACCTCGAGCGAGCCGGTCTCGTGGGCCATGCCCATCGCGCGCGCCGGGTTCAGCGTGTAGGCCTGCAGCACCGTGGCCAGGTCGAGCGCCTGCTCGGGCCACAGCGCGCCGGGGAACATGCCCGTGGGGTCGCGCCGCGTGACCATGCCCTGGATGCCGACCCACGGGTTGGGGTCGGACACCACGGGCCAGTCGGAGCCGCCTGCGATGAGCGCGCCCGACTCGTGCAGGTCGCGGTTGGGCCAGAAGCGGTCGACGCGCTTTTCCGGCACGGTGGTGCGGATCGCCTCCACGATGACGCCAGGAAACCAGAGCATCGGCGACAGGTCGGCCGCCACGTTGAGCGCGGCGAAGCGCGGCACATCGGCCGGGTCGATGAAGCTCGCATGCGCGATCTGGTGCAGCAGCCCCGGCCCGTTGAAGCTGCGCACCACCTCTACCGCGTCGAGCGCCGAGCGCACCGCGCCGTCGCCCGCGCAGTGGATCTTGACGGCGATGCCGCGCGCCTCGCAGTCGGCCAGCGCGCGCGCCAGTTGCGGCACCGTCAGCGTGGTGCTGCCGCGAAAGCAGCAGCCGTGCAGCGTGTCGGGCAGGTAGGGCTCCAGCATGGCCGAGGTGCGCGAGGTCGGCACGCCGTCGAGGAACACCTTGCCGGCATCGGGGCGGAAGTGCCGCGTGCGGTAGCTGTCGCGCAGCGCGAACAGGGTCTCGCCCCATTCACCCGGCGCCAGCGCGGCCTCGACCACCGGCAGCGAGCCGACCACCCACGCGGTGAGCCGGCCCGCGTCGTCGAGCGCCTTGATCGCGTTCATCACCGAGCGCGTGGTCAGGGCCTCCTGCGAGCCGGTGATGCCGCAGGCGTTGAGCCGCCGGATCGCGTGCGCGCCGGCATCGAAGTCGCGTTGCGGCGACAGCGCCATCGCCTTGCCCACGGCGATTTCCGCGAGCGCCGAAGCGGACTCCATGAGCAGCCCGGTCGCTCGCCGGTGGCGGGGTCGCGCACGATCTCGCCGTTGAGCGGGTCGGGCGTGCCGGCGTCGATGCCGGCCAGGCGCAGGGCCGCGGTGCTGACCCAGCGGTTGTGGTGGGAGTCGTCGCGCAGCATCACCGGCCGTCCGCCGGCGGCTTCGTCGAGCAGCGTGCGCGCTTCTCTCGTGAGTTCGCCGAACAGGCCGCTGCCCCAGATGCCGCCGACGATCCAGCCGTCGGCGGGCTCCTTGGCCGCGGCCTCGCGCACGCGCTCCAGCACTTGCGCCAGGGACAGCGTGGGCGCGAAGTTCGTCTCGTACAGCTCCGCCTGGCCCGCCCACAGGAAGTGGTTGTGCACGTCGATGATGCCGGGCATGACCATGCGGCCCCGCAGGTCGACAGTGCGGGTGGCGCTCGGCACGGCGGCGCGTGCCTCGTCCTCGGTGCCCACGGCGACGATGCGGCCGTCGCGGACCGCGAGCGCGTCGGCCCAGGGCGCGCGGGGTCCATGGTGTAGATGGCGCCATTGCGCAGCAACAGCGTGGTGCCGGCGGCGGCGGAAGCTTCTGTCATTCGCGGTTCACTTTCGGGGAAAGGGTGCGGGATCGGCTCGGCAACGAACGTCCTGCGTTGGCCGTGACCGAAGACTAGGGTTCGCGGTGCCCCGGGCGTTATCAAAATTCGGCAATCTTTGCCGCAGGGGCCCGGGCGCCATCGCGCCGCGAAGGCGTCAGGCGCGGCCGAGCCCCCGGCGCGCGGCGCCTGAAGCGCGCGCGCGGATGCCGGACAAGGCGCCCGGCCGTGTGCGGTGGTTCAAGCCGCGGGGGCGGCTATTTGGTCGGCCTTGGCACGGCGCCGTGGGCCTTGCCGCTTCGCGGCAGCCAGTACGCCAGCGTTCCCGCGGCGGCAAAGGCGATGAGCCCGGTCACGGCGATGCCTGCGGCCAGCGACAGGCTGGCGGCCAGGAAGGACAGCAATGCGGGGCCGCATGAAGACCCGATGTCGGACATCAGGCGCCACACGCCGAGGAAGTGCGCGCGCCCGTGGCGGGGCGAGTGGTCGGCGCCGATCGTCATGATCATTCCCGAGCCGATGCCGTTGCCGAAACCGATGGCCAGCGCCGCGAGCAGCAGCGTGAAGACGCCGGTCGTCAGCGGCATGAGCAGCATCGCCGCTCCCATGATCAGCATCGAGGGCACCGCGACCCAGCGCCTGCCCTTCTGGTCCATCACCTTGCCGGCCGGATAGAACACCAGCATGTCGATGCCGCCGGCCAGGCCGTAGATCAGCGAGGCCACCGACGGCGCCAGCGCGAGGTGGTCGGCCCACAGCGGAATCACGGCCTGGCGCGACGCGCGCACCGCGCTCACCAGCACCACGCCGATGCCCAGCGTGAGGAACACATGCCGGTAGTCGCGCAGGGTGGAGACGATGGTCGGCGCGGCGGGCGGCTCCTGCCCGTGCGGCACGGGCGGCGCCTCCAGGTCGGGAATGCGCGCGCCGAGCGCCGCCGCCCCCAGCACCGCCACGATGCCGAGGACGTAGGCCGCCGGCAGCCCGAACGCATGCACCGCGCCCGCCGCGAGAAAAGGCCCCGCGAACATGCCGATGCGCATGACGCCGCCCAGCGTCGACAACGCGCGCGCCCGGTATTCGACGGGCACGGCCTCGGTCATGTAGCTCTGCCGCGCAAGGTTGTAGACCGACTGCGACATGCCCACCATGAAGCAGCCCGCGGCGAACAGGCCCAGGTGCGAGGTCCACACGCACAGGGCCATGCCCAGGCCGCTCCAGATGCCCGCCGCGACGATCGCCCAGCGCTCGCCCCAGCGCATGGTGATCAGCGAGGCGGGGATGTTGTTGAACAGCGAACCGATGCCGATCAGCGCGACCATCAAGGCGGCGATGGGCACCGAGGCGCCCAGCTCGCGCGCGGTGAGCGGCACGATGGGCAGGATGGCGCCCTCGCCCAGGCCGAACAGCAGGGACGGTCCGAACGCGGGGATGGCGATGCGCCGCAGGGAGAACGAAGACGAGGGGGTCGGGGCGGTGGGCGGGGAGGACATGCGCGGAGAGGGGCGAGTTGGTGGCCTCGGCCCTGCAGGGCGCTTGAAGGCCTGGGGATTCTCCTGCTGATGGGGGATGTCTGCACGGGGGCGGGATTGGGGCGACTTTCTGCATGCGCCAAAAGGCAAAAAGCCCGCTATCCATTTGATAACGGGCTTTCAGTGACCGGCGACCGGCGACAGCTATCGAACTTTCTGCTTTGGCAGAGGCGCCATGCGTCCCCTCACCATGCATACCCCGCCTGCACCCGCGCCGCCACTCGGCTCCCGTTCCCGCTGCTCGTTGCCGTCGAGAGCCCTGCGCCCAGGTTCAGGTTGTCGTTGACCTGATAGCCGAAGGCGATGCCCACGCCAGACGCGCCCGCGTAGTTGCCGACGGCCGCGCCCACCCACTTCCTGCCTGTCGGCAGCATCGGCATCGACGGCATGGCCAGCGCCGCCGCGACGCCCTGCGCGGCGAAAGCGTTGGCCTGGCTGGTCGCGTTGGCCACGACCTGCTGCAGCTGGTTGACGTTGACGGCATCAGTGCCCAGCACGCCGGGGGCGACATTCGTGATGCCGCGCAACTGGTTGGTGGCGGCGTTGCCCACCGACACCGTGTTGTCGCGATCGGCCACCGAGCCCTGGCCCAGCGCCACCGCGTTGTTGCCGCTGGCCAGCGTGTTGGCGCCCAGCGCGACGGCGTTGTTGCCGCTGGCGATGGCGTTGTTGCCCACGGCGGTGGTGGGATCGGCCAGCGCCTTCGCGCCCGCGCCGATGGCGACCGAGCCCGCGTGATCGGCCCGCGCGCCGTTACCCACGGCCACGGTGTTGTCTCCGTTGGCCTGCGCATTGGTGCCCATCGAGGTGCTGCCCGCGCCGCTCGCGCCAGCGCCCGGGCCGCAGGCCACGGAGCCGCCCGCGTTCACCGCGCACACGCCGCTGGACAGGGCCTGGTTCATCAGCGCCTGCAGCGCGTTGACCTGCTGCACGGTGAAGTTGTTCGCGGTGGTGACGGCCGTCTGCTGTGCCTGCTGTACCTGGCCGACGTTGGCCGCGTCGGTGCTGGCCTGTCCGGCGGCCACGTTGCTGATGGTGGTGCCCGCGCCGCCGTTGGCGTTGAGCTGCAGCGAGGTGCCGCCCGCGCCGTACTGAGCCGAGTTCTGCGCTAGGCCCAGGGCCGTGTTGGACGTCTGCTGCACCGTGTAGAGCTGGCTGCCGTTGATGGCATCGGTGCTGGTGGCGTTCACCGCGCCCGCGCTGACGTTGACGAGCATGCGCGTCTGGCCCGCCGAGCCGAAGGAAACGGTGTTCGCCGCCGTGGCGACCGCGTTGGCGCCGATGGCCACGCTGTTGGTCGCGCCGCTCGCGACCTGGCTGCCGGAGCCGACGGCCACACCGCCCGTGGCCAGCGCCGATGCGCCGGCCGATCCGTTGTACGCGCCGCCGATCGCAGTGCTGCCGTTGCCCGACGCCACCGCGCCCTGAGTGGTGCCCGAGGCGCTGCCGAGAGCGATGGCCGAGGTGCCCGACGCCTGGG
>NZ_MOWM01000111.1 GCF_016082275.1 Variovorax sp. E3
TGGCGCGGCCGAGCGGCAGTTCCTGCGCGTGGACGGCGGGCTGCTGGTGCAGCGCGTGAACGCGGCGGCCTCGCGTGCGGGGGTGCAGCCGGGCGACCTGATCCTGGCGCTGAACGGCCAGCCCATCGACAGCGCCGAGGCGCTGGTGCAGGAGCTCGACGTGGCCGACGGCTCGGCCGCGTTGCTGGTGCAGCGCGGCAGCACGCGCATCTTCGTGCCGATCTGCGCGCGCGCGGGCATGTCGCGCTGCTGAGCCAGGCGCGAGGAGGGGCGCCGTGCCGAGTCATTCGAGCGTCACGAAGCGGCCCTAGCATGCGCCTCAACATGCCCCCCGGGCGGCGGCCTTCGCCGGGCGTATCGACGAACTCATGCGGCATGACCCTCCCTTTCTTCTTCATCTGGCAAGCCTCGCGCTCGCGGGTTGCATGACCCTGCTGGCCGTGGATGCGCGCGCGCAGGTGGAAGAGGCCGCGGCCACCCGCGGCGAAAGCGGGCGCGAGCGCATGCGCTTCGACATTCCGCGCCAGCCGCTGAACGCCGCGCTCGACCAGTACGGCCTGCACACCGGCCTGCCGGTGTTCTTCGACGCGGGGCTCGTGGCGGGGCGCGAGTCGACGCCCGTGCAAACCACGGCCACGCCGGCCGAGGCGCTGCGCACGCTGCTGCGGGGCACGGGCCTGGTCGCCGACTACACCGGCACAGGCACCAGCGCCGCCTTCGTGCTCAAGCCCATGCCGGCCGACGCCGTGGACTCGCCCGCGCGCACGGCGCCCGGCACCGAGGCCGCCACGCCGGCCGCACCCGCCGACCGCGGCAGCTACGACGGCCTCGTGCAGACCCGCATCTGGGAAGCCTTCTGCGGCAACCCGCGCACGGTGCCGGGCGGCTACCGCGCCGCGATGCGCTTCGTGATCGACGGCACCGGCCGCATCGCCAACGCCTTCCTGCTGCACACCAGCGGCGACCGCGCGCGCGACGGCGCGATTCTCGACACGCTGCGGCAGATCCGCATCGACCGCTCGCCGCCGCCCGAGATGGCGCAGCCGCTGACGATGCTGATCCTGCCGCGCTCGCAGACGCCGGGGCTCGAATGCCCGGCGCGCCACTGAGGCCGCACGCCGCATGCCCGAGAACGCACTGCCGGCCCTGCGCAACTTTCTGGTATCGCGCTACGACGAGCTCAAGCAGCGGCTTGCGCGCCGGCTCGGCAACACCGACCAGGCCGGCGATGCGCTGCAAGACACCTGGCTGCGCCTGGAAAGCCGCGACGACATCGACGGCGTGCGCGACCCGGCTTCGTACCTGCTGCGCGTGGCCGTCAACCTGGCCTACGACCAGCTCGGCAAGCAGGGCAGGCTGGCCACGTCCGACGAAATCGACGCGCTGCTCGAAGACGCGCCCGACCCCGCGCCGGGCCCCGCGCAGATCGCCGAAGACCGCTCGGAAATGGCCGCGCTCGCGGCGCTCATCGCGCGCATGCCGGCGCGCCGGCGGCAGGTGCTGGTGATGGTGCGCTGGGAGCATCTGCCGCAGCGCGAGGTGGCCGCGCGGCTGGGCATTTCGCTGCGCACCGTCGAAAAAGAACTGAAGGACGCGCATGACTTCTGCGCCGCCCGCATGGGCCGGCCGCTTGCCGCGCGGGGCGATCATGAAAAATAAAATGCGGTTCCCCGCGCCCGGAGCCGTCTTATGGGTATGAACATCCGAGTGGAGCCCGACCAGGCCGCAGGCCAGGCACAGCGCGAAGCGCAGGCCTGGTTGCGCCGGCTTGCGTCCGGCGAGGCCACGCAGCACGACGTCGAAGGCTTTCGGCGCTGGCAGGACGCGAGCGCGCTGCATGCGCAGGCGTTCGCCGAAGCCAAGCGGCTGTGGAAGGCGCTCGACCCGGCCATCGGCCAGATGATGGCGGCGCAGCCCGCGCTGCTGGCCGAACACCGGCAGGCCGCGCGGCAACGCAGCGACAACAAGCGCCCGCTGCGCCAGCGCCGCGCGTTCCTGGGCGCCGCGGTGAGCGCGGCCGGCGCGGCGGGTGTGGTGGCGGCGGTGTATCCGCCGCTGGCGCTGTGGCCGTCCGTGAGCGAATGGAACGCCGACTTCCGCACCGCCACCGGCGAGCAGCGCAACGTGGCCGTGGCCGACGGCGTGGGCCTGGTGCTCAACACGCAGACCAGCGTGCAGCGCCAGACGGTCGACGGCCGCACGGTCGGCATCGACCTGATCGCGGGCGAGGCGGCGGTCGATCTTTCTTCCGTGCGGCAGCCGTTTCGCGTGGTCGCGGGAACGGGCCGCAGCGACGCGCAGGCGGGCCGCTTCGAGGTGCGCCATCTCGACGGCAGCACCTGCGTGACCTGCATCGAAGGCAGCGTGCGCGTGTCGCACCCCATGGGCGCGCGCACGCTGCAGGCGGGCCAGCAGGTGGTGTACGACGCGGCATCGATCGGCGGTGCCACGGGCACGCAGGGCGCGACGTGTCGGCCTGGCGCACCGGCGTGCTGGTGTTCCGGCAGACGCCGCTGGCGCGCGTGGTGGAAGAGATCAACCGCTACCGGCCGGGCCGCGTGGTGCTGATGGCGCGCGGGCTGGCCGACCGCGCGGTGAGCGGGCGTTTCGCCATTGCCTCGCTCGACACGGTGCTGGTGCAGATCCAGCGTTCGTACGACCTCCAGGCGCGTGCGCTGCCGGGCGGCGTGCTCATCCTTGGCTGATGTTTGTGACAGCTTGATTGGCCCCCGCGCCCGGTCAGGATTGAAAAAGTTAGCGGTTTTGTTTGCGGTGTCCGGTCTGTCCAGTAAGGGGCACAGATTCTGTGCCTGTGCATTTCATTTCTTACTGGGCGTCAGATGAACACACACGAGGGACACAGCAGCAGCCGCGGCCACCGCAAGCCGGGCGCCGTTGTGCATGCGAGGAGCTTGCGCATTTCGCCGCTGGCACAGGCCATGGCGCTGGCACTGGCCGCGGGCGCGGCCGCGACGATCACCACGCCGGCGCATGCGCAGCGCGCCTTCAGCCCCACGTGGTTCGACGCCAAGGGCGCCGCGCAGGCCACCGCCACGGCCACCGGCCGGCTGCCCAACGGCCTGCCCGCCGCCAGCCTCATGGGCCCCGAGGGCCAGCAGCAGCGCGCCAACGAGCAACTGAAGCAGTCGATCAGCAACCTGAACCTGGCGGCGCGCGGCATCGCGGCGCAGCAGGCGGCACAGGCCGCGGAGCGCGCGGCGGCTGCGCAGAACGACGCCTCGGTGCCCGACGGCCTGGCCGAGGGCGGCCTGAAGGTCGACAGCAATTCGCTCACCGCGGGCTGGCTCAACGCGCGCCCGCTCGATCGCGATTCGCAGAAGAGCGTCGACGGCCGCACGGTCGTCACGGTCCAGCAGACGGCCGACAAGGCCATCCTGAACTGGGAGACCTTCAACGTCGGCAAGAACACCACGGTGGCCTTCGCGCAGCAGAAAGACTGGGCGGTGCTCAACAAGGTGAACGACCCGCAGGCGCGCCCCAGCCAGATCCAGGGCCGCATCCGGGCCGACGGCACGGTGATGGTGGCCAACCGCAACGGCATCGTCTTCAGCGGCACCAGCCAGGTCGACACGCGCAACCTGGTGGCGGCCGCCGCGAACATCGACGACGCCAGCTTCAAGGCCAACGGCATCTACGCGAGCGGCAACACGCCCAACTTCAAGGACGCGCTGGGCAAGGTCGAGGTGCAGGCGGGCGCACGCCTTTCCACGCCCGCGCCGACCTCGGCCACGCAGGGCGGCGGTTACGTGATGCTGCTGGGCAGCGAAGTGCGCAACGCGGGCGAGATCGCCACGCCCGGCGGGCAGGCGCTGCTGGCGGCGGGCGACAACTTCACCATCCGCAAGGGCGTGGGCACCGACGGCAATCAGGGCTCGACCACGCGCGGCAATGAAGTGGCCGTGACGCTGGCCGCCAACAGCAAGGCCGGCCTCGTCAGCAACACGGGGCTGATCCAGGCACCCACCGGCGACGTCACGCTGGCGGGCCGCGAGGTGGCGCAGAACGGCGTCATTCTCTCGAGCACTTCGGTGAACGCGCGCGGCACGGTGCACCTGGCCGCGACCGGCGCCACCGGCAAGGTCACGCTCGGCGAAGGCAGCACCACGGCCATCGTGCTCGACACCAGCGGCACCACCGCGCTCGACAGCCAGCGCACCGCGCTCATGGCACCGGCCGTGCAGTTGAACAACACCAGCGGCATCATCCTGGCGGGCAACGACCGGCGCGACCTCTCGCGCGTGGACGTGGCCAGCGGCGGCACCGTGGAGTTCCAGAAAGACTCGCTCACGCTGGCCACCGGCGGCCAGGTGATGGTCGACGCCAAGCAGCGCAGCCTGGTGCGCGAGGGCGCGCGCATCGACGTCTCGGGCGCGGTGGGCGTGAAGCTCAGCATGGAATCGAACAACGTCAAGATCAACGTGCAGGGCAACGAGCAGCGCGACGCGCCGCTCAACCGCGACAGCAAGAACCTCAACAACACCGACCTGTGGATCGACCGGCGCACGCTGGTGTTCGTGGCCGGCGGCACCAACGGCTACCAGGGCGAGCGCTGGTACACGGGCGGCGGCCTGCTCGAGGTGGGCGGCTACCTGGGCACGCAGGGCCACACCGTGGGCGAGTGGATGGCGCAGGGCGGCGCCGTGAGCTTCGCGGGCGGCGACGTGGTCACGCAGCGCGGCTCCAGCATCAACCTGTCGGGCGGCACGCTCGACGTGCAGACCGGCATGCTCAACCAGAGCTGGCTCAAGGGCGCCGACGGGCGGCTGTACGAAGTGTCGAAGGCACCGGGCGACCTGCAGTACACGAGCGTCTACAAGGGCTTCGAGGACGAGCACGCGCGCTGGGGCAAGAACGCCACCGGCTTTTTCTACAACCCGCTGATCGGCCCGCAGAAGCGGCTGGAAAACGGCTACACCGTGGGCCGCGACGCGGGCCTGCTGATCGTCGCCACCAAGGGCGCGGTGCTCGAGGGCGACATCGTCGGAGAAACCTTCCAGGGCGAGCGCCAGACACAGGCGCCGCAGGCCGGGCTCGACGGCTACCGCCAGTCGGCCAGCGCCGCCGCGCAACGCGGGCAACTCATCGTCGGCAGCTACGACAGCTACTTCGACAAGAGCAGCGGCACGCTGCATCGCCGGCTCGACGCGAGCGGCGTGAAGAACGTGGTCCTCGGCGACACGGCGCAGGCCATTGCGGCGGGGCTCGACCTGTCGACCGCGCTGCCGGCCGAGCGGCGCGACACGCTCTACCTGGACACCGACTTGCTCAGCGGCTTTCGCCTGGGCGCGGTGCGCGTGGCGGCCACCGAGCGCATCGCGGTGACGGGTGCGCTGCAGGCCGGCAGCGGCGGCAACATCACGCTGTACAGCCCGAACGTGAAGGTCGGGGCCGACCTCGTCGCGCACGGCGGCAGCATCCAGTTGGGCAACGTGCTCGAGCAGGTCAGCACCAACTACCTGAAAGACACGACCAGCCTCGCCGCGCCCGCCAACGGCACGAGCACCGTGGTGCTCGCGGGCGGCGCGGCGCTCGACACCAGCGGCCTGTGGAGCAACGTGCCGAAGAACCCGCTCGACGCGGGCGGCGTGGCCTGGCGCAACGGCGGCAGCGTGTCGGTGCGCAGCACGGGCGACGTGGTGCTGGGCAACGGCAGCGTGGTCGACGTGTCGTCGGGCGCGGCGTTGCTCTCGAAGGCCAGGCAGCAAGGCGGCAAGGGCGGCAGCATCACGCTCGAAGCCGATGGCGCCAACGTGGGCAACGGCCATGTGTCGCTCGACGGTGCCGCGCTGCGCGGGCAGGGCGTGGACGGCGGCGGCACGCTGACCGTGCAGTCCAGTCGCATCGCCATCGGCGACACGTCCGGCACCACGCCGGCCGACACGCTGATGCTCGACGCGGGCTTCTTCGACAAGGGCTTCAGCCGCTACGCGCTCATCGGCAACCGCGGCCTCGCCGTGGCCGAGGGCGCGCAGGTCGAGGTGACGATGCCGGTGTACCGCTTCGGCGCGAACGCGCAGGACGTGGCCACGGGCAGCAGCCCGGCCAGTACGCTGGCGCTGTGGACGCCGCCGCTGTATCAAGAAGACCCGACCAAGGCGGTGCTCACGCAGCGCAAGGGCGCGAGCGTGTCGCTACAGGCGGGTACCAGGAGCACGCTGGCCAAGGATGTCCCGGGGGTGGAGGTCGTGATCGGCAAGGGCGCGGTCGTCCATGTCGATCCGGGCCAGGCCATCGAGGTCGGCAGCGTCGGCCAACTGACGGTCAACGGCACGCTGCGCGCGAACAACGGGCGCATCGCGCTGAAGAACATCGAACTCGCCGACCGCGAGATGGACCAGATCGTGGCGCGCGCCCACGCGCGCTCGATCTGGATCGGCGAGCAGGCGGTGCTCGATGCGTCGGCGCAGGCGACCACCGCCACCGACATCAAGGGCAAGCACTACGGGCTGGTGCGCGACGGCGGCAGCATCGTGATCGGCGGCGATGTCGACCCGCTGGTCGGCAAGGCCAGCGCAGCGCAAGACTTCATCGTCGTGCGGCCGGGTGCGCTGATCGATGCGTCGGGCACGCATGCCGTGCTCGACGTGCCCGGCATGGGCGCCACCGACGTGGCCAGCAACGGCGGCAGCATCTCGCTGTCGTCGTACAGCGGCATCTACCTGGACGGCACCTTGCGCGCCGTGGCGGGCGGCGCGCGCGCGGCCGGCGGCACGCTGAGCGTGGCGCTCGATTCGCCGGGCGTCTTTCTCACGGGCGACCCGGAAACGCTGGCGCAGAACCGGGTGCTGCGCCAGCGCATCGTGACACTGGGCACCGCGCAGGGCACGCCAGCCACGTCCGCGGCGCTGCAGCCCGGGGTGGACGACGGCACGCTTGTCTATGGCTCCGCGCGGGTGGGTGTGGACACCATCGCACGCGGTGGCTTCGACAACCTCTCGTTGCTGGCCGGCGCTGCGCTGGTGATGGAAGACGGTGTCGACCTGCGCATGCGGCAGAGCCTGAAGCTCTATGCCTCGAGCCTGGCACTGGCCGAGGGTGCGCCCAAGGACGCGCGCGTGGCGCTGGCGGCCCCGCACGTGCGGATGTGGGTGTCGGCCGGCCCGACCCTGCGCGAGGGGCAGGACGTGCCGGGCGTCATTTCCGGCAGCACCACGCCGCCCGACGCGCGGTCCCGCCTCGATGTGGGCGGTGACCTGATCGAGGTGCGCGACGGCATCGGCTTCGGCGTCAACGGCCTGCTCAAGCTGTCGGACAAGGGCGAAGCGCGGGCGGTCGACCTGCCCGGTTTCGGGCTTGTCACGCTGGCCAGCACCGGCGACCTGCGCTTTCTGCAGGGGCGTGCCGTTGCCAACGTGTCGACCCAACTGAGCACGCTCGGCAGCCTCACGCTGCGGGCCGCGCAGATCTACGCCGCCACCGGCGTGATCGCGCGGGTGGCGGCGGGCGTGGTCAAGGACGGCAAGTACCTGCCTGACAACGTGCTTCGCGTCGAAGGCACTGGCACGACACCGGCCATGCCGTATTCGGCCTTCAGCGACCTCACGCTGACCGCGGGTGTCATCGAGCAGGGCGGTGTGCTGCGCGCACCGCTCGGACACCTGACGCTGGGCGACGAGATGACCACGAAGATCAACCTGCTGCCGGGCAGTGTTACCTCGGTGAGCGGCCAGGGGCTGAACATGCCCTACGGCGGTACGGTCGACGGCATCAACTACCTGTACAACGGCCAGCAGGTCAAGCTCACCGGCGCGGGCGCGGGCGACGCCTACAACCGGAACCAGAGCATCGGCATCACGTTCGCCGGCGCCAGCGTGGCAGGCCGCGAGGGCGCCACGCTCGACTTGTCGGGCGGCGGCAACCTGACCGGAGCGGGTTTCGTGAGCGGGCGCGGCGGCTCGACCGATGCACGCTTCAGCCCGCTGATGCAGGTCGGCGCCAACGGCGGATTCACGCTGCCGGGGCTGGCGACCAATCCGGTGTACGCGATCGCGCCCGGCGTGCAGCCGGCGGCCGCACCCGCTGGCGGCGAGAGGGGCGCGGTCGACCCGCTGGTGGGCCAGCGGATCACCATCGGCGCCGGCGTACCGGGCCTGCCCGCAGGCATCTACACGCTGATGCCGTCCACCTACGCGCTGCAGAAGGGCGCCTTCCGCGTGGAGCTGAACGGCACGGCCGGGTTGGGGGCACCGGTCGGCACGCAGGCCATGCGCAACGGCTCGTGGCTCACCGCCGCGCAATTGAGCGTGGCCGGCACCGGCAGCGGCGACACGCTGTTCCGCCAGGCCATCGTGACTTCGGGCGACGTGCTGCGCAGCTACTCGCAATACAACGAAACCGGCTATGCCGCCTACGTGCAGGCCGATGCGCTGCGCAACGGCATTCCGCGTGCCATGCTGCCGGCCGATGCCAGGAACCTGCATCTGAAGCTCGTACCGGGCGCGGGAGCCGAGGCCTTCCGCTTCGCCGGCGCGGCGCGCTTCAACGTGGGCGAGGGCGGCCGCGGCGGTTCCGTGGTGGTCACGCCCGACAGTGGGGAGGCCATCGAGGTGGTCGCCGCTGGCGCGCCGGCCACCACCGGCTTCAACGGCATCACGCTCGACGCGGGTGTGCTCAGCGCAATGGGGGCGTCACGCCTGCTCATCGGCGGGCTGCAGTCCGCCCTCTATGGGCAGGCCGGCAATGTCATCAATACCGGGGATGGCGCGCTTTCCGTGGTGGTGCGCCAGGGGGCATTGCTGTCGGCTCCCGAGGTGTTCCTGTTCGCCTGGGGTCAGAACGACTCCGCGGTCAACAGCGTGGTGGTCGAACAGGGCGCGCGCATCAACACCATTGGCCGGGGCAAGGCGGCCTACGATGCCGACGACGGCTTCGTCTACGGCGCCATCGGACAGATGCTGATGGTGTCCAACGGCAAGGTGGGCATGCTGCCGGTGCCGCCGAGCCAGGCCCTTTCGGACAACCGCAGCCTGCAGATCGGCGCGTGTTCCAGCGCCTCGTGCACAGGCCAGACCGAGCTGTATTCCGAAGGCACCATCGCCATGGTCACGCCCGACCGCTTCGAGATGAGCGACGCGGTGCGCTACGGCACGCGCCACCTCACGCTGGCGGTGCGCGGCATCAACGTGGGCGACACCGCCGCGCTGGCCCGTGCGGCCGCCGGCAACACGCTGCCGCCGGGCCTGGCCATGAGCCAGGCCGTGCTCGACCGCCTGTTGCGCGGCGACCGGCAGTACGGCGCGCCCGCGCTCGAGACGCTGGAGCTCAGCGCCAGCGGCGGCGTCAACTTCTTCGGCACCTCGGCGCTGGACACCATCGACCCGGCCACCGGCAAGCCGACGATGGCGCAACTGGTGCTGAGCACGCCCGCCATCTACGGCCAGGGCGGCGCGGGAGACGTGGCGACCATCCGCACCGGAAACCTCGTGTGGCAGGGCGCGACCTCGGTGCCGGCTTCCGTGGCAAGCGGCGGCGCGGGCACCGGCAGCGGCACGCTGAACATCGAGGCCGAGCGCATCGAGTTCGGCTACGGCCCCACCAGCCAGCCCAGCGGCATGGACAACGCCGCGCGCCTGGTGCTGGGCTTTGCGACGTGAACCTGAGGCCGGCGACCGCATCACCGCCAACAACAAGGGCAGTCTCTCGGTCTATCAATCGCAGGGCGTCTATGAAGCGGGCAAGGGCTTCGCGTACAGCGGCGGCAACCTGAACATCGTCTCGCCGCTGCTCACGGGCGAGGCCGGGTCGGTGAACCGCATCACGGCCGGCGGCGCGCTGTATGTGACCGCGCCGGCCGGCGCGGCGGCGGCCACCGGCACGGCGCTGGGCGCGAGCTGAGCCTGGCCGGGCGCGACGTGACGCTCGACACGACCGTGGCGCTGTCCAGCGGCAAGCTCACGGTCAGCGCCGAGCGCGACCTGGTGCTGACCGATCGCGCGGTGCTCGACCTGGCGGGCCGCAAGGTGACGTTCAACGACGTGGCCAGGTACAGCAGCGGCGGCGACGTGGTGCTCGAAAGCCTGCACGGCAACCTGCGGCAGGCGGCGGGCTCGGTGATAGACATCTCGGCGAAGAACAACCGCGCCGGCACGCTCAAGGCCATGGCACTGGACGATGCGGCCGGGGCCGGCCTGGTCGACCTGCAGGGCCGCATCCTCGGCGCGAGCACGGGCCGCTACGACGCGGGCGGCACGCTGGTGCCGTACCTGGCCGGCAGCGTGGAAGTGCGCGCGCGGCAAATGGGCGACGCCGAATTCGCGGCGCTCAACCAGCGGCTGAACGACGGCGGCGTGTTCGGCGCGCGCAGCTTCCAGTTGCGCCAGGGCGACCTCAGCATCGGCAACGGCCTGAAGGCCGGCGAGGTGAACGTGTCGCTCGACAACGGCAGCCTGACCGTGACCGGCACCATCGACGCCAGCGGCGAGCGCGTGGGCCGCATCAACCTTGCGGCAAAGAACAACCTCACGCTGGCAGGCGGCGCGGTGCTCGACGCACACGGCAGCACGCTGCGTGTGGACAGCTACGGCAAGATCATCGATTCGCCGAACCGCGCGATGGTCGAGCTCACGTCGAACGACGGCACGCTCACGCTCGCCTCGGGTTCACGCATCGACCTGCGCCACGGCACCAGCGCCAAGGTGGGCGGCGCAGCGGGGCAGAACGACGGCATGGCGCGCGGCACACTGGAGCTCAACGCGGGCCGCACGGGCGAGACCGTGGGCGACATCCGCATCGACGCCAGCGGCGGCATTGCCATCGACGGCGCACGCTCCATTGCCGTGAACGGCATGTGGCGCTACGACGACGCGCGCTTCGGTACCGACGCGGCGGCCACCGGCCGGCCCTACCAGGTCATCGACCAGGCGTACCTCGACGCCAAGGACCTGAAGAGCACCGCGTTCATCGACAACGCGCTGGGCAATGCCGTGCTGATGAACGGCAAGCTCGCGGGCCTGAACAACGCGCGCTACGCCGACGCGTTCCACCTGCGCCCCGGCGTGGAAATCGTCAGCAAGACGCCCGACGGCGACCTGGTGGTGCAAGGCGATATCGACCTGTCGGGCTATCGCTATGCGAGCGCCAACCCGCACACACAGAAAACGGGCGTGTACGGCTCGGGCGAAGTGGGCAAGCTGGCCATTCGCGCGGGCGGCAACCTGGACATCTTCGGCAGCATCAACGACGGCTTCGCGCCGCCGCCCGCCACGCAGGACGACGGCGGCTGGCTGCTGCTGCCCGGCATCAACCTGGTGGGCAGCGACATCGTGGTGCCGCGCGGCGGGGTGGAGTTGGCCGACGGAACGATGTTCGAAGGCGGCGGCACGCTGAACTACGACCTGCCGATCAAGTCGATGCGCTTCCAGGCCGGCCAGTTGATGCCGGTGGCGAGCGTGCTGGCCGAGGCGCTCCAACTCAAGGTGGGAACGGTGATCAGCGCCGATGTGCGCAGTGCCTCGGGTGCGTTGCTGTACGCGGCCGGCAGCATCATCGGCGGCGCCAGCGTGACGTTGCCGGTGGGCACGCGCCTCGCGGCGGGCATGCGCTTGCCTTCGGCCGTGACACTGTCAGGCGTGGTGTGGCCCAAGGGCGTCGCGCTGCCGGGCGATGGCCTTTCGAAGTACACGCTGAGCGGCAAGCTGACGCTGCCTTTGGGCGCGCTCCTGCCGGCGGCGACGAACATCAAGCTGGCCGCCGGCGTGACCTCGGTGAACCTGCGCCCGAACGGCACTGGCAGGCTGTGGGCTGCGGCGGCCATGCTGCCCGAAGGCTCGCAGTCGTGGTCGGTGCGGCTGGTGGCGGGGGCCGACCTGGGTGCGGTGGACAACCGCATCTTGCAGGTGCACCCGACTCGCGGTGACCTTCGGTTGGCGGACAGCCACTACGGCATGTTCGGCAAACCCGGGGGCCAGAGGTGGACCGAGGAGGGGGCGCTGGACTTCTACGGCGACCCGGGCATGACCGGCGAACTGATCGACTTCGAGGACCTCAACTATCCGGGGTTGTGTGATGACGTTCCCTCGTATTGCGACTTGAGCAAGGTGACCTACACGCCGACACCCGGCAGCGTGCGTTTCAGTGTGCTGCGCACCGGCGCGGCCGACCTCGACTTGCTGGCCGCCGGCAACCTGCGCATGGATTCGTTGTTCGGGGTGTACACGGCCGGGTCGTCGTCGCAAGCAACGCGCGCCAACGATCCCTACAACCTGCCACGCGCGGTAGGCCCCAGCGGCACGGTGCTCAACGACGCCAGCGGCGCCTACGAGAAATTTGTCAATGGCGGAGCTGAGAACCTGGCCCGCGCCTGGTACCCGGCATCGGGCGGCAACCTGACGCTCAAGGTCGGCGGCGACCTGACCGGCGACATGACGCTGGAGATCGACGGCTCCGGCTACGGGCGTCCCAACCCCAACGACAAGGGCACCAACAGCGGCGAGATCGGCAACTGGCTGTGGCGCCAGGGAACGGGCGCCACCTTCGGCGGCGGGCAGGACCAGGCGAGCGCATGGTGGATCAACTTCGGCAGCTACGTTGCTCCCGCCAGTTCGTTCACGGCCTCGGACACGCTGGTCGGCTTCACCGGCTACGGGACGCTGGGCGGCGGCGACCTGCGCGTGGACGTGGGCGGCAATGCGGGCGTGCAGGCCAAGCGTGGCGAGTTCCTGCGCTCCATGTACAGCAACCCGCGCAGCCAGGGCCTGGTATTGGCCGTGGGCGGCACCGGCCGCGTGCTGGCGGACGGCAGCCTGAGCCTGACTGGCGGTGGGGACATGCAACTGCGCGTGGGCGGGACCTTGAACCCGTTCAACAAGGCGCCGCGCGACGGGGACAGCGGCGACTTCAACGCGCGGCTCAACGGTGTCATCGTCAATCTTCGCGGCGACATGCAACTGCAGGCCGGTGCGGTCGGCACCCTGCCGTTGCGCTACGGCCTGGACAACCGCACACAGTCGCCGAGCGAGATCCGTGCCTACGACCCCTACACTGCCACCCGAGCGGCGGCGCAGGGCGGCATCGTGCTGGCGCCGGGCGACGCCAACTACACGCTCACGACACGCGGCGACCTGGTGGTCAAGGGCGTCGTTGATCCGGGGCGCTCGATCCTTGCCAATGCCACGCCGTTCAGTGCGAACGGCGCGGACGGCCAGGGCCGCAGCTGGTTCTCGCTGTGGACGCCGGTCTCCGCCATTGGCCTGTTCACCACGGGCGGCGACCTGGTGCCGATGGCTGGCGGCTCGGGCCTGTGGGGCTCCGATTCCGCCTACGTGTATCCGTCGATCCTGAGCGCGGTGGCCGCGAGCGGCAGCCTGTACTACGGCGGTGCCGCGACTCACGATAGCGTGGCGGCCGGCGATCCGCTGGTGCTGGCGCCCGCGGCCAACGGCCTGCTGGAGTTTTTGGCGAACGGTTCGATCTATGCCGGCGGAAACCCCGCCAGCCAGTCCGGCGCCGGTATCACGGCACTGGCGACGCCGTTCCGCCCGGCCTTCGAGGGCACGACGAGAAACGGCGACGCGGTGACCAATGTGCGTGGCGGCAACAACTCGGGTGGCGAGAGTTACCCGCCATTGTTCGCCTTCGGCCCGAACACGGTATCGGGCGAAGCGGTGGGCACGCAGCCGGCGCGCTTCTATGCGGTGCACGGCGACCTGGTCGGCGTGAGCAGCGGGCGCATCATGCGCTTTGCCGCCAACGACCCGACGCGCGCGGGCCAGACCTGGTACGAGGGCGCGCAGCCGGTGTGGATGATGGCCGGGCGAGACATCGTCGCAAGCGGCACGCCGATCGGGCAGGGCGATGTCACGAACGGCCTTGCGCAAACCTACTTCACCAGCACCGGCAACCTGTTCGCGCACCAGCAGCCGGGCGACATCTCGGTGGTCTCGGCGGGCCGCGACATCCTGTTCAGCACCTTCAACGTGGCCGGCCCCGGCACGCTGGAGATCACGGCGGGGCGCGACATCCGCATGGAGAACAAGGCCTCGGTCAGCAGCCTCGGCGCAGTGGTGCCGGGCGACAGCCGGCCCGGCGCCGGCATCGCGATGCTGGCCGGCGTGGGGGCCCACGGGCCCGACTATGCGGGCTTCGCGCAGCGCTACCTCGACCCGGTCAACCTGCTGCAGGGCGGGCAGGCGCTGGCCGACCAGGCGGGCAAGGTCGTGAAGACCTACAACCGCGAGCTCAAGCTGGGCGAGTGGTTGCGTACCGAGTACGGCTACGCCGGTGATGAAGCCGGCGCGGCGGCCTGGATGGCGCAGCGCCAGGCCAGCCTGGACGCGGACACCGGCAAGCCGCGCCGCGTGCTCGCCAACGACTACCGACAGGCCAGCCAGCTGTACCTGGTGAACTGGCTGCAGGCCTCGCAAGGTTATGGCGCCAACGGCAACGGCAGCGCATCGGACGCACTGGCCTTCTTCAACGCGCTGCCGCCCGAGCGGCAACGCAGCTACCTGCGCGGCGTGTACTTCGCGGAGCTGAAGGAGGGCGGGCGCGAATACAACGACGAGAGCGGCGTGCGCTACGGCAGCTACCTGCGCGGGCGCAATGCCATCGCGACACTGTTCCCGGGCACCAGCTACAAGGGCGACATCACCATGTTCGGCTCGGCCGGCGTCAACACCCTGTTCGGCGGCGACATCGCGATGCTCACGCCGGGCGGGCGGCAGGTGTTCGGCATCGAGGGCGAGGCGCCCAAGGCCGTGGGCAGCCTGATTCCGGGCGTCATCACGCAGGCGCGGGCGACATCTCGCTGTACTCGCTGGGCAGCATCCTGCTGGGCCAGAGCCGGATCATGACCACCTTCGGCGGCAACGTGCTGGGCTGGTCGGCCGAAGGCGACATCAATGCGGGCCGGGGCTCCAAGACCACCGTGGTCTACACGCCGCCCAAGCGCGTGTACGACCGCTGGGGCAACGTGGTGCTGTCGTCGGACGTGCCGAGCACGGGCGCGGGCATTGCCACGCTGAACCCGATTCCCGAAGTGCCGGCCGGCGACATCGACCTGATCGCGCCGCTGGGCACCATCGACGCGGGCGAGGCGGGCATCCGCGTGTCGGGCAACGTCAACCTGGCGGCGCTGCATGTGGTGAACGCCGACAACGTGCAGGTGCAGGGCAAGAGCACCGGGATGCCGGTGGTGGCGTCGGTGAACGTCGGTGCACTGACCAATGCCAGCGCGGCGGCGGCGCAGGCCAGCGCCGCCGCGCAGGACGTGATGCAGCGCGAGCGCGCGGCGCAGCGCCAGGCCTTGCCGTCGGTGTTCACGGTGCGCGTGCTGGGCTTCGGCGACGAGCCGGCGGGCGGCGTGCCGGGCACGGGCGAGGTCCGGCGCAAGCCGGCGGAGCAGGCGAGCTACGACCCGTCGGGCTTCATCCAGATGGTGGGGCACGGGGCGCTGAGCGACGCGCAGATTGCGCGGCTCAGCGAGAACGAGCGCCGCGGCCTGCCGCGCGGACGCTAGCCCGCGCCGCCACGCCATGACCACGCTCATGTATGCGCCCTGCGGCAAGGCCGCAGGGGCCGACCGCGCGCCCGCACCGGACTTCCAGGCGCTGCTGGTGGCGAACTACGCGGCGCTGCATCGCCGGCTCGCGCGCCACCTGGGCTGCGCGACGCGGCCAGCGAGAGCCTGCACGACGCCTGGCTGCGGCTGGCCGGCGCGAGCCCGGGCGAGTCGGTGCTCAGCCCGGCGGCCTACATCTACCGCGTGGCCTGCAACGCCGCCATGGACCGGCTGCGCGCCGAGCGGCCGTGGCTGCTCGCGGGCGATACACAAGACACGCTGGAGCACGTGGCCGACCACTCGCCCGGGCCCGAGCTGATCGCGGAGGCGCGCTCCGACCTGAAGGCGGTCGAGCGCGCGATGCAGGGGCTGCCCAACCGGCACCAGGACATCCTGGTGGCGCTGCGGGTGCACGAGCTCACGCGGCACGAGGTGGCGGTGCGGCACGGGCTGTCGCTGCGGCGGGTCGACACCACGCTGCGGCAGGCGCTGCTGCGGTTGCCGGTGGGGCGGTGCGCCGTGGCGTGATGCCGCTGCTGCTGCTGCCGCCGCGTGGTCAGGCGCCGCGCCCGGCCCGCAGCACGGTTTCTCCGGTGCGGGGATTCGTCAGGGTGACGTTCTCCAGCGCCTTGATGCGCCACGCGCCGCCGGCCTGCCGCGTCAGCACGGCAAGGATCAGCGTGTCGACGGCGTGGGGCCCCGCCGGGTGCGCCGCGCCGGCCGCCAGTCGGCTCCAGAAATGCACCACGGCCGCGTCGTCGCCGAGGGCGGCCACGTCGATCAGCTCGTTGTCGAGCGTGGAGTCGCTGTAGATGGTGGCGTGGATGGGCGCATGCAGTTCGACGATGGCCGGGGCGCCGCGCACGTAGTGGCCGAACCGGTTCACGAATGTCGCGTCCGCATGGAACAGGGCGCCGAGCGCCTGCATGTCATGGCTGTTCCAGGCCGCTTGAAATGCCTGGGGCGCGTCTTCGGGTTGCTTCATGGGCGTCGTCATGTCGTCTCCACCCATTGGGCGCGCCAGGCGGGCGCCTCGAAAGGGTCGGCGAAATATTGCGTCTCGCGCGACACCTTGCCATCGCGGAATTCCATGATGCTCACGGTGAAGGCGCTCTTGTCCCCGTAGTCGATCGAATACTCGGTGACCCAGAGGTTGCCCGCGCCGGTGATCCGCCGGACCGCGAACCCCGACGGCTTGCCGGGATGATGGCTGCGAAGCGCCTGCAGGTTGCTCCGGCCGTGAATGACCTCGCCCGACTGCGGGTAGCTGCACACGGCATCGTCGTGATAGATCTCGTGCTCGGTGACCTGATCGCCCGCGGCGGAGGCGGCCCAGTGCCGGTCGATGGCCGTGCGGATGTCTTGCGCTTTCATGGTCGATCTCCATTGGGGTTGGCTTGGCCGGACCGCACACCACCCGCATCAGTCGAAAGTAGTGCTTAGGGTTTAAATTCTTTGCACCGCGGAACAAAAGGTTTATGGTGTTCTCACCATGGACAGCGCCCGGCTCGATCTTCGTGTTCCAGAAGGCTGGACGTGCTGGGTCGAGCTTATGCGAACGCCCAGCGGCACGTACGCGGGCATTGCGGAACTGAGCCTGAGCGGCATCCCGCGCTGCGCGCTGGTGATCACGCAGCAGTTGTCGTGGGATGCGGCGGTGGAGCGCGCCACGCTGCGCGCGAGCCATTTCGTGCGGCAGTGGGGGCCGGCGCGGGAGCACTGATCGTTCGGGGTGTACGGCGGTGCGCGGCGCGGGCTCGTGGTAGAAACCGCGAGCTTTTTCAACCCACGCTCCCTTTCTTCATGCCGCACTCTCCCTGCCGGGCCGCTGACACACCGTGTGCCCGGTGGCTGGCGCGGCTGTTTGCCGGCTTTTTTGCATTGCTGTTTCTCGCCGGTTGCGCGGGCCTGCCGACCGACGTGCAGCGCACGCCTTCGACAGCCATCGCGAACGGGGCGGACACCGCGCTCGGCCGCCTCGTGCAGGCGGCCGCGCCGCCCGGCGAACCGCTGAGCGGCTTTCGCCTGTTGCCGATGCCGCAGTTCTCGCTGCATGCGCGCATCGAGCTGGCGCGCCGCGCGCAGCGCTCCATCGACGTGCAGTACTACCTCGTGCAGAACGACGAGACCGGCCGCTACCTGCTGCGCGCGCTGCGCGACGCGGCCGACCGGGGCGTGCGCGTGCGGCTGCTGGTGGACGACCTCTACACCGCCGGCGCGACCCGCTGTTCACCAGCTTCGCCTCGCACCCGAACGTGCAGGTGCGGCTGTTCAACCCGTTCCCGGCCGGGCGCGACCGTTTCGGCACGCGCTGGGCGTGGTCGATCCTGGACTTCGACCGCGTGCACCGGCGCATGCACAACAAGCTCTACGTGGTGGACAACGTGATCGGCGTCATGGGCGGGCGCAACATGGCCAACGAGTATTTCCTGCGCGACGGGGGCTCGAACTTCATCGACATCGACACGCTGGTGGCCGGGGCGGTGGTGCCCCGGCTGTCGTCGCTGTTCGACATCTACTGGAACAGCCCCTACGTCTACCCGATCGGCGCGCTGGTGCCGCCGGGCAACGAAACGCCGCAGCAACTGCGCGAGCGCTTCGACCGGCTCACCACCGGGCCCGAGCAACTCCACCCCGAAGCGCCCGATTCCACCGACCTGCTGGGCAACAACCCGCTGGCCAAGGACCTGGACGCCGGCGCGCTGAAGCTGGTGTGGGCGCGCGCCGAGGCCTACGCCGACCCGCCGGACAAGGCGCTGGCGCCCACCGAGGCCGCGCGCGGGCTGCCGGCCGACGAGTCGAAGGACAGCGTGCTCTACAACCTGCAGCACTACCTGCGCGGCGCCGAGAACGAGGTCATGCAGACCACGCCCTACCTGATCCCGGGCCGGGGCGGCATGGAAACGATCCGCCTCGTGCGCGGCAACGGCGTGGGCTACAGCATCGTCACCAACTCGCTGGCGGCCACCGACGAATCGCTGGTGCACATCGGCTACCGCCGCTACCGGCCCGAGATGCTGCGCCTGGGCGTGGAGCTGTACGAGCTGAGCCCCAAGCGGGTGGAGCAGACCCGGCGCTTCGGCATGTACGGCTCGGCCAGCGGGCGGCTGCACGGCAAGTCGGCGGTGATCGACCGCAAGATCGTGTTCATCGGCTCGATGAACTTCGACCCGCGCTCGATGCTGCACAACACCGAGGTCGGCATCTTCATCTTCAGCCCGCAGATCGCGCAGCAGCTCACCAGCCTGATCGGCTTCATCCGGCTCGACGGCGCCTACCAGCTGCAGTTGGGGCCCACGGGCGCCATCGAATGGGTGAGCCCGGCGTCGGGGGACGCGGCCGACACCCTCTTGCACACGGAGCCGGAAACGCATTTCTGGTCGCGCTGGAAACTGGAGCTGCTGGCGCCCCTGGTGCCCGAGAGCTTGCTCTAGGTTGCCCGGGGCCCGCATCCTCAAAACAGAGGATGGGCAGGAGAGGGGGCTCACAGAAGAATCGCACCGCTCGTAACGAGTTGATTCTTTTGTTTACCCCCTTCATCCAGAACCATCCATGAACACCATCTCTGTGGCTCCGGCCGCCTCCCTCCCGTTCTTCAAGACGACGCGCTGCGCTTGCGCCGTGGCGCTTCTGATCTCGCTCGGCGCCTGCGGCGGTGGTGGGGGCGGCGGTGGCGGCGGGTTCGCGGGTTTGCCGGTGGCAGGGGGTAACCCGCCCGCCAGCAACCCGCCGCCGGCGGCGGCCGCGGGCTTCTCGGGCACGGCCGCGGCGGGCCTGCCGCTGTCGGGCTCCGTGACCGTGAAGGACGCCAAGGGCGCCACGAAGACAGTGCCCCTGTCCACCGACGGCAGCTACAAGGTCGACGTCACCGGCATGACCGGGCCCTTCGTGTTCCGCGCCGAGGGCACGGTGGGCGGCCAGCGCGTGGTGATCCATTCGGCCGCGACCGATGCCGACGCCAACGGCACCATCAACATCACGCCGCTGACCGACCTCGTGGTGGCCAACATTGCCGGCAAGCTGGCCGACAAGTACTTCGACGGCGGCGACTTCGCCACGCTGTCGGCCACCGAGCTCAAGGCCGAGTCGGACGCGCTGAAGGCCAAGCTGCTGCCGGTGCTGCTGGCCATGGGCGTGGACTCGAGCATCGACCTGCTGCGCACCGCGTTCTCGCCGCTGTCCAGCGCGCTGGACAAGGCGCTCGACGTGCTGCGCGTGAGCATCGACCCGGCCACCAACGTGGCCACCATCACCAACATCGTGACGCAGCAGCAGATCGTCGACGACCTTGCCGTGAAGGCCGCGCAGGACGCCGGCACCACGCCCATGAGCGGCGCCGGCATGGAGACCGCGGCCGACGACGTGGTGCAGGTGCGCAAGGCGCTGTCGGACATCGTGGCCAAGTTCGCGACCGGGCTGCCCGCGTCGGGCGAGCTGCTGCCGCTGCTGTCGAGCACCAGCAACAGCGCCTACAACTTCCGCCTGGCCGATGCGAGCGCGAGCCAGTTCACGGACGACCTGGCCGCCGACACCAACATGGTGGGAGCGAGCTTCGCCGACGTGGTGATCACCCGCATCAACTACACGGTCGATGCCAACAACCTGGCGCCGCGCGCCTTCGTCGAGTTCACGCACAAGGACAAGAACGGCGTGGCCTTCAGCAACAACAAGGGCATGCAGGTGGTGAAGGGCAACGACGGCGTGTGGCGCTTTCGCGGCGACGGGCGCGTGTTCGACATCAACCCGCATGTGCAGGCCTTCAAGGACCCGGTGTCGGGCTGCGTGACCACGAGCATGGAGTTCTCGATCCGCGACCCGAACCCGGGCAACAGCAGCGCGGCGGTCGCGGTGGTGGTGACCGGCCCGGGCCTGCCGCCGAACGGGCTGCGCTATGCGCGCGCCGCGACGGCGGGCGACCTCTGGCAGTTGCAGGGCGGCGTGGGCAGCCAGTACCCGTTGGCGTCGAACTGCGTCGGCGCGTCGACGGCGGGGCTGAGCGACAGCGACATCGCGGCCCTGCCGGCCACGCCCGAGTACACGTTCACGGCGTACACCAGCGGCGGCGCGGTCGCGCAGGTCTCGGGCAGCACGTCGGACATCGTCTACAAGCAGAGCTTCAATGCGCGGCCGTTCACGCTGGCCGAGGCGGTGGCGCTGAATTTCCCGGCCTTCACCACCACGCCGGCGCTGGCTTCGTACAGCGGCGGCAGCGACTTCGTGGTCAATGCGACCGGGCTGAACCCGGCCTTTTCATCGGAGTTCTACCTCGCCGTGGTGGGGGCCGGCCCCACCGCATGGTCGGACCAGAGCGACGTGGCGCCGTCCGAGGCGGGGGCGGCGTCGCACACCTTCAGCGCGCCGCCCGCCTCGGGCCTGGTGATGCGCAACATGTTCGTGAGCACGCGCGACGCGAACTGGCGCGAACTGGTGGTGCGCCAGGCGAACTGACCGGGGGCGCTGCCGGCCCGTTGCCGTTACTGCGGCGACGGTATCCGGCCGTTGAGGTAGGGCTCGGGATCCACGGGGTTGCCGTTCTTGCGGATCTCGAAGCGCAGCTTCACGCGGTCGGCGTTGCTGCGGCCCATTTCGGCGATCTTGTCGCCTTGGCGCACCACCGCGCCTTCCTTCACGAGGATGGTCTGCAGGTGCGCGTAGGCGGTCAGGAAGGTCTCGTTGTGCTTGACGATGACCATGTTGCCGTAGGCCGGCAGCTCGCCGCCCACGTACACCACGCGGCCGTCACCCGAGGCAATGACCGGGTCGCCGAGGTTGCCGGCGATGTCGATGCCCTTGGTGCGGTCGCCGTCGAAACGCGCAATGACGGCGCCGTTCGCGGGGCGGATGAACATGGCGGCCGGGCGTTGCTGCACCGGCGGCTTGACCGCGCCGGGGCCGTGGGCCACGGCGTGTTGAGGTCGACGGAGGTGCACGCCGCGAGGCCCGCGGCAAGCAGCGCCGCGGCGCCGGTACGAAAAACGAGAGTCTGGAATTGCATGGCGCTCTGTTGGAACGGATTCGTTGCGGAGGGTTCCTTCGGTGCGGCTTCGCAGGAGCGGGCCGCGCGGCAGATGCTAGCAAACTCGTGTGCCGGTTCGCCCCGCGGGCCCGGCGCGGGCCCTGTCACTTGAGCGGAATCGGCGTGCCGCGGTCGATGGGCACGGCCGTCACGCTGTTCTTGGGCGAGCCGTCGATCAGCAGGTCGGAGTAGGTCAGGTAGATCAGCGTGTTGCGCTTCGGATCGACCATGCGCACCACGCGCAGGCGCTTGAACAGCACCGACAGCCGCTCGCTGTAGACCTCTTCGCGCTTGGGCAGCGGCTGCGTCACGGTCACCGGGCCGACCTGGCGGCAGGCGATGGAGGCCTCGGCCTTGTCCTCGGCCACGCCGAAGGCGCCGGCCAGGCCGCCGGTCTTGGCACGCGAGACATAGCAGGTCACGCCGGTGACCTTGGGGTCGTCATAGGCTTCGACCACGATCTTGTGGTCGGGGCCGATGAGCTTGAACGCGGTGTCGACATCGCCCACCGTTTCCGCGTGCGCCGATGCGGCCAGAACGACGCCCAGGCCCAGGGCCGCGCGCAGGAGGGAGGAGCGAAATGTCATGAGGGCAGGGCGCTTCAAACGAGGTCGATGGTGTGGACGCGGTCGAAGCTGCCGCGGCGGCGGTCTTCGAAGAAGTGTTCGAGCGTTTCGCGCACGGTGCGAAAGGCGATTTCTTCCCATGGAATTTCTTCCTCGGTGAAGAGCCTGGCCTCGATGGTCTCGTGGCCGGGGTCGAACTTGTCGTCGAGCAGGCGGGCCCGGTAGAACAGGTGTACCTGGCCCACGCGCACGACGCTGATCACCGAGAACAGGCCTTCCATCTCGAAGTTCGCGCCGGCCTCTTCGTCGGTCTCGCGGGCCGCGCCCTGGGCGGTGGTTTCCTCGAGTTCCATGAAGCCGGCCGGCAGCGTCCACTTGCCCCAGCGCGGCTCGATGTTGCGCTTGCACAGCAGCACCTCGTCGCCCAGGACCGGAATGGTGCCGACCACGTTCAGCGGGTTCTCGTAGTGCACGGTGTGGCAGGCCGGGCAGATGGCGCGCTGCTTGGTGTCGCCGTCGTCCGGAATGCGGTAGACCACGGCGGTGCCGCAGTTCTTGCAGTGCTTGATGGGTACGCGCAAAAACATGAAGCCGTCCGCCGCCTTCAGACGATCTTGACGGTCAGCGCCGGCAGGCCCGCGACCTGGCCCACGAGCGTGTCGCCGGCCACCACGGCGGCCACGCCTTCGGGCGTGCCCGTGAAGATCAGGTCGCCGGGTTGCAGCTCCCACGCGGCCGACAGGTGCTCGATGGTTTCGGCCACGTTCCAGATCAGCTTGCTCACGTTGCTGCGCTGGCGGTCGGTGCCGTTCACCTGAAGCGAGATTTCTGCCTTTTCGGCGTCGCCGGCCTGGGCCACGGGCACGATCGGGCCGATGGGCGCGCTCTGCTCGAAGCTCTTGCCGATGTCCCAGGGGCGGCCCTGTTTCTTCATGTCGTTCTGCAGGTCGCGGCGCGTCATGTCCAGGCCGACCGCGTAGCCGTAGATGTGCTTGTGCGCATCGGCGGCCAAAATGTTCTTGCCGCCCGTGCCGATGGCCACGACCAGCTCGATCTCGTGGTGCAGGTTCTTGGTGAGCGTGGGGTAGGCCATGGCGCCGGTCTGGCCGGCATCGACCGCCACCAGCGCGTCGGCCGGCTTCATGAAGAAGAAGGGCGGTTCGCGGCCGGTGAAGCCCATTTCCTTGGCGTGATCTTCGTAGTTGCGGCCCACGCAATAGATGCGGTGCACCGGAAAGCGGGTGGGCTGGCCGGCCACCGGAACCGAAACGGTGGCGGGCGGGGCGAAGACAAACTCGGAAGCCATTGCGACGTGTCCTTTTTCAGCGAAACCTGGCGGGGAAACCGGCAGTGTGCCAGAGGCGGCAGGCGGTCGCCGGCATGAATCCCCGGGGCCCGTGGGCGGCACACAATAGGCGTCTTGCGCATTTCATTCTTCTGTTTCGAGTTTTTTCACCATGCCCATCCGACTCGGCAAAGCCGGCAAAGCCACCGCCTTCAACGAACTGGGCCGCCGCCGCGACGATGAAGGCGACCAGGACGGCGCGCTGCAGGCCTACGCGCAAGCCAGCGCCGTCCACCCCTACTGGGCCGCGCCTGGTACAACACCGGCCTCATCCACAAGTACCGCGGCGAATGGGCCGCCTCGCTGCAGGCCAATGCCCGCGCCGTGCAGTGCGAGCCGGACAACCAGGGCGCGATCTGGAACCTGGGCATCGCGGCCACGGCGCTGGGCGACTGGGCCACGGCGCGGCGCGCATGGCGGCAGTACGGCATCGGCATTCCGGACGGCGAGGGGCCGGTCGATCTCTTCATCGGCCTCACGCCCATTCGCGTGCACGGCGACGAGGCCAGCGAGGTGGTGTGGGCCGACCGCATCGACCCGGCCCGCGCCATTCTGCGCAGCGTGCCCACGCCGGCCAGCGGGCACCGCTTCGGCGACCTGGTGCTGCACGACGGCGCGGCCAACGGCTACCGCATGCGCGGCGAGCGCGAGGTGCCGGTGTTCGATGCGCTCGAATTGATTGCGCCGTCGGACTACGCGACCTACGAAGCCTCGATCGAGCACGCGACGCAGGAAGACATCGACGCGCTCATCCAGCGCTTCGACGCGGCCAAGGCCGGCGCCGAGAACTGGAGCACCAGCATGCAGATGCTGTGCAAGGCCTGCTCCGAAGGGCGTCCCTACGGCGAGGGACACGACCACCCGCCGGGCGACGCATTTGGCGAGGCGCCGGGCACGCTCGGCCCCTGGCGCGTGGGCATGGCCGTGCGCAATGAAGCGGACGCCCATCGCATCGTCGGCGAATGGCGCGCCGCCACCGCCCCGAAAGCCACGCTGCGCGAGTTGCGTTGCGTGCTGCCCGCGACACCGCGCGCCTAGTGCGCGCTATGCTTGGAAAATCATGAAGCTGCATAACTATTTCCGCTCCTCCTCCTCGTTCCGCGTGCGCATTGCCCTGAACCTCAAGGGCCTCGATTACGAGTACGTTCCCGTGCACATCGCGCGCGGCGAACACCGCACCGGCTCTTACCCCCGCCATCTCGGCCGACATGCTGGTGCCGCTGCTCGAAGACGACGGCGAACGCTTCTCGCAGTCGATGGCGATCATGGAATACCTGGACGAAGTGCACCCCGAGCCGGCGCTGCTGCCCAGCGACCCGGCCGGCCGCGCCCATGTGCGCGCGCTGTCGCAGTCGATTGCCTGCGAGATCCATCCGCTCAACAACCTGCGCGTGCTCAAGTACCTCGTGAAGGACCTGAAGCTCGACGAAGAAGCCAAGAACGCCTGGTACCGCCACTGGGTGCGCGACGGCATGCTGGCCTTCGAGCGCCAGCTCGCGCAGCACCCCGCCAGCACCTACTGCTGGGGCAACACGCCCACCATGGCCGACTGCTGCCTGGTGCCGCAGGTCTTCAACGGCCGCCGCTTCGACTGCGACTTCAGCGGCCTGCCGCGCAGCATGGCCGCCTTCGAGGCCTGCATGGAGCTGGACGCCTTCCAGCGCGCGCAGCCTTCGCAGTCGCCCGACGCGGAAGCCTGAGGCCCATGACGGACCCGCGCTGGCTCGTGCCCGCGTGGCCCGCGCCGCCGAACGTGCGCGCCGTGTGCACCACGCGCGACGGCGGCGTTTCGCAGGGGCGCTACGAAAGCCTGAACCTCGGCGACCACGTGGCCGACGACGGCGCGCATGTCGCACAGAACCGCAGCCGCCTGCGCGCGGCCATCGGCGCGCAGCCGGTCTTCCTGCAGCAGGTGCATGGCACCGGCGTGGTCGCGCTCGATGCGGCGCAAGACATGGTGCGCGACGGCACCGCGGCCGATGCCTGCACCGCCACCACCGTGGGGCTGGCCTGCACGATCATGGTGGCCGATTGCCTGCCCGTGCTCTTCACCGACGAAGCGGGTGAGCGCGTGGCCGCGGCGCATGCCGGATGGCGCGGGCTGGCGGGCGGTGTGCTCGAGCAGACCGCACGGTCGTTCGCAAGCAGCACCGACGGCGCGCCCAAGGTCATTGCGTGGCTGGGGCCGTGCATCGGCCCCAAGGCCTTCGAGGTCGGCCCCGAGGTCAAGGCCGCATTCGAGGCGCATGCGCCCGAAGCCGCCGCGTGTTTTCAGCCGTCGGCATCGCCGGGCAAGTGGCTGGCCGACCTGCCCGCGCTGGCGCGCCAGCGGCTGCGCGCGGCGGGCATTGCGGCGGTCTACGGCAACGACGGCGGCGACAGCTGGTGCACCGTCGCCAATCCGTCACGGTTCTTTTCGCACCGGCGCGACGGCATCAGCGGGCGCTTCGCCGCCCTGGTCTGGAAGGCCTGAGCTTGCGGCCGGCGGTGC
>NZ_MOWM01000112.1 GCF_016082275.1 Variovorax sp. E3
ACGGCACCCGTGGTCGACGCGAGCAACGGCCAGACCGTCACCGGCACGGCCGAGCCAGGCAGCACTGTGGTCGTCAATGACGCCAAGGGCACCCCGATCGGTAGTGCCGTGGCCGATACCAACGGCAAGTACAGCATCACTGTGAGCCCGAAAGCGGCGGACAAGGCGGTTCTGAGCGTCACCGCGACCGACGCGGTCGGCAACGTCAGCGACAAGGCCTCGGTGACAGTGGACGCTGCGGCGCCTGCTGTACCCAAGGTCGACGCGAGCAACGGCCAGACCGTCACCGGCACCGCCGAGGCTGGCAGCAGCGTCGTCGTCAAGGACAGCGAAGGCAAGGCGATCGGTACCGGCGTGGCCGACACCAACGGCAAGTACAGTATCACTGTGAGCCCGAAGGCAGCAGACAAGGCGGTTCTGAGCGTCACCGCGACCGACGCAGTCGGCAACACCAGCGACAAGGGCTCGGTGACTGTGGATGCCGCGGCGCCTGCTGTACCCAAGGTCGACGCGACCAACGGCCAGACCGTCACCGGCACTGCCGAGCCCGGTAGCAACGTCGTCGTCAAGGACAGCGCGGGCACCCCGATCGGCAGCGCCGTGGCCGATGCCAGCGGCAAGTACAGCATCCCCGTGAATCCGCAGGCAGCAGACAAGGCGGTTCTGAGCGTCACCGCAACCGACGCAGTCGGCAACACCAGCGACAAGGCCACTGCGACGGTGGACGGCATCGCACCGATGATCAGCATCGCCATCGTCTCCGACAAGAACGGCGACGGCATCATCAACGCCGCTGAAATCAGCGAGGGCGTCAGCGTCAAGGTCACGCTGGTGTCCGGCGCAGCAGTGGGCGACGTCATCAGCGTCACCGGCGGCACCAGCCCCGCCAAGACGGTGACGCTGACCACCGCCGACGTGACGAACGGTTCCGTGCTGGTCAACATCCCGGCACCTGCTACGGACGGTCCGTTCCCGATCAGCGTGACGAGCAAGGACCTGGCGGGCAACGCCAACACGGTGAGCCAGCTGCTCTCCGTCGACACCACCGGCCCGACCGCCGGCTACAGGATCGCCATCACGGTCTTCGTGGACGATCAGGAGCCTCTCGTCGGCGAGTTCAAGTCGGGCAGCAACACCGACGACACGACGCCGATGCTCAAGGGCACGGTCTCGGGCCTGGCCAAGGGCGACGTGGTGCAGATCTTCGAGGGCTTGAGCTTGCTCGGCACGGCGATCGTTGCCACCGACGGAACGTGGACCTACCAGCTGAGCGAAAAGGCGCCGGGCACCTACTCCTACACCGCGAAGATCTTCGACGCGGCAGGCAACCCGGGGCTGGCATCGGAACCCCTCACGCTGAACGTGGTCACGGCGCCGCCGACTGCAACGGCGGCCATCACCGCCATCGCGGACGACACGGGCCTCAGCGCCAGCGATTTCATCACCAGCGACCAGACCCTGGTTGTCACCGCGAAAGTCACCGGCACGGTCGGCGCGGGCGAAAAGGTGCAGATCTCGCTCGACAACGGCCTGAACTGGAACGACGCCAAGCTCGTCAGCGGCAGCACGTACCAGTTCGACAACAGCGCCAAAACGCTGAACGACGGCAGCTACACCTTCCAGGCGCGCGTGGTGAACGGTGCCGGCATCGCCAGCAAGGCGGGCACGCAGGTCGTGGTCATCGACCACGTGGCCCCTTCGGCCAGCGATACGGTGGCCATCACGTTCTTCAAGGACGACGTGGGCACGGTCCAGGGCGATTTCCCCTCGGGCACGCGCACCGACGACACCACGCCTTTGCTCAAGGGCACGGTCACGGGGCTGGTCGCCGGCGACGTGGTGCAGATCTTCGAGGGCGGGAAATTGCTGGGCACGGCCAACGTCGTGAACAACAGCTGGACCTACGCGTTGGGAGAAAAGACGCCCGCCAGCTACACCTACACCGCGAAGATCGTCGATGTGGCGGGCAACGTGGGCACGGTGTCGCAGGACTTCACGCTCGTCGTGGACACCACGGTTTCGGCCTCGTCGCTCACGTCGGTGAGCATCACCACGGACACCAACAACGATGGGGTCATCAACGTCGCGGAGCTGAACGGAAGCGCGACGGTGGGCGTGACGGTGAAATTCGCGCCCGGCAACGTGGCGGTCGGCGACACCATTCGCGTCACCGACGGCATCACCACGACGCTGCTCCCGGTGAAGGCCACCGACAAGCAAGCCGGCTCCGTCAGCACCACCTTTGCCGCCCCGGCGGAAGGCCAGACGATCACCGTCACCGCAACTGTCACCAATGCGGCCGGCAACTCGTCTGCCTCGGCCGTGACCGACAGCGCGGTGCGCAACACCGTGGCGCCGACCAACACCACGACCATCGACAGCTACACCGACGACGCTGGGCCGCGAAAAGGAGATTTCGGCAGAGGCACGTACACCGACGACACCCAGATCGTGCTGAACGGCACGCTGGCGGCGCCATTGGCGGACGGCGAAACGGTCACGGGCTTCAGCCAGGGCGCTTTGATCGGAGATCCTCGGGTGCCGATCCCGGACAAGGCCGTCATGATCGACGCCACGCACTGGACTCTTCAGGTCGCCTACAGGGGGTACCCTTTGGAGATCTACTACGCCAAGGTGACGAACACGGCGGGCAACGACTCCCCGCTCTCGCAAAAATTCGACGTCCACTTCCTCATGACCCCGCCTGTGGGAACGATCACCGTCGATCCGCTGGTTACGGTGGACACCACGCCCACCTTGAGCGGCAAAGTCACCGGTCTTTCGAAAGACGATGTCAGGACCGGGACCGACACCGTGACTGTCGCGGTCAACGGCGTGACCTACACGGCAGGCGACGGCAACCTCACGGTGTCGGGCTCCACCTGGAAGCTCAAGATTCCGGAAGCGAACGCCATCAACGTCGACGGAGGAGACGACCTCAAGCTCGATGTCGTCGCCAGCATCGTCAACTCTGCAGGGGTTCCCACGAGCGACACCACCACCGGCGAGCTCACGGTGTACCGCGACATCACCATCAGCCCGTTGCCGGATGCGACCCACGTGTCCACGTCGAAGCCGGCCCTGATTGGCGCCGGGCACGTGGGAGCAAACGAGTCGCTGACCGTACAGGTGCTGAACAGCAAGGGCTCGGTGGTCAAGGCCTTCATCGGCACCGACCCTGACTCCGGTGCCGCCACGGACCCGACGAGCGCCGGCGCGTTGAGCTTCAACGGCTTCGGAGGGTGGTCGATCGCGGACAGCAACTGGGGTGACATTCCGCTGCTCCCGGGCAAGTACACGGTCAGGGCTTTCACCAAGGTGGCCGATGGCAGTGGCGGCCAGGTTGCAGCGGACAGCACGTTCACCGTCGTCGATCTGGCGGCCAGCCCTCGCACCATGGTCAATACGCTTTACAGCGATACGGCACCGAAGGCCTATGCGTTGGCGGATGGTGGCTACATGCTGTTCTACACGTCGTCGGCCAACTCCGATGCAAGTGACTACAACCTGTATGCACAGCGCTATGCGGCCAATGGTGCCAAGAACGGCAGTCAAATCGTTGTAGCCGCCTCCAATGTGTCGGAGGCCCAGCCTTGGCGGGAGGACATGATCTACACGTATGGCTACGGCGCCCGCGTGAAAGGCGATGGCTCGTTCAATGTCTTCTACACGACCAACCAAAGCGATGGCTACCAGTACTACGTGAAGGACTTCAATAGAGCAGGTGTTGCAACAGTTACCACGCCCATCTACAAGAAGGGGGACTACGCGTTCGATCCGAACTATGTGCAGTTGAGCGACGGCAGCTACGTCGTGGTCTTTTCCTCAGGAACCGTACACAACTACAACCTCTATGCGCTTCGCTACACGTCTGCCGGCGTGGCGAAGGACGTCGACAAGCCGGTGGCTCTGACCAACGAAGTCGATCACAGCCACGGCTATGACTACGACCCCTCCTTCCTGCCGGCGGGCGCAGAGGAAACGGAAACGCATCCAATATCCAGGGCGTTGCCGCGATCAGTCTGGGCAATCGTGCGTATCTGGTTCAGGACATGGAGCTGGTCAATGGCCTGTCGAGCACCGATGCCTTCAACGTCGTCATGCGCACATACACCTTCGACGGAGGCGGGGCGGTGGGCACCACTTTCTCGCCCAGCACCAAAACCGCCGCTTCGCAGATCGGCTCCAAGCTGGTTTCCTTGAAGGAAGGCGGGTTTGTTTCCATCTGGGTGTCGAATGCGGACTCCGCGTCGCAGGACCCGACAGGATACCGACGCGGGACCATGGACGGTTTCGACGTGTACGCGCGCCGCTTCACATGGGACGGCAAGAGCATCAATCCGGTGGATACCGCCGAGCAGAGAGTCAACACCGTCACCGACGGAACGAACGGCGTGGGTTTCAGCACGATGTCCGTGCAGTTGGCCGCCACCGCGTTGACACAAGGCGGATATGTTGTCGTGTGGTCCAGGTTCACCAGCAACTTCTCGTCGGAGATCTATGCGCAAAGCTACGACGCGGCGGGCAACAAGCACGGTACTGAAACCCTGATCAGCACCGACTCGGCACCGATCGCCGTGCTGCCCGACGTCGTTGCACTGAACGACGGCGGATACACGGTGTCCTGGACTTCCATCAAGGCCGGAACGGACGGCAAATCCTACGAGTACTACTGGCGGGGGTTGAGCCAGTGGAGCAGTGCCGATATTTTGTCGACGACCGTCAATGCCGACGGCAGCCTGCGCAGCCCGACCGACACGTCGACCCATGCGACGGCCAGCTACCTCGGCGGAGGCGGCAGCCTGGACGGCAACGACGCCGTCAACACACTCGACGGCCGCAATGGCGCGCAGGTGATGAACGCAGGCGGGGGCGACGACACCATCATCATCAAGGACACCAACTTCACCTCGATCGACGGTGGCGACGGAACCGATGTGCTGGTGTGGAGTTCGACAGGGGACCTGAAGTACGCCGACATTGCAGGCAAGGTCAAGAACATCGAGGTGATCCAGCTCGGCGAAGGCAACGCGAGCAAGCTGACCATGACGCTGGAGGACGTGCAGAGCGCTTTGGGTACTGTGGACGGCGCGCACACGTTGGTGGTAAGGGGCGGCGCGGGTGATTCACTGGCGCTGGACACCGACTGGTCGAACATCGGAACGCAGGCGTGGCGCGGCGACAGCTACACCGTGCTTGTCAGCAAGGCCGACCCCGATACGGTCGTGTGGATGCAGAGCGCCATGAAATTGAGCCTGGGCAACAACATCTTCGGCACCTCCGCGCTGGACACGATCACCGACACACCTGCAGATGACGTGGTGGCCGGCCTCGCTGACAACGACGTGATCAACCTGACGCAGGGCGGGCACGACACGCTGATGTTCAAGCTGCTCGACAAGACGTCGGGCGACGGCGGCAACGGCTTTGACGACGTGTACGGCTTCACCATGGGGAAGGCTGCCCCCAAAACGAGTTCGGACGTCATCGACCTGCACGAACTGCTCATCGGCTACACCAAGGGCGCCGACGTGAACGATTTTGTGCAGACCTTCTCCAGTGGCGATGGCACCTACCTCTTGATCGATCGCGATGGCACCGCGGGCAACTTCAACCAGGCGTACGTGCTGAACCTGCACGGCGTGCAGACCGACGTCGCCACCCTGCTGGAAAACAACCAGCTGGTGCTGGTCTGACCTGACCCGCCCTTGAGGCGGCGCGGACAACGGCGGCTTCGGCCCTGCCGTTGTCCGCGGCCGCCGCGCTGCAACGAACCCAGAAATCATGTCCAGAAGAACCCACCGCCGCGTGCTCGCGGCGGCTTGCCTGTGGGCGGCCTGCGCGTTGGTGCAGGCCCAGCAGGCGCGCGATGCGCTCGCATTGCCGCGAACCCTCGCACCCAGCCAGCTCTCGCGCGACCTCGGCACGCGCAGTGCCGTGCTCTTGCCCGAAGCGCCGACCTCGGCCGCTCCGCTCGCGTTGAACGACGCCGTGCGGCAGGCCGTGGCGCGGCATCCCTCCATTTCCGACGCCATTGCCGCGCTCGCGCAGCAGGCGGGCGGTGTCGATGTCGCGCGCGCCGGCTACTACCCGCAGATCCGTGTCGGCACGAGCAGCGGCAGCAACAACAGCAGCACCAGCAACAGCGCCAACCAGAGCGCCGCGACCCTGGCCACGGCGTCGGTCTCGCAGATGCTCTACGACTTCGGCAAGGTCTCGGGCGCGGTCGATCAGTCCGAAGCGCAGGTGCGGCGCCAGCAGGCCGCCGTGCTGCGGCAGATCGACACGGTGGCGCAGCAAACGGCCGACGCGGTCGTCATGGCGCACCGCTACCAGGCGCTGGTGGCCATTGCGCAAGACCAGGTCAAGGCGGTCGAGAAGGTGCTCGACACCGCGCGGCTGCGCGCCAATGCGGGCATCAGCACCAAGGCCGACCCGATCCAGGCCGAGTCGCGCGTGGACAGCGCGCGCGCCAACCTGCTGCAGGTGGTGGCCCAGCAGGCGCAATGGCGCGAGCGGCTGCGCACGCTGCTCGGGCGCTTCGTGCCGGCCGAGGTCGCACCGCTGCCCGACGAGCGGGTGGCCGATTCGCTGCGCATCGACATGCCGATCGACCGCGACCTGACCGACCTGCTGCCCACCGTGCTGTCGGCTGAAGCCGAGCGCCGCGCGGCGGTGGCGCAGCTCGATGTGGCCAGGGCTCAGCGCTACCCGACGATCAGCCTCGACGCGTCGGTTAACAAAGCGATGGGCGGCGTGAACCCCGGCACGCTGCAACGCAACGGCAGCTACCACGCCATTGCGCTCAACCTGTCCAGCGTGCTCTACCAGGGCGGCGCGCTCGACGCGCAGGTGCGCGCGGCCGTGGCCGCCGAAGAGGCCGCGCGCATGCGCGTGGAGGCGGCGCGGCTCGATGCCGGCGACCAGGCGCGCGGTTTTCGCGAACAGGCCATCGGCGCCAAGGCGCGGCTGGGCGTGCTGGCCGACCGCTGGCGCACCATCGTCGAAGTGCGCGACCTCTACCGCGAGCAGTACACGCTGGGCACGCGCTCCATTCTCGACCTGCTCAACGCCGAGCAGGAAATCTACCAGGCGGCGGCCGAAGAAGAAGCCGTGCGCCACGACCTCTGGCAAAGCCGCATCGGCTTCATCGGCGCCACCGGCCAGGCCCGCAGCTTCTTCGGGCTCAACGACACCACGGTCCAGGGCATGGACCTGCTCCCATGACGACAGAAAAACTCCCTTTGCAATATGCAAGCTGGCTTGACGCCATGCTCAGCGTCGCGCGCCACTACGGCATCGGCGCTTCCGAAGAAAGCGTGCGCGTGGCGCTCGCATGGGAGCGCGGCGCGCCGCTGGACACCGTGCTCGAGCACATGGCGCGGCAACTCGGCCTGGCGCTGCGCTTTGCCGATACCGACGCCGAAGGCGCATCGCTCGACCCGTGGCGCCTGCCGCTCGTGGTGGAACTCGATGACGGACAGGTCGGCGTGGTGCGCACCGCCGACGGCACCGGCCGCCTCGGCGTGCTGCTGTCGGGCGACCAGGGGCTGGAGACCGCGCTGCAGTCCGACGCCGTGCGTGCGCGCACACGGCGCGTGGCCATCTTGCGGCCCAACACCGCGGTGCCCGACGCGCGCGTGGACGACTACATCAAGCCCTACCGCGCCAATTGGTTCTGGGCCATTGCGCTGCGCGACTGGCGGCGCTACGGCGACATCATGCTGTCGTCGATGTTCGCCAACGTGCTGGCGCTCGCGTCGATGGTCTTCTCGATGCAGATCTACGACCGCGTGGTGCCCGCGCAGTCGGAGCCCACGCTGTGGGTGCTGTTCGGCGGCGTGATGCTGGCGGTGAGCTTCGAATTTCTGCTGCGCATGTCGCGCACGCACATCTCCGACATGATCGGCAAGCGCGCCGACCTGAAGGTGTCGGACCTGGTGTTCGGGCACGCGCTGCGCATTCGTTCCGATGCGCGCTCCAAGTCGACCGGCTCCTTCATCGCGCAGGTGCGGGAGATCGACCAGGTGCGCGAGCTGCTCACGTCCACCACCATCGGCGCAGTGGCCGACCTGCCGTTCTTCATCCTGTTCCTGGTCGTGCTGTGGCTCATTGCCGGGCCGATTGCGCTGGTGGCGCTGGCGGCGGTGCCGCTGCTGGTGATTCCGGGGCTGCTCATACAGAAGCCGCTGGCAAGGCTGGCCAACGAGGGCATGCGCGAATCGGCGTTGCGCAACGCGCTGCTGGTGGAGGCGGTGGAAGGCATCGACGACATCAAGCTCATGCGCGCCGAGCCGCGCTTCCAGAACCAGTGGAACCACGCCAACGACGTGGCCGCCGGCGTGAGCATGCGGCAGCGCTTTCTCACGGGGCTGCTCATGACATGGACGCAGGAGGTGCAGACCATCGTCTATGCGGTGGTGCTGCTCGCGGGCTGCTTCCTGGTGATGAAGGGCGAGATGACGACGGGCGCGCTGGTGGGTTCGTCGATCCTGGCGTCGCGCATGATCGCGCCGCTGGCGCAGTTGTCGGGCGTGTTCTCGCGCTGGCAGCAGGCCAAGGTGGCGCGCAACGGGCTCGACCAGCTCATGCAGCGCCCGGTCGACCAGCCCGAGAATGCGCGGCTGGTGCACGTGCCCGCGCTGCACGGCAGCTATGCGTTCAGGGGCGTGGAGTTTCGCTACGGCAAGGAAGACAAGAGCCCCGCGCTGTCCATTGCGCAACTGCACATCGCCCCCGGGCAAAAGATCGCGCTGCTGGGTCGCATGGGCGCGGGCAAGTCGACGCTGCTGCAGCTCATGGCCGGACTGCAGTTGCCGCAACAGGGGAGCCTGGCGCTGGACGCCATCGACCTTGCGCGCATCGACCCGGCCGACCTGCGCCGCGACATGGGCCTGCTCACGCAGAACGCGCGGCTGTTCCACGGCACCGTGCGCGAGAACGTCACGCTGGGCATGCCGCTGGCCACCGATGCTGAGGTGTTCGCCGCCATCGAGATGGCCGGCGCCTTGCCCTTCGTGCGTTCGCGCGCCGAGGGGCTGGACGACCTGATCCACGAAGGCGGGCTGGGCCTGTCGGGCGGGCAGCGGCAGGCGCTGCTGCTGGCGCGCACCTTGATTCGCGCGCCGTCGATCGTGCTGCTCGACGAGCCCACCGCGCACTTCGACGAGATGACCGAGCGCCAGGTCATCGAGGCCATGAACCCGTGGCTCGCGCCGCGCACGCTCGTGGTGGCCACGCACCGCATGCCGGTGCTGCAGTGGGTGGACCGCATCGTCGTGATCGACGGCGGCCGCATCGTGATGGACGGCTCGAAAGAGCAGATTCTCGGAAAGCTCTCCAATGGCAACATCTGACAACAAGGCCGCCCGGGCGCACGCGCCCGTGGAGCCGCCGCTGCCGCGCGCGACGCTCGTGGTGTGGATCGTCGGCGCGCTGCTGGCGGTGCTGCTCGCATGGTCGTGGTTCTTCAAGCTCGACGAGGTGTCGAACGGCACCGGCAAGGTCGTGGCGTCGTCGAAGGAGCAGATCATCCAGTCGCTCGAAGGCGGCATCCTGGTCGACCTGAAGGTGCACGAAGGCGACATCGTGAACGCGGGGCAGGTGCTGGCGCAGCTCGACCGCACCAAGGCCGAATCGACGGTGCAGGAAAGCGCCTCGCGGCTCACGGCGGCGCTGGCCATGTCGGCGCGGCTCACGGCCGAAGTGGGCGGCACGCCGCTGGTGTTCCCGCCTGAAGTGCGGGCCGACGCAGGCCTTGTGCGTACGGAGACCGCGCTCTATCAGTCGCGCCGCGACCAGCTGGCCAGCAGCCTGTCGGGCGTGACGCAGGCGCTGGAGCTGGTGCGGCGCGAACTCGCGTTGACCGAACCGCTGGTGGTGCGCGGCGCGGCCAGCGCGGTCGAGGTGCTGCGGCTCAAGCGGCAGATCAACGAGCTCGAGACCAAGGCGACGGACTTTCGCAGCCAGTACTACGTGAAGGCGCGCGAAGACTTGGCAAAGACCAATGCCGAGATCGAGGCGCAGCGCTCGGTGACGCGCGGGCGCTCCGACTCGCTCACGCGGCTGACCTTTGCGTCACCCGTGCGCGGCATCGTGAAGGACATTGCCGTGACCACGGTGGGCGGCGTGCTGCCGCCGGGCGGCAAGCTCATGGAGATCGTGCCGCTGGACGAAAAGCTGCTGGTCGAGGCCCGCATCTCGCCGCGCGACGTGGCCTTCATCCACCCGGGGCAGGACGCGACGGTGAAGGTGAGCGCCTACGACTACGCCATCTACGGCGGCCTGCCGGGCAAGGTGACGACGATTTCGCCCGACACCATCCAGGACGACGTGAAGCGCGACGTGTACTACTACCGCGTGTACATCCGCACCGACGCCGACCACCTGAAGAACAAGAACGGGCAGGCCTTTCCGATCGTGCCGGGGATGATTGCCACGGTCGACATCCACACCGGCAGCAAGTCGGTGTTCGACTACCTGATCAAGCCGCTGAACAAGGCCGGCGAGGCGCTGCGCGAGCGCTGATCGGCACGGCGGTGGGTAGGTGGTGAAGCGGGCGCGCGTCAGCCGGCTTCGCCGGTGGGCACGAAGCCCAGCCTGCGCGAGATTTCCAGCGCGCAGGCTTTCAGCGGCACGGCCACGCGGCCGTCCCAGTCGCTGTCGAAGGTGGCTTCCGGCCCCATGGCCGTGATGCCCAGCACCAGGTTGTTGGTCGAGTCGAACACCGGTGCGCAGAAGGCGTCGATGCCCGGAATCGGCTGGCCCAGCGTGCGCGACATGCCGTGCAGGCGCGTCTCGACCAGCAATGCCTCGATCTGCGAATGCGACAGCTCGGTGGTGGCGCCGCGCCCGTCGGCCGGGCGCGTGCGCGCCAGGTCTTCGAGCATCATTTTCTCGACCACCTTGGGCGGCAGGTACGCCGCGAACAGCCGCCCCGTGGCCGTGTAGGCCAGCGACATCACGGTGCCGGTGCGCAGGTTCACGTGCAGCGGGTGGATGGGTTCCTCGAGCCGGACCACGGTCGGGCCGAAGTTGCCCCACACGGCCACCGCAATGCTCTGTTCGGTTTCCGAGGCCAGCGCCTCGATGAGCGGCGACGCCTCGCGAATGGGGTCGAGCCGCTGCAGCTTGGCCAGCCCGAGCTGCAGCGCCAGCGGCCCCAGCTCGTAGCGGCCCGCGCCGTCCTGAACGACGAAGCCGACCTTCAGAAAACTGACGAGGTAGGGGTGCGCCTTGCCCACGGGCACGCCCGCGGCCTTGCCCAGGTCGCGCAGCGCCATGGGCGCGACATGCCGCCCGAGTGCCACGAGCAGCTGCGTTCCGATTTCGACTGACTGAATGCCACGTCTTGGCTTTTCCATGGGGCGCCGGCGTGGGGAATGAGGGTGGGGGCGAGTATATCCATCAGGGTTTCTACTGATATTGTCACAGTCAATCGATGATGACTGATCATCTGATAGTAACTAAACGACTTGACCATATCAATATCGCTACCTAAACTCCGCCGCAACTTAAGTCGTACACAAACAGGCGAAACAGGCAGAGATGGAACAGAACACTTTTGAATGCGATGTGCTCGTGGTCGGCAGCGGCGCGTCGGGCATGTCCACCGCCATCACGGCGGCTTCTCAGGGGCTGAAGGTGCTGGTGGTCGACAAGGAGCCGCGCTTCGGCGGCACCACCGCGCGCTCGGGCGGCTGGCTGTGGATTCCGGGCACGCGCCTGGCCACGGAGCAGGGCATCCACGAGCCCGAGGGCGCCGCGCTGGCCTACATGAAGCACGAGACGACCACGCACTTCGACGCGGCGCGCGTCGGTGCTTTCCTGGACATGGGCCCCAAAGCCATCGACTTCTTCACGCGCAACACCTGCGTGCAGTTCGACATGCCGGCCGTGTTCCCCGACTACCACGCCGAGGCGCCCGGCGGCCAGCAGGGCGGCCGCTCGATGGTCACGCGCCCGTTCGACGGCCGCGCGCTGGGCAAGCGCGTGAAGCTGCTGGCGCCGCCGCTGCCCGAGCTCACCGTGTTCGGAATGATGTTGGGCTCGGGCCCCGAGATCAAACACTTCATGCGGGCCTTCAAGTCGCCCACCTCGTTCTGGTACGTGACCAAGCGGCTGACCCGCCACTTCCTCGACGTGCTGGGCCACGGCCGCGGCATGACGCTGACCAACGGCAACGCGCTGGCGGGCCGCCTGGCCAAGGCCGCGATGGACCTGGACGTTCCCGTGTGGCTGTCGTCGCCCGTGAAGAAGCTCGTGGTCGAGTACGACGGCGTCTCGGGCGCGGTGGTGCAGCACGAAGGCAAGACCGTGCGCGTGGTCGCCCGGCGCGGCGTGGTGCTGGCCTGCGGCGGCTTCCCCTACGACGTGGAGCGCCGCAAGCAGCTGTTCCCGCACGCACCCACCGGCAAGGAGCACTACTCGCCTTCGCCGTCCACCAACACCGGCGACGGCCTGCGCCTGGCCGAGGCCGTGGGCGGCCGCGTCGACGGCACCATTCCGCACGCCGCCGCGTGGGTGCCGGCGTCGGTCACCACGCGCCCCGACGGCAGCAAGGGCGTGATGCCGCACTTCATCGACCGCGCCAAGCCCGGCGTGATCGCGGTCACGCCCAAGGGCAAGCGCTTTGCCAACGAAGGCAACTCGTACCACGACTTCGTGCAGGCGATGGTCAAGGCCTGCGAGGGCGAGCCCGAGGTCACGGCCTGGCTGCTGTGCGACCACAAGGCGCTGCGCGACTACGGCCTGGGCTGCGTGGCACCGTCGCCGCTGCCCATCGGCCGCCACCTGAAGAGCGGCTACCTCAAGCGCGGCGCCACGGTCGGCGAACTGGCCCGGGCCATCGGCATTGCGCCCAGCGTGCTCGAAGCCACCGTGCAGGAGTTCAACCAGGGCGCGCGCACCGGCGACGACCCCGCCTTCGGCAAGGGCAGCAAGGCCTACAACCGCTACCAGGGCGACGCCAACGTCACGCCCAACCCGTGCGTGGCGCCGCTGGAGCATGGCCCGTACTACGCCATCAAGCTGGTGATCGGCGACATCGGCACCTTCGCCGGCCTCGTCACCGACGAGAAGACCCGCGTGCTCGACGCCAACCGCCAGCCGATCAAGGGCCTGTATGCCGTGGGCAACGACGCGGCCAGCGTGATGGGCGGCAACTACCCCGGCGCGGGCATCACGCTCGGCCCGGCGCTGACCTTCGGCTACGTGGCGGGCCTGCAGCTCGCGCAGGCCGAGGCACTGGCCACGGTGCAGCTGCAGGTCGAGCAGCGCGAAGCCGTGCCCGTGAGCCGCAAGGCCTGAAGCCTTCTCCGACCGACGCATTCCACCCAATACACAGAACACAGAACACAGAAGGAGCCACCGATGGTCTTCCCCTCCAACGTCGCACCGCGCCTGCTCGAAGGCCGCCTCGCCCTCGTCACCGGTGCCGGCCAGGGTAACGGCCGCGCCCTCGCGCTCGGCCTGGCGCAAGCCGGCGCACGCGTGGTCGTCACCGACATGAACGAAGCCACCGTGCGCGAGACCGCGCAGCTCGTGCGCAACGAAGGCGGCGAAGCCTGGTCCTTCGTGCTCGACGTCACCGCGCCCGAGGCCTGCCATGCGCTGGCCGCGCAGGTGGCCAAGGAAATCGGCAATGTCGACCTGTTGGTGAACAACGCCGGCATCATCATTCGCGAGACCACCAGCAGCCCGAACGCCGCGGCCAACTGGAAGAAGACCATCGACGTGAACGTGCACGGCACCTTCAACACCACGCTGGCCTTCATTCCGGTGCTCAAGCAGACGAAGGGCTCCATCGTCAACATCGCCTCCATCGCCGCGTATGCGGGGCAGGGCGCGAGCCTGGGCTACTCGCCCTCGAAGGGCGCCATCAAGATGCTCACGCAGTCGCTCGCGCAAGAGCTGGCGCCGGCCGGCGTGCGCGTGAACGCACTGGCTCCCGGCGTCATCGAGACGCCCATGACCGCCGCCACGCGCGACAACCCGCAGCGCCTGGAGTCGTTCATGACGCGCATTCCCATGGGCCGCGTCGGCCAGACCGAAGACCTCGTCGGCCCGGTGATCTTCCTGGCCAGCGACATGTCGCGCTACGTCACCGGCATCACGCTGCCGGTGGACGGCGGCTTCCTGGCCGTCTGAACTTCTTTCTTTTCTTCTTTCCGCTTCCCCGTCCGTCAAACCTCAGGAGACAAAAATGAGAACCCTCCGTCTGTACAAGACATTGCTCGCCGCCGCCGCGTTCGCCGCCTTCACGGCCGGCGCCTCCGTCGCGATGGCTCAGGACATCAAGCTCGGCTACAACGGCGACCTCTCGGCGTCGCCCTCGGCGCAGAGCGGCCAGGCCGCGGTGCTGGGCATGGAAGCGGCCATTGCCGACATCAACGCCGCCGGCGGCGTGCTCGGCAAGAAGCTGGCGCTGGTCACGCGCGACGACGTGTCGGCCCCGCCCAAGTCGATCCAGAACATGAGCGACCTGATCGACAACGAAAAGGTGGTGGCCGTGTTCGGCCCCACCAACTCGGGCAACGCCATGGCGTGGAAGCACATCGCCAACCAGAAGAAGATCCCGGTGCTGGGCAACGTGGGTTCGGGCACCGACATCACCAAGCCCATGAGCCCCGGCGCCGACAACTACATGTTCCGCGTGTCGATGGTCGACCGCGAGCAGGTGGCCGCGCTCATGGCCTACGTGAAGAAGAACACGGCCGGCTCCAAGGTCGTGGGCCTGATGGCCGAGACCACCGGCTACGGCCAGGGCGGCCTGAAGGACATGGAGGAAATCGCCAAGCTGCAGGACATCAGGATCGCGGCCACCGAGCGCTTCGGCGTCGGCGACACCGACATGACCTCGCAACTGAGCAAGATGAAGGCCGCCAACGTCGACACCGTGGTGGTGTGGGCCCAGGGCACGCCCATCGCGCAGCTGGTGCGCAGCATGGAAAAGATCAACTACTTCCCGCTGACGCTGACCTCGTGGGCCGCCGACAACATCACCTTCTACGACGCGGCCGGCAAGGCATTGGCCGAGAAGCCGATCTTCATGCGCACCGTGAGCGAAACCCGCACGCCCGCGCAGCAGAAGCTGTTCGACCGCATCGGCAGCAAGCTCAAGGCCCCGGGCTCGTTCTCGTTCGCGCTGCACGGCTATGACTCGATGCAGCTGCTGGCCCAGGCCATGAAGCAGGCCAACAGCACCGACGGCGCCGCCGTGCGCGCCGCGCTAGAAGACCTGAAGACGCCGGTGCAAGGCGTGCTCAAGACCTACGACAAGCCCTTCAGCAAGACCAACCACGAAGCCCTGACCGCCAAGGACCTGGTGTGGATCCGCTGGAAGGACGGCAAGCTGCTGCCCTACACCGACGCGCTGATCGGCGGCCTGAAGCCCGCCGACTTCAAGCAGTAAGCAAGCCGCGCAAGCAAGAAGCAAAGAAGAGACACAGACCATGGTTGTAGCGCTCCTGCAGGCGCTCATCAGCGGGCTCGCCGTTGGCGGTGCCTATGCGCTGGTGGCGCTCGGATTCAGCATCACGTTCACGACGACCAAGACGCTGAACTTCTCGCACGGCGAGTTCGTCTCGGCCGGCGCGTTCATCGGCATGAGCGCTCTGTTCCTGGTGCTGGGCAAGCCCTTCGACTCCACCACCTTCGGCGACGCCATTCCCGGCGCGGGCGCGCAGCTGTTCGCGCTGGTGGCCGCGCTCGGCGTGATGGGGTTGCTGGGCTGGCTGCTGTACGTGCTGGGCGTGCGCCCCTTCGCGGGCCGCCCCGGCATGGCGTGGGTCATGAGCACGCTGGGTTTCGGGGTGATCCTGCAGAGCGTGGGCCTGGCCATCTGGGGGCCCAAGCCCGTGGTGGTGCCCGCGCCGGTGGGCGACACCGTGATCCGCATGTTCGGCGTGGGCGTGCGTCCGCAGGAGCTGCTCACGCTGGGCGTGGCCGTGGTCGTGATGCTCGGCTTCGACCGCGTCATGAACCGCACCATGGTCGGCAAGGCCATGCGCGCGGTGGCGCAGAACGGCAACGTCGCCAGCCTCATGGGCATCAACACCAACGCGATGATGATCGGCGCCTTCGTCGTCAGCTCGGCGCTAGCGGGGCTGTCGGGCTTTCTGCTCGCGCCCATCGCGCAGGCCTCGCTGTTCATGGGGCTGACCGTGGGGCTCAAGGGCTTTTCGGGCGCCATGATCGGCGGCCTGAGCAACCCGCGCGGCTGCGTGATCGGCGGCTTCCTGCTCGGCGTGCTCGAGTCGATGGTCAATCTCTGGCAGGCCCAGTGGCGCGAGGTGGCGGTGTTCGCCCTCGTCATTCTGGTGCTGGCGTTCCGGCCCACGGGCCTGTTCGGCCGCTCGACGGTGGAGAAGGTATGAAGCGCCTGGCCCACCCCGCCGGCGTGGTCGCGTTCGCGGCCGCGCTGATCGGCATCGTGTCGATGTTCGGCAACGACTACTACCTGCGCATCGCCTTCATGATGTGCGTCTACTACCTGTGCGCCGCCGGCATGAACGTGCTGGTCGGCTATGCGGGGCAGAAATCGCTCGGCCAGGCCGGGCTGTTCGCGGCCGGTGCCTACGCGGTGGCGCTGCTGACCTCGCGCACCGACATGGACCCGTGGCTCGCGCTGGCGCTGGCCGCCGTCATCTCTGGCGTGTGCGGCGTGCTCATCGCGCTGCCTTCGCTGCGCGTGAAGGGGCCGTACCTGGCCATGGTCACGCTGGCCTTCGGCATCGTGGTCGAGAAGCTCGTGGGCGAATGGACCGACGTGTTCGGCGGCGCCCAGGGCATCTATGGCATTCGTCCGCTCACATGGAAGGGCGCGCCGCTGGACACCACGCAGTGGGTCATCCTGGGCATCGTGCTGTGCGCCGCGCTGCACCTGCTGCTGCGCAACCTGCTGGGCGGGCGCTTCGGGCGCGCGCTGCTGTCGCTGCAGGCGGACGAAATCGCTTCGTCTTCGGTCGGCGTGCGCGTGTACCGCGCCAAGGTCATGGCCTTCGTGGTCGCGGCCGTGACCTGCGGCATCGCGGGCGCGCTGGTGGCGCAGCAGAACCAGTACATCAACTCCGACTTCATCACCTTCCACCTGTCGATCTTCATCCTGCTGCTGGTGCTGTTCGGCGGCGCGGGCTCGATGTACGGCCCGCTGGTGGGCGCGGTGCTGCTCACGCTGACCGACGCGCTGCTGGCGCGGTGGCCTTCGGCGCAGCATTTTCTGTATGGTTTCTTGCTGCTGTTCGCGCTGTACGTCATGCCGGGCGGCGTGGTGGGGCTGTTCAACAAGTGGTTCATGAAGTCGCGCCACCGCGGCGAGGGCACGGGCGGCAACGGCATTCCGGGGCAGATCGGCCCCGGCGGCGAGGGCGAGCTGCTGGTGGTGCAGGGCGTGACCAAGTCGTATGGCGGCGTGAAGCCCGCGCAGGACGTGTCGTTCCGCCTGCAGCGCGGCCACATCCATGCGCTGATCGGGCCCAACGGCGCGGGCAAGAGCACCATGATCAACATGCTCACCGGCGTGATCGAACCCGACGCGGGCGTGATCCGCTTCCTGGGCCGGAACATCGTGGGCCAGCCGGCGCACACCATCTGCTGCCTGGGCATGGGCCGCACCTTCCAGAACCTGCGCCTGTTCGCGGACCTGTCGGTGCTCGACAACGTCATGCTGGGCCGCCACAGCCGCATGAGCAACGGCTTCCTGTCGTCGCTGGTGGCATGGCCCACGGCCGGCAAGCAGGAGCGCGCGACGCGCGAGCGTGCCTTGCAGCTGCTCGACCTGGTGGGCCTGGGCCACCTGGCGCACTGGCCCGCCGGCAGCCTGCCCTACGGCCTGCAGCGCCGCGTGGAACTGGCGCGCGCGCTGGCCACCGAGCCACAGCTGCTGCTGCTCGACGAACCGGCCGCCGGCCTGAACCCGCAGGAAACGGCGGAGCTGGGCGCGCTGCTGTTGCGCATCGGCAAGTGCGGCGTGTCGATCCTGATGGTGGAGCACCACATGGACCTGGTCATGTCCATCTCGGACCACGTGATCGTGCTCGACTACGGCATCAAGATCGCCGAAGGCAAGCCCGCCGAGGTGCAGGCCAACCCGCGCGTGGTCGAGGCCTACCTGGGTGTCGACGACGAACCGGAAGAAGCGCGCGCCGTGGCCGCCTGAGCAGAAAGACCGAAACCATCATGTTGAAAATCGAATCGGTGAAGGTCTCGTACGGCGCCATCGAGGCCGTCAAGGGCGTGAGCCTGGAAGTGCGCGCGGGCGAGGTCGTCACCATCATCGGCGCCAACGGCGCCGGCAAGAGCACGCTGCTCAAGAGCATCGTCGGGCTGGAGCCCGTGGCCGAGGGCCGCGTGCTGATCGACGGCAACGACTGCACGCACGTGGCCTCGCACCAGCGCGTGGGCCTGGGCGTGGCGCTGTCGCCCGAAGGCCGCGGCGTGTTCCCCGACCAGACCGTGCGCGAGAACCTGATGCTCGGCGCCTATTCGCGCCGCAAGGACAAGGCTTTCGTGGAGCGCGCCATCGAACGCGAGTTCGCGCGCTTCCCGCGTTTGAAGGAGCGCCAGCACCAGCCCTCGGGCACGCTGTCGGGCGGCGAGCAGCAGATGCTGGCCATTGCCCGCGCGCTCATGAGCGAGCCGCGCCTGCTGCTGCTCGACGAGCCTTCGCTGGGCCTGGCGCCGCTCATCATCAAGGACATCTTCGATGCCATTCGCCAGCTGCGCAGCTCGGGCCTGACCATCCTGCTGGTGGAGCAGATGGCCAAGCAGGCGCTGGGCGTGGCCGACCGCGCCTACGTGCTCGAAACCGGCTGCATCACGCTCGAAGGCTCCGGCCGCGAGCTGCTCGACAACCCCAAGGTGAAGTCCGCGTACCTCGGCACGCACTGACCGACTTCGCCATTCATTTCACGCAAAGGACGCTTCATGACCACCAAGAAATTCGCCAGCCAGGCCGACCTCGAAGAAAAGAAGGTCTCGTTCACCCGCCTCTCGGAGAACGCCTACGCCTACACCGCCGAGGGCGACCCCAACACCGGCATCTTCATCGGCGACGAAGCCGTGATGGTGGTCGACACGCAGGCCACGCCCGCCATGGCGCAGGACGTGATCCGCCGCATCCGCGAAGTGACGCCGCTGCCCATCAAGTACGTGCTGCTGAGCCACTACCACGCGGTCCGCGTGCTGGGCGCGTCGGCCTACTTCAAAGAAGGCGCCGAGCAGATCATTGCCAGCCGCGACACCTACGACCTGATCGTGGAGCGCGGCGAGCAGGACAAGGCCAGCGAAATCGGCCGCTTCCCGCGCCTGTTCCGCAACGTCGAGTCGGTGCCCGCGGGCCTGACCTGGCCCACCATGACCTTCGACGGCACCATGAGCGTGTGGCTGGGCAAGAAGCTCGAAGTGAAGATCGCGCAAGTGGGCCGCGGCCACACCAAGGGCGACACCATCGCCTACCTGGAAGACCAGAAGATCTGCTTCGCGGGCGACCTGGTCGAATACCAGAGCACCGCCTACGCCGGCGACTGCTACTTCCGCGACTGGCCCACCACGCTGGACCGCCTGGCCGGCTTCGGCTTCGAGAAGCTGGTGCCCGGCCGCGGCGCCGCGCTGGAGAACGCGGGCGACGTGCGCAAGGCCATCGCCTCCACGCGCGCCTTCATCTCCGACGTGTACACGCTGGTCAACAACGGCGTGGCCGCGGGCAAGACGCTCAACGTGATCTACAAGGAAACCGTGGCCGCGCTGCGCCCCACGTACGGCCACTGGGTCATCTTCGACCACTGCATGCCCTTCGACGTGACCCGTGCCTATGACGAAGCCACCGGCCATGTACATCCCCGCATCTGGACCGCAGAGCGCGACATCGAAATGTGGAACGCCCTCGAAAGTTGAGGTGAGTCCCACCTCCGCCGCGCGCGCACCCGCACCCGGTGCAACCCCTGCCGCCGTGCAGGGCTGGATGCTCCTGGCCATGGTGCTGTGGGGCGTGAACGTGTCCGCCGTGAAGGCGCTCACCACGTCCTTCGAGTCGCTGCCGCTGGCGGCGCTGCGCATGGCGGTGGCGTGCGTGGCGCTGTCGGCCATCGTGCTGTGGCGCCGGGGCGGCCTGCCCGCGCTCGGCGCGCGGCAACTCGCGGGCATGACCGGCTGCGCGTTCCTCATGGTCTACGCCAACCAGATCCTGTTCGCGCACGGGCTGCTGCGCTCCACGGCCACCAACGGCGCGCTCATCATGGCGCTGAGCCCGTTGGTGTCGGCGCTGATGGCCGCGCTGGTGTTCCGTGAGCGCTTCACGCCGCAGCGCATGCTGGGCGTGGCGCTGGGCTTTGCCGGCGTGGCGGCGGTGGTGCTGAGCCACCCCGGCGCGGGGCTGTCGAGCGCCGGCATCGGCGACCTGATGCTCGCGCTGGCGGTGGTGAGCTTCGCGGTGGGCGGCGTGGGCGTGCAGCGGCTCGCGCGGCAGATCGACCCGCTGTCGATCAGCTGGGTGATCTACATGATCGGCACCGCGATGCTCGTGGCGCACACGCTGCTGGGCCCGTCGCGGCTGGGCGCGGCCGAGCTGTTCCCGGGTGCGTGGCCGTGGGCGCTGGTGCTGTTCTCGGGCATTGCCGCCACCGCCGCCGGCAACCTCATCTGGAACCGTGCGATCTCCGTCATCGGCGTGGCGCGCACGGCCGTCTTTCTTTACTGGGTGCCGGTGTTCGGCGTGGCCTTCGCGGCGCTGCTGCTCGGCGAAGTGCTCACGTGGTGGCACCTGTTCGGCTTTGCCGCCGTGATGAGCGGCACCTGGCTCGGCACGCGGCCTGCGATCGCGCCGACATCCTGATTTCTTGCTGCGCTCATGTCCGACTCTCTTCCCCTGCTGTTCCAGCCCCTGCGACTGCGCGGCCTCACGCTGGCCAACCGCGTCGTCATCTCGCCCATGTGCCAGCACGCCGCCGACCGTGGCCATGCCACGCCGTGGCACATGGTGCACCTGGGCAAGTTCGCGCTCGGCGGCGCGGGGCTGATCCTGACCGAGAGCACCGCGGTCGATCCGCGCGGGCGCATCGGCACCGCCGACCTCGGGCTGTGGAACGACAGCCAGATCGCGCCGCTGAAGGCCGTGGTCGACTTCGTGCATGCCCAGGGCAGCGCCATCGGCGTGCAACTGGCGCACGCGGGCCGCAAGGCCGGCAGCGAGCCGCTGTGGGAGGGCGGGGCGGCATTGAGCGACGCGCGCATGGCCGCTGACGAAGAGCCGTGGGAGCGCCTGGGCCCGAGCCCGCTGGCGGCGGGGCCGGGCTGGTCGGCCCCGCGCGCGCTCGACGCCGACGGCGTCGCCTCGGTCGTGAAGCACTTCGTCGATGCGACGGTGCGCGCCGACAAGGCGGGCTTCGACGTGGTCGAGCTGCACTTCGGGCACGGCTACCTTGTTGCGAGTTTCCTGTCGCCCAACGCCAACCACCGGGGCGACGCGCTCGGCGGCAGCCGCGACAACCGCATGTGGCTCGCGCTGGAAATCGCGCAACGCGTGCGTGCCGCGTGGCCCGCGGCCAAGCCGCTGTTCTGCCGGCTGTCGGCGGTCGACGGCACGCTGGACGGCTGGAGTCTCGACGACTCCGTGGTGCTCGCGCGCGAGCTCAAGCGCTGCGGCGTCGACGTGGTCGACTGCTCGTCGGGCGGGCTCACCGAAGAACGCGCGCGCTGCCCGTGCCGCGCGGGCTGGGCTTTCAGGTGCCGTTCTCGGAACGCATCCGGCGCGAGGCGCAAGTGCCCACGCAGGCCGTCGGAATGATCGTCGACGCCCAGCAGGCCGAAGCCGTGCTCGCCGCCGGGCAGGCCGACCTGATCGCGCTGGGCCGCGAGGCGCTGTTCGACCCCTACTGGCCGCACCACGCGGCCGCCGCGCTGGGCGCCGACCCCGGCTACCAGCGCTGGCCCGTGCGCCACGGCGTGTGGCTGGCCAAGCGCGCGCCGGGCCTGGCGCGCGCGCGGGCCGAAGCGGCCGCCGCAACCGATCACGACAAGGAGACAAGCCCCCAATGACCGAAGCGACCACCACGACCACCACCCTGCGCATGGGGTTGATCCGCAAGAAGCCCGAATGGACCGACGAGGCCTTCCGCAGCCATTGGCGCGACAGGCACGGGCCGCTGGTGGCGCAGCTGCCCACGCTGCGCGGCTACAGCCAGAACCTGGTGGTCGACCGGCTGCAGCGCGGCATCGACTTTGCACGCGGGCCGTGGGACTTCGACGGCTTTTCTCAGCTGCGATTCGACGAGGCCGCGCAGGCGGGGCAAGCCTTCAACCACAGCGAGCTGGCCGCGCCCATTCGTGCGGACGAAGAGCGCTTTCTTGGCGGCCTGCACATCGTGACCGTCGCGCAGACCGAAGTCATCGCGCCGCCGCCGAAGCCGGCGGGTTTGCTCAAGCGCATCTCGCTGCTGCGCCGGCCGGTCGCGCAGTCGGAAGAAGACTTTCGCCGTGAATGGCGCGTGCATGCCGACCACGTGCGCCGCATGCCCGGCGTGAGCGGCTACCGCCAGAACGTGGTGACCGCGCGCGAGTTCGTGAAGGGCACGCCCTGCGGCTACCCCGAGCTGCCGATCGACGGCATCGTCGAGCTGTGGTTCGAGAACACCGACACGCTGAACGCCGCCTTCGCGTCGCCGCAAGGGCAGGTGACGATGGCGCATGCGCTCACGTTCCTGGCGGAGATCACGGCGTTCGTGGTGGAGGAGCACCGGGTGGTGTGAGGCGCCGGGCGTACTTTGAAATTCTCCGCAGCGAATGTTTTGGATGATTGGCGTGCAATAAAAATGCCGCCTTATTCGCAATCAAACCCTTATTGAAAACAAAAATTCTAAAAGAGACTAATTGTTGAATTTTTCTGGTCGCAAAATTGAATGAAGTGTCCGATAAGATATCGTGACCAAATATTTCAAATGACCTGCAGCCATGAAAATATCTAGATTTCTGACCCGGGCCATTGCGCCTCTGGCCGTGCTCTTGAGCCTGGCTTCCTGTGGGGGTGGCGGAGGAGGAGGCGGCGGTGGCGGAGGTTTTCCGCCCCCATCCAGTTCCACCTACACCGTGGGCGGCACCGTTGCCGGGCTCAATTCGGGGGCAACCGTCACGCTGCTTAATTCCGGGGGCAATTCGCTCTCCGTCAGCAGCAATGGCGCCTTCACCTTTTCCACGGCGGTGGCCGCCGGCGGCAGTTATGCCGTCACCGTCGGCACCCAGCCTTCCAATCAGAACTGCACGGTCTCGAACGGGGCCGGTTCCAACATTTCCGCCAATATCACGTCAGTACGGGTGACTTGCGCGGGTGCTCCTGAATTTGCCTATGTAACGCATTGGAGCGCCGACAGCGTCAGCGCCTACAAGGTCGACTCGCAGACTGGCGCGCTCACCTCCCTTGGCACCGTGGCTTCAGGTGCTTCTCCCGTTGCACTGGTGGTGCATCCCAGCAAGAAGTTCGTCTATGTGGCGAACTCGGGGGACAGCACCATTTCAATTTATGCAATCAACCAGACCAATGGGAAGCTCGCACAGGTCGGGACCGATTTGCCCATTGGCCACTTGCCGCAGTCGATTGCGGTGGATCCCGCTGGCAATTTTGTCTACACGGCGAGTCCTTTGGACAACAAGATTTCGGTGCATGCCGTCGATCCAAGCTCCGGCGCGCTCTCGGAGATTGCCGGTTCGCCGTTTCCCGCAGCAGGAGGGCCTGCCGGTATCGCTGTTCATCCTGGCGGGAAGTACGTCTACACCGCGAACCAGATCGGCAACACGGTCACCAAGTACGTGATCGATCAGGGCTCCGGCGCTGTGCTGGCGGGAGGCTCCACGTCGGCGCCCGGCGGATTCGGACCTACGTTCGTCTCCATCGATCCTGCTGGCAAGACGCTCTACATGACGAACATCGACAGATTCGTGACCGGGTTCTCCATCGATGCGGCTTCCGGAGATCTCACGCAGGTCGGAACTCTTCTCACCACGGGCGGCGACCTGGGGACGCCCAGGGTGCATCCTTCTGGCAAGTTCGCCTACGTTCCGAACAATCTGGCCCAGGTGGTCTCGGGCTTTGCCGTCGATCAAAGCTCGGGCGTGCTCTCGCCATTGCCGGGATCGCCATTCGCGGCGGGCGGTGTCCCCGCGGACCTTGCCATCAGTGCGTCCGGCAAGTTCATGGTGACGGCGAACTGGGGCGATGAAAGTGTCGCGGCCTACAGCATCGACCAGACGACGGGGGCGGTGACATCCGCTGGCGCGGCGCTGCCGGCGGGGCCGCGTCCCAGAGCGATCGTCATGGTTCAGCTGCCTCTGAGTTGAACGCCGCACCGCGTTGCGTCACCACGAGCAGGTGGCGCATGCGTGCCACCTGCGGCCGCCTCGTGCTCAGAAGTTCTTCAGCGTGTCCAGCTGCTGCTGCGTGAGGCCGCGCTGGTACACCGCGTCGCTGCGAAAGTTCGCGGCAATCGCGGCGGCTTGTGTGTCCACCGCGGTGGCGCGGGCCGCGGTACTGGTGGCACCGATCCAGGTGTTGTCGCCCGTCAGGATCGCGAAGTTGACGAGCGTGACCGTTTCGCCGGCCGGCACCGTGATGTCGAACTGCACCGTGACCCTGTTGTCGCCGTCCGCCGTGTTGAGCGTGGTGGCGGAACTGTAGGTGACGTTGTCCGCCGCGCCGAACACGAAGCCTGCGTCACGGCCGAGGCCCGAGCCGTCCCACACCGTCAGCGCCTTCCGCGGCGCACCGGCCGGCGGGTAGATCACGCCCGCGCCGTAGGAGCCCAGGAAGCTGGTGTACGTCACCCTTGCGGTAATGGACGATGCCGACGGGTTGTGGAAGGTGTCCGTCATGCGCGCCCACGCCAGGTTGGGTTGCGCGTAGAAGGTGCGCAGCACGTCGAGCCCGCGCAGCGTCCTGACTTCGGAGCGCAGGTTCTGCACGCCTCGGGTCTGCGACACGATCCAGCCCGACAGGCCCACGCTGAAGTCGCCATTGACGATGAAGTTCCGTGACCGTGGCGCGCTGTCGTCCACGGAAACCAGCTCGATCGAAGTGCCCTGGCCGCCGTTGGATTGCTCGAACGACAGCACGACCACCTGGCCGGAGTAATTCGTGATGTCGGCGAAGCCCCAGGTGCCGGTGGGAATGCCGTTCTCGATCTTGTAGAGCGTGGTGAGCACCACGCCGGCGGTGTCGCGCAACACCACCTGCATGAAAGCCTTTTCGTCGTTGAAGTTGCCGCGCAGCACGCCGGTCTTGCCGGTCCACTGAGCGACCACGCGCCCGACGGCCAGCCTCAAGTCCAGGATCTGCTGCATCCGCGCGTCGGGCACCGGATACAGGAATGCCGCAGCGCCGCCGTTCGACTGGAACTCCGGGTCCGTGGTGGTCGACACGACCTGCATGCCGTCGGCCGCCGTCATCTCGGGGCCGAGCGGCGTCAGATTCGCGAAAGTCTGGTCAGCGTTGAAGCCGTTCGACAGGCCGCCCGCTTTCACGCTCAATGCCAGCACATTGGCGAACTGGCCGTTCCAGCCGTCGCCGATGCAGAAGTCGGGCGTCAGGTCCCAGAAGTTCGCCTGGCCGGGGCCGGCGCTGCGGTTGTTGAGGTCCTTGTCGTTGTTGACGAGACTTTGCATGAAGACCGTCGACGCAGGCAGCAAGGTCGGCGTTGCCAGTTCGGGGGCGGCAGGCGGTGCCGGCGGGTTGGGCGCGGGCGGTGCCGGTGGCTGCGGCACCGGAGGTTCGCCCGGTGCGGGGG
>NZ_MOWM01000113.1 GCF_016082275.1 Variovorax sp. E3
GGGCGCACCACGGCCAGCGACTTGCCCCGTGCGCGCTTGCGCCAGTCCTGCTCGTAGGCGGTGAGGTCGCCCTCGTGGAGCACGTGCGAGGCGCCGACGATGGCGCGCAGTTGGTCGATCAGGGCGGAAGAAGCGGTCATTGGGCGGAAGCCTCCAGTTGGCGGGCGGCGGCGGCAGCGGCGGCCTTGGCGTGGCGCAGGCGCAGCCGCACGTGCCAGGCGCAGGCCGCGAAGAGCACGAGGCACAGCAGCACCTCGATCAGCGCGAGCACTTGCCCCACGCCGTTGGTGTCGCTCCAGGCGCGCACCACGCCCTCGGTGAAATAGAGCCAGATCATCAGGCTGACCCAGCGGTAGGTGTACATGCGGTTCTTCCACAGCCCCGCGAGCGGAATGACGAGCGGCAGCACCTTCAGCGCCAGCAGCGAGCCGCCCGGGCGCAGCGGCGCCAGCCACAGCTCCCAGGCCAGGCCCAGCACGATGAGGCCGACGAGGCTGCCCACGGCGGCCCAGCGGGTCGCGAGAACGGAGGAGGGCGGGAGCTGGGTGGCGGACACGGGTGGGCGACTGGAAAGAAGCGCGGGCCGCGGTCGAGGGCGGACGCGATGAAAAGAGCGGATGGCATGATAGCCGCCATGAATCGTCGGCAACTCTGGAGGGATCTTTCGCGTTTCCCGTGGCGCAACACGGCCGCGGTGCTGGGCGAGCGTTTTCGCGAAGACCGGCTCGGCCTCACGGCCAGCAGCCTGACCTTCACCACCACCATCGCCATGGTGCCGTTCTTCACGGTGGCGCTTGCGCTGTTCACCGTGTTCCCGATGTTCGCCAAGATGCAGGGCCGCGTGCAGCGCTGGCTCATCGAGAGCCTGATTCCCGACAACATCGCGCGGCAGGTGCTGGGCTACCTGAACCAGTTCGCGAGCAAGGCCAGCGGGCTGGGCATCGCGGGTTTGATCGTGCTGCTGTTCACCGCCATTGCGCTGATCCTGACCATCGACAAGACGCTCAACAACATCTGGCGCGTGCGCTCGCCGCGGCCGCTGGCGCAGCGGGTGCTGATCTACTGGGCCACCATCACGCTGGGGCCATTGATTCTGGCGGTAAGCCTGTCGACCACCTCGTATGTGTTCGCGGCCTCGCGCGACGTGGTGGGCGGGGGCATGGTCAAGCTGTTCTTCGACGCCTTCGAGTTCGTGCTGCTGGCGGCCGGCATGGCCTCGCTCTATCACTACGTGCCCAACACCAACGTGCGCTGGGCGCACGCGTGGGCCGGCGGCATCTTCGTGGCGGCGGCCATCGAGATCGCCAAGCGCGTGCTGGCCTACTACCTGAGCCTGGTGCCGACCTACTCGGTGCTGTACGGCGCCTTCGCCACCTTCCCGATCCTGCTGGTGTGGATCTACGTGGCCTGGGTGATCGTGCTGCTGGGCGCGGTCATCGCGGCTTATTTGCCGAGCCTGCTCATGGGCGTGGCGCGGCGCGGCGGCGCGGCCGGCTGGCCGCTGCAGCTGGCGATGGAGTCGCTGCAGCACCTGGCCCGCGCGCGCGCCACGCCGGCCAAGGGCATGGGCGCGGCCGAACTGGTGGCGCGCATGCGGGTCGATTCGCTGCAGCTCGCGCCGGTGCTCGAGACCCTGGTGGCACTCGACTGGATCGCGCCGCTCGCCGAAGAGCCCGCCAATGAAGACCCGCGCTACGTGTTGCTGGCCGACCCCTCGACGCCCATCGAGCCGCTGCTGAAAGAGCTCCTGATGCCGCAGGCCGAGCCGCTCGAAGACCTCTGGCAGAAGGGCCCGTTGCGGTCGCTCCGGCTGGGTGACGTGCTCCTGATTTAGGAGCGTCGGGCTAGATCTTGACGCGGCCGAGCCAGATGTCGCGGTACATGGTCCAGTCGCCCATGAACGAATACAGCGGCCGCTTGAACGAGGCCGGCTTGTTCTTCTCGAAGCCGAAGTGCCCGACCCAGGCGAAGCCGTAGCCCGCCACCAGTCCGGCCAGCAGCCACCACGGGTTGAGCGTGAGCACCAGCGCCACCAGGCACACCAGCGAGAGGGTCGAGCCCGCGAAGTGCAGCCGCCGGCAGGTGAGGTTGGCGTGCTCGGTCAGGTAGAACGGGTAGAACTGTGCAAAGCTCTTGAAACTGCGCGGATCGACGGCAGATCCAGTGGCGGTCGTGGTGTTCATCGTGCGAGTCTCCTGTGCCCCGCGGGAGGGCTTTGTCCATAATAGCCACGACCTTCCGGCCGCACCACCCGGCTTTTCGATCCCACCTTCGACACATCAGCCTTGAGCGCCCTTCCAAGCACCCCGGAATCCACCGAACCGGCCGCCGCGGACGCGCCATGGGTCGTGTGCCTGTGCGCCGAATGGTGCGGCACCTGCCGCGACTACCGGCCGCTGCTCGAACAGGTGGCGCGCGCGCATCCGCAGTTCCGCTTCGCCTGGGTCGACATCGAAGACCACGCCGACATTGCAGATGCCTTCGACGTCGAGACCTTCCCCACCTTGCTGGTGGCCGGCGCCGACGGCACGCGCTTTCTCGGCCCGCTGCTGCCGCATGCCGAAACGCTCTCGCGCATGCTGTCCGCGCTGCAGGCGCCCAAGCCCTCGAGCTTCGACGTCGACCTGCTGCTCGCGGTGCTGAACAAGAAGCCCGCCGTCTTCACGGTCTGACCGGAAAGCCGCCCTCATGAAAATCCTGATCTTCGGCGCCACCGGCATGGTGGGGCAGGGCGTGCTGCGCGAGTGCCTGCTGGCGCCCGACGTCGACAGCGTGGTCGCCATCGGCCGCAGCGCCACGGGGCAGCAGCACCCCAAGCTGCGCGACCTGGTGCACAAGGACATGTACGACTACAGCGCCATCGAGTCGCAGCTGCAGGGCTTCGACGCCTGCTTCTTCTGCCTCGGTGTGTCGTCGGTCGGCATGAAGGAGCCCGAGTACAAGCGCATCACGTATGACCTCACGCTGGCCGCCGCCACCGTGCTCGCGCGGCTCAACCCTCGGATGACCTTCACCTACGTGACGGGCGCGGGTACCGACAGCAGCGAGCGCGGCAGCAGCATGTGGGCCCGCGTGAAGGGCGCGACCGAAAACGCGTTGCTGCGCCTGCCGTTCAAGGCGGCCTACATGTTCCGCCCCGGCATGATCCAGCCGCTGAACGGCGTGCGCTCCAAGACGCCGCTGTACGACGCGGCCATCCGCGTGCTCGGGCCCGTGCTGGGCCTGGCCTATCGCCTCTGGCCGAACAAGGTGACGACCACCGAGAAGGTCGGCCGCGCGATGCTGGCCGTGGCGCGCAATGGCGCGCCCAAGACGCTGCTCGACCCGGCGGACATCAACGCGCTGGGCTGAGGGCAGCGGCCCCAGGGGCAACGGCACGCGGCGTAGGGTTGTTCCCGCGCGTGACAGGTGCAAGCCGGTGCTGTCGCGCAAACTGTGCGCAACGGGATTCCCGGCCACCTGAAAAGCCCCCATGCGCCACCCACCGACAGCGGCATCGATTCGACAACCCGGACGGCGTGTTGCCTGAGCCGGCACTTCGCGTTTTGGCGGGGCTTGCCGTGGCCGTGTCCGCGCTGGCCGCGCTGCTCCCCGCGCCCGCGTTCGCGCAGGCCGCGTGGCCGCAACGCCCCATCCGCGTGGTCGTGCCCTTCTCGGCCGGCGGCGGCAGCGACCTCGTGGCCCGCGCCATGACGCAGGCCCTGTCGGCGCAATTGGGCCAGCCGGTCTTCGTCGACAACAAGCCGGGCGCGGCGACGGTCATCGGCACGCAGGCGGTCGTCAAGGCCGCGCCGGACGGCTACACGCTGCTGCTGTCGGGCTCGACCAGCTTCAGCATCAACCCCGCGCTGCGCAAGAAGCTGCCTTACGACCCGTCGCGCGACCTCGCGCCCATCGCCATCGTGGCGCGCACCTCGCTGGCGCTGGTCGTGGGCAAGGGCACGCCGTGGCAATCGCTGCCCGAGGTGGTCGCCGCCGCCAAGTCGCGGCCCGGTCGCATCCGCTACGGCACCTACGGCCCGGGCTCGGGCCCGCACCTGGCCGGCGAAATGCTGGCCATGGCCGCGGGCATCCGGCTGCAGGCCGTGCCGTACCGCAACAACGGGCAACTGCTGGTGGCCTTGAGCGTCGGCGAGGTGGACATGGGCATCGACGTGGCCGGCACCCTGGCGCCGCAGGTGAACGCGGGCAAGCTGCGCGCGCTGGCCGTGCTGGGCGCTGGGCGTTCGCCGGCCTTGCCCGAGGTGCGCACGCTGGCGGAACAGGGGCTGTCCGAGGCCACCTTCGAGGCGTGGTTCGGCCTGGCCGCGCCGGCGCGCACGCCGGCGCCGGTGCTGGACAGGCTCACGCGCGCGGTCACCGGGGCCATGAACGATCCGGCCTTGCAGGCGACCCTGCGCGCGCAGGGCATGACGCCGGTGGACGTCGCCCGGTCGCCTTTCGCGCGGAGGCCGAGAGCGAAATTTCGCGCTACCGCGTGCAGGCCTGCCGCGCGGGCATTTCGGTGGACTGACCGGGCCCGGGTGGTTCAGGCTGCCGTGAAGTCGCGCAGCGCGAACAGCACTTCGTCGGGCGCTTCGTTCATCAGCGAATGGCCGGCATGCACCGTCACCACCTTGCCGTTGCGCGCCTTGCCCACCAGTGCCTTGGTGGCGCGCGGCGGTGTCATCTGGTCGGCGTCGCCCAGCAGGAACAGCACGGGGCACTGCACCTTTTCCATCGCGGCTTCGCCGTTGGCGTAGTCGTTGCAGGCCTTGAAGCCGACGTGGAACACGTTGGCGTCGCGGTTGCTCGCGAGCACGCGGCGCATCAGCGCGCGCGAGCTGCCGTAGAGCCACGTGCCCGGGCCGAGCGACGAGGGCGGCGGCGCCAGCAGCGAGTGCGAAAAGGTGTTGACCATGGCAATGGCGCGCTGCGGATCGTTGAGCGCGCCGTCGAGCAGCGCGGGCGACACCGCCATCGGGTAGGCCGTGCCCACCAGGGCCAGGTGCGACACGCGCTCGGGCGCGCGCGCGGCCGTTTCCAGCGCGATCAGTGAACCGAAGCTGTGGCCGATCAGCGCGGCCTTGTGCACGCCGGCCGCGTCAAGCAGCGCAATCACGAACTGCGCGGCGTCTTCCACGCTCGCGGGCGGCGGGCCTTCGCTCTTGCAGTGGCCGGGCAGGTCGACCGCCAGCACGTTCCAGCCGTGGTTGGCGAACCAGCGCGTCTGCAGGATCCACACGCTGTGGTCGTTGAGCACGCCGTGAATGAACACGGCCGTGGGCTTGGCCGCATCGAAGGGCTTGCCGCCGGTGTAGCAGTAGGTGGCGTGGCCGTTGACGGTGTAGTTCATGTCAGGCCCCCGCCTTTTCCGCGGCCTTGAGCGCGCGCTTGAGGTCGTCGATCAGGTCGGCCGGGTCTTCCAGGCCGATCGACAGGCGGATCGTGCCTTGCGAAATGCCCGCGCCCGCCAGCGCCTCGTCGGTCATGCGGAAGTGCGTGGTGCTCGCGGGGTGAATCACCAGGCTGCGGCAGTCGCCCACGTTGGCCAGGTGGCTGAACAATTTCAGCGCCTCGATGAAGGCCTTGCCCTGCGCGCGGCTGCCCTTGATGTCGAAGCTGAACACCGCGCCGGCGCCGCGCGCGCCGTGGCGCAGCAGCTTCTGCGCGAGCGCGTGGCTCGGATGCGACTCGATCAGCGGATGTCCCACGCGCGACACGAACGGCTGCGTGGCCAGGAATTCGACCACCTTCTGCGTGTTGTCGATGTGGCGCTCCATGCGCAGCGGCAGCGTCTCGATGCCTTGCAGAATGAGCCACGCCGTGTGCGGGCTCATCGACGCGCCGAAGTCGCGCAGCCCTTCGCGGCGCGCGCGCAACAGGAAAGCGCCCACGGTGCTTTCCTCGCTGAACACCATGTTGTGGAAGCCGTCGTAGGCCTGCGTGAGCTCGGCGAACTTGCCCGACTTCTCCCAGTCGAAGCTGCCGCCGTCGACCACCACGCCGCCGATCACGGTGCCGTGGCCCGACAGGAACTTGGTGGCCGAGTGGTAGACCAGGTCGGCGCCCCAGTCGAAGGGCTTGATCAGGTAGGGCGAGGTGAGCGTGGAGTCGACCAGCAGCGGCACGCCGGCCTTGTGCGCGATGTCGCTCACGGCCGGAATGTCGAGCACGTCGAGCCCGGGGTTGCCGACGGTCTCGCCGAAGAACAGCTTGGTCTCGGGCCGCACCGCATTGCGCCAGCCGTCCAGGTCGCCGGGCTTCACGAAGGTGGTCTCGATGCCGAAGCGGCGCATCGTGTAGTGCAGCAGGTTCTGCGAGCCGCCGTACAGCGCCGTGCTGGCCACGATGTGCGAGCCCGCGCCCATGAGCGTGGCCACCGACAGATGCAGCGCGGCCTGCCCGCTGGCCGTGGCGATGGCGCCGATGCCGCCCTCGAGCGCCGACACGCGCTGCTCCAGCACCGCGTTGGTCGGGTTGCTGATGCGCGAGTAGACGTGGCCCGCGCGCTCCAGGTTGAACAGCGCGGCGGCGTGGTCGCTCGACTCGAAGACGAACGACGTGGTGAGGTGGATCGGCACCGCCCGCGCGCCGGTGGCGGGGTCGGGCGAGGCGCCGGCGTGCAGCGCGAGGGTGTCGAAACCGGGGTCGGAATAACCGGGCATGAGGGCCTTTCTGTGTCTCTCGGTTGTCTCCTGGCAATGCCCCGTTACGTCTGCAATTCATGCGTCCGCGACATGGGCGCTCAGGTCGGCGTCGATTGTGGGCTATATTCAAAAACGGCACGCCCGCCCCGATACACCAGATAGCCGAGATTGAGTCCCGAGAGGAGCACACGATGAAAGTCAGCGACATCCTTCGCGTCAAGGGCAATACGCTCTTCACCATCACGCCAGACGATCCGCTGGCAGAGGCCGCCAACACCATGGCGGAAAAGGACATCGGTTCGCTGGTGGTCATGGAGCATGGCGACCTGGTCGGCATGCTCACCTTCCGCGAAGTGATCGTGGCCGTGGTCAACAACGGCGGCCAGGTCGGCACCACGCTCGTGCGCAAGGCCATGGACGACGCCCCCGTCACCTGCACGCTGGAGACCGACCTCGACGAAATCCGCCGCATCATGCTGGAGCGCCATGCGCGCTACATGCCCGTGATGGACAAGCGCATGCTCATGGGCGTCATCAGCTTCTACGACGTGGCCAAGGCCGTGGTCGACAGCCAGAACTTCGAGAACAAGATGCTCAAGGCCTACATCCGCGACTGGCCGGCGGAAGACGAGAGCAAGACCGGCTGACGCGTTCCTCCGGTCTCCAGCGCGGCGGCCCGCGCCTCAGGGCAGCCGCGCGATCCGCGCGCGCAGCAGCGCGTGCAAGCCTTCGGCATCGGCCTCGCTGATCCACAGCGTGTTGGGGGTGCGGCGGTTGTAGCCGCGAAAATCGACCACTGTCGCCCCGGTCGTGAACTCCCCCTTCGTTTCCACGTCCACGCTCACCTTGGCGCCCTTGAACAGCTCGGGCTGCAGCAGGTAGGCGATGACGCACGGGTCGTACACCGGCCCCACCGCCACGCCGCGCCGGCGCAGGCCGTACGCCATCATCGAGTCGAAGATGTCCGCCACCACCTTGCCGGCGTTGTTGCCCATGGCGCGGAAGGGCGCGATGCGCTCGGGCGTCAGCAGCACGCGGCGGGCCGCGTCGTGCGAGATGGCCGTCACCGGCACGCCGCTGCGGAACACGACCGACGCGGCCTCGGGATCGGCGTAGATGTTGAAGGTGGCGGCCGGCGTGATGTTGCCGCCCACGCCCCAGGCGCCGTCCATCACCACGATCTCCGCGATGGCGGGCTTGATGTCGGGCGCCGCGTTGAGCGCGGCCGCGAAGTTGGTGAGCGGCGCCAGCCCGACCAGCGTGATGCTCCTGGGCGGCGCGGCGCGCAGCGTGTCGATCAGGTACTGCACCGCGTGCGTGGGCATGAGGGGGCCGCGCGGCTCGTGCAGCGTGGGGCCTTCCATGCCGCTCTTGCCGTGCACGTCGTCCGCGAAGATGGGCTCGCGCACCAGCGGGCGCGGGTAGCCGGCATAGACCGGAATGTCGGGCCGGTGGGCCCAGTCGCGCACGATGCGCGCGTTCTTCTCGGTCACCGACAGCGGCAGGTTGCCCACGCTCACCGTCAGCGCCTTGATGTCGAGCCGGTCGGGGGCGGCCATGGCCATCAGCAGCGCGATGGCGTCGTCCTGCCCGGGGTCGGTGTCGATGATGACCTGGCGCTTGCCGCTCGTGGGCGGCAGGCGCGTGGCGGGCGTGCCGGCCAGGGCTTGCGCCAGTTCGGCGGGGCTGGGGCTCGGGCTCGGGCTCGGGCTCTGCGCGAAGGCCATGCCGGCAAGCCCGGCGACCGACGCGCCCAGCAGCGCGCGGCGAGACAGCGAGGTCGTTTTCGTCACGCCCTCACTCCTTGATGTTGGCGGTCTGCACGATCTTCTGGTTGCGCGCGTATTCCGCCTGCACGAACTTCGCGAACGACTCCGGCGTGCCGCTGCCCGGCAATGCGCCTTGCTCCATCAGCTTGGAGCGCACGCCTTCTTCCTGCAGCACCGCGTTCAGCTCGTGGTTGATCTGCGCGACCACCGCCGGCGGCGTCTTGGCGGGCGCGAAGATGCCGGTCCAGCTCACCATGTCGAAGCCCTTCAGGCCCGGCATCTCGTCGAAGGTCGGCACGTTGGGCAGCGAGGCCAGCCGCTTGTTGCTGGTGATGCCCAGCGCCTTCAGCCGCTTGCCGTTCACGTGCGGAATGGCGCTGGTGCTCACCAGCATGGCCAGGTCGACCTGGTCGCCGATCACGTCGGTGGCAATCTGCGCGCCGCCGCGGTAGGGCACGTGCGTCACGAAGATGCCGCTGCGCTCCTTCAGCAGTTCCATGGCCAGTTGCAGCACCGTGCCCACGCCCGAGGTGGCGTAGTTGTACTTGCCGGGCTTGGCCTTGGCGAGCTTCACGAAGTCGGTGAAGGTCTGGGCTTCGAGGCCGGGGCGCGCCACCAGCACCATCGGCGCGGTGTTGAGCAGGCCGACCGGCGCCAGGTCTTTCAGCGGGTCGAAGCGGAAGGCCGTCGGGTTCACCAGCTTGCCGATGGCAATGGCGCTGTCGGGCCCGACCACCAGCGTGTAGCCGTCGGGCGTGGCGTTCACGGCCTTGGCCACGCCGATGGCGCCGCCCGCGCCGCTCACGTTCTCGATCACCACCGACTGCTTGAGCCGCTCGCCCAGGCGCTGCGCCACCAGGCGGGCGTTCACGTCGACGCTGCCGCCCGCGGTGTAGGGCACGATCAGCGTGATGGGCTTGGCCGCGGGCCACGCCTGCGCGAGGGCCACAGTGGGGAGCGCCGCGCACAGGGCGGCGGCAAGGAGCAGGCGGCGGGGCGTGTTCATGGCGGGGTTCATCCTTGGTGATCTGAAGAGGGGGTGGGCTCGTCGGCCAGGCGGGCGCGCAGCGTGTCGAAGGCGTCGCTCCACTGGGTGCGCCATTCGCGGCGTTGCGTGTCGTCGATCCATGCGCCGTCCAGGCCGTTGTGCATGAAGCCGCGCAGGTCGTCCAGGCCGAAGCCGAAGTCGCGCACCATCATCAGCCAGGCCTGCGTGGGCGTGACCTTGTGCAAGGTCGGGTCGTCGGTGTTGGGGTGGATGCGCAGGCCCAGGCCCGGCATGCGGCGGATCGGGTGGTCCAGCGCCCAGCGCTCGGGCGCCAGGGTGCGCAGGTAATACGAGTTGGTGGGCACCACGGTGAAGATCAGGCCGCGCTCGGCGCACTGGCGCGCGAAGTCGGGCTGGTCGACCACCGTGTAGCCGTGGTCGATGCGGTCGACCTGCAGCACGTCGACGGCGGTGCGCACGTTGGTCCACGGCATGCCGAACTCGCCGGCGTGCGCGGTGGTCTTCAGGCCCGCCTTCTTCGCGTCGGCGTAGGCCTGCGTGAACAGCTCAGGCGGGCGGTCGTTCTCGCGGTAGTCGATGCCGATGCCGATCACCTCGTCGCAGCGGTTCGCCTTGACCCACTCGACCATTTCCACCGCCGCCTGCGCGCTGGCCTCGCGGTCGATGGCGGCGATGAGCCTGCCGGTGATGCCGAACTCCTGCTGCGCGTCGTGGATGGCGCGCACGATGGCCGATTGCGCCAGCGGGTAGGCAATGCCCGACTCATGCACCGTGCCGGTGGGGTTCCAGAAGAACTCGGCATAGCGCACGTTGTGCGAGGCCGCGTCCTGCAGGTACTCGAGCGTGAGCTGGTAGAGGTCGCCGGCGCCGCGCACCAGCTGGGCGTCGAGCGCGCGCAGCACGCGCAGCACGCCGACCGGCTTTTCGCCGCGCGTGTAGAAGCCTTCGATCTCGTCGGCCGCCAGCGGCGCGCCGGCGCGCAGGTTGAGCTGCTTGAAGGTTTCGTGGCGCACCGTGCCGAACAGGTGGCAGTGCAGCTCGGCCTTGGGCATGGCGCGCAGCATCGCTTCCAGCGTGAAGGGGGCAGGGGTGGGGCTGGTCATGCTGACCAGTCTAGTAATTGCCCCGCCATAAAGAAAATTTTGAATTTCTATAATTTAATTCACTGAATCAATAACCGGGGATACGCCCATGGCCGCCTTGCCCCTGCGTGCGCTCACGCTGCGCCAGCTGCAGTTCTTCTCCGTGCTGGTGGAAGAAGGCCAGTTCGGCCGCGCGGCGCGGCGCCTGTCCATCACCCAGCCGGCCCTGAGCAACGCCATCAAGCAGATGGAAAAGCTGCTCGGCGCCGAGCTGCTGACCCGCTCCACGCACCGGCTGGAGCTCACGCCCGTGGGCGCCGAGGTGCTGGCGCGCACCGACTTCCTGGTCAACACCTTCGACGTGGCGCTGCGCGACATCGAGAGCACGGTGCAGCGCGGCCGGGCCTTCGTGCGCGTGGGCGTCATTCCTTCGGCCAGCGCGCGCGTGGCGGCGGCCGCCGGCGAGTTCCTGGCCACCGGGCCGCGCGAGGTCGAGCTGTCTTGGCGCGACGCCCCGTCGAACACGCTGCTGGCCGAGTTGCGCAGCGGGCAGATCGACATGGCCGTTGCGGCCATCACCGAGCCGCCCGGCGGGCTGACCTGCATCGACCTGTTCCGCGACCCGCTGGTGCTGGTGGTGCGGCGCGACCACGCCCTGGCGGCGGCCGGCGATGCCCACTGGGAGGCCATCGGCAAGGAGCGGCTGGTGCTGTTCGAAAGCGGCAGCATGCCCGCGCTGGGCAACCCGGCGCGCGCGCAGTTCGCGCAGGGCGCGGAGCCGTACCGCGTGAGCTATTCCGAAACGCTCTACGCGCTGGTGCGCAGCGGCCAGGCGCTGGGCTTGATGCCGCGCCTGTACACCTCGTCGCTGCGCGACCCCGAGCTGGTGGTGGTGCCGCTGCTGAAGCCGCGCGTCGAGCGCCGCGTGGTGCTGGCCTATTTGCCGGGGCCGATGCGCAACGTGGTGGCGCAGGAGCTCATCGCGTTCCTGCGCGACAGGCTGCCGCAGGCCGGCGAGGCGTCGGTGCGGCGCGTGAGCAAGGCGCCGCGCGCGCGGCGCTAGGTCGCCGTCATGCGCGTTTCCTGCCGGAAGCGCGCCAGCGTCCAGCCGTCGCCGAGCAGGAACATGCGCGTGTGCAGCTCGGCGAGCGTGTCGCTCTCGACCTCATGGCCCAGGTAGCGCAGCTGCTTGCGTTGCAGGTCGACGAAGCCCGCCTCGTAATGGCGCGACAGGCGCTGCCAGAGCGCATGCGCGCCCGGCGACTGCCGCGCGCCGCTCATGAGGCACATGCCCTGGTCCAGCGCCCAGCGGTACACGGCCGAGGCCAGCCCGCGCCGCTGCCAGGCCGGGTCGTACTGCGAGTGCGGCGCGCGGATGTGGCGGTCGGCGTGGCGGCTCAGCTCGATCAGGCGGTTGAACACGGTGTAGCCGACCAGGGTGTCGCTGCGCAGGTCCTCGATGTAGACGTACAGCTCGCCGTCGGCCTCGCGAAAGCGCGCGCGCAGGCCGGGGTCGCCGAGTGCCAGGTGCGGCATGCCCTGCAGCCGGTCGCCCATGGCGCGCATGCGTTCGCGCACCGGCACGAGCGTGTCGGCGGGCTTGGCCTTGCGCGGATCGACGTCGATGCGCAGCTCGGCCAGTCCGAGGAGCCAGCGCGGCAGCACAGGGAAGAAGGGCAAAGCCGGCGTCATGCCGCGCTCCGTTGGGCCAGCGCCGCCGTGCGCTGCGCTTGCCATCCCGCCAGCGCGGCGTGCGGCACCACGAGCACGTCGCCCGTGGACCAGCGCAGCACGCGCAGCGCCACGCTGCCGAACAGGAAGTCCATCGGCGCCGAGCGCCTGCGCTTGCCGACCACCAGCAGGTCGGCCTTGCTGTACTGCTGCTGGACGGCGGCCTGTCGCGCCGGGTCGCCGCGACCGATCGACGACACCACGCGGTTGCGCCGCGCGCTCGATGCGTCGGACAGCCACAGCATGCGTTCGCGCGCATGGCGGGCGCAGGCGTGCCGGTAGGCGTCGATGATGTGCGCCGACACGTCCGCGTAGCGCAGCTTGCCTTCGTGCATGGCGTTGAAGGCGTGGAACAGCTCGATGTCGGCCACGCCGTCGAACGCGCAGGCCAGGTCGACCAGGGGCCGCGACTCGGTCATGAGGTCGACCGCCACGAGGATGCGGCCGTAGCCCTGGCCCGCGAGCGCGTCGAGCCGCGCCACCAGCACCGGCCGCTGCGCGGCGCGCAGCAGCTGTTCGGCGGGCTGGCCGTGGAAGAAGGCCGACACCGAGCGGTCGGGCTCGTCGCCGATCACCACGAGGTCGCACCAGCGTGCCTCCTGCGCGGCGCGTCGAGGCGCCCGCGCGTGTCGTCGACTTTCTTCACGAGGATGCCGAAGCGCTCGGCCACCTCGAGGCACACCGCGCCCAGGCCTCGTGCCGCATCGGGCTCGGCCGGGCCCGCGAAGGCCGCGGGCGCGTACATGATCTTCAGCAGCGCGCCGTGCACCGCCGCGATGGAAGCGGCGCGCACGACCGTGCGCAGGCCGTGCGCCGACAGGTCCGTCACCGCCAGGATCGATTGGATATTCATCGTCAGTGTTCTTTCCGCATGGCAAGGCCGGCCGCCGCTGCAGCAGGGCGGCGGTGCAGGCGAATGAATCAGCTGGGGAAAGCGCGACGCGCCCGGACGGGCGCGCTACCGCGCGGGGCGGGGGCCGGCGGTCGATGAAAGGTGCTGAAGGGAAGGGGAAGAGGCTGACCGCCGGGCTCAGAGATCTGCGAGGGTCGGGTGCGACCCTGCAGCCGACCGCGCAGTGAAGACTGCGCGCGGCGTGCTGCGGATGAAAGCCTGGCGTTGCATGGGCCCCGAGTGTAGGAAGCCCCGCGCGCCAGGGCAAACAAAGGCCTCACGGCCTTTGCCAGATTGCGCGGGCCCCGTCAGCCGTTCAGCTCGGCCGCGGCGTGGATGGTTTCGCGCACGCGCGGGTAGATCTGCGCGTTCCACTTGCTGCCGCTGAACACGCCGTAGTGCCCCACGCCGGCCTGCAGGTGGTGCGCCTTGAGGTAGGGCCGGATGCCGGTGCACAGGTCTTGCGCCGCCACCGTCTGGCCCACGGCGCAGATGTCGTCGCGCTCGCCCTCGACCGTGAGCAGCGCGGTGCGGCGGATGGCGGCGGGGTTCACGGTGCGGTCGCCCACGGTGAGCTTGCCGCGCGGCAGGTCGTAGGTCTGGAACACGCGCTCCACCGTCTCCAGGTAGAACTCGGCCGGCAGGTCGTTCACGGCCAGGTACTCGTCGTAGAAGCTGCCGATGGTGCGGGCCTTCTCGAGGTCGCCCTCGACCAGGTGGGTGACCATGTCCTGGAACTGCTTCTTGTGGCGCTCCGGGTTCATGCTCATGAAGGCCGACAGCTGCAGGAAGCCCGGGTACACGCGCCGCATGGCGCCCGCGTGCGGCCACGGCACGTGGCTGATGAGGTTGCGCCGGAACCATTCGATGGGCTTGCTGGTGGCCAGCGTGTTCACGCCCGTGGGGTTGATGCGGCAGTCGACCGGCCCGGCCATCAGCGTGAGGCTGCGCGGCGTGGCGGGGTTGTCGTCCTCGGCCATCAGCGCCGTGGCGGCCAGCGCGGCCACGCAGGGCTGGCAGACCGCGACCATGTGCACGCCGGGGCCCACGGCCTCCAGGAAGCGCATGAGCTGCAAGGTGTAGTCGTCCAGGCCGAAGCCGCCATGCCACAGCGGCACGTCGCGCGCGTTGTGCCAGTCGGTCAGGTACACGTCGTGGTCGCGCAGCAGCGTGCGCACGGTTTCGCGCAGCAAGGTCGCGAAATGGCCCGACAGTGGTGCAACCAGCAGCACGGGCGGGTGCACGGCTGGGGTGTCCTTGCGGAAATGCAGCAGCGTGCCGAAGGGCGAGACCAGTGCTTTTTCTTCGTGCACGGCCACCTCGGCGCCGCCCACCGGCACGCTGGCAATGCCGTAGGGCGGCCGCGTGTGCGTGAGGCGCATGCGCGAGAACACCTCGAACTGCGCGGCCATGCGCCGCAGGATGGTGCGCTCGGTGCCGTCTTTCCAGAGGGCCTGGCCCAGGTACTGCGCCGCGAGCCTTGCCGGTGAGAGCAGGTCGGCTTGGTTCTGGTAGGCCCGGTACAGCATGGCTTTGATGCAGGCAAGTTGCGGGCCAGCCGGGTGGCATGGGGCTTGCACGCAACGGGGCAACGCCCAAGGAGCTTCAAGATGGCCAAACCCGTTCTCACCATCAGCAGCAAGAACTACGGCGCGTGGGCGCTGCGCGGCTGGCTGATGTGCAGGCTGGCCGGTCTGGACTTCAGCGAGAAGATCATTCCGCCCGACGACCCGGCCATGAAGGCCGAGATGCTGCTGCTGTCTTCGTCGATGCTGGTGCCCTCGCTGCAGCACGGCGGCGTGAAGGTGTGGGACACGCTGGCCATCGGCGAATACCTCCACGAGATCAAGCCCAAGGCCGGTCTGCTGCCCGACGACATCGCGGCCCGCGCGCATTGCCGCGCCATCTGCGGCGAGATGCATTCGGGCTTTTCATCGATGCGCGGCGCGCTGCCGATGAACATCAAGGCCCATTTCAAGAACTTCAAGGTGTGGTCGCGCGCGCAGGCCGACATCGACCGCATCGTCGCCATCTGGCGCGAATGCCTCAAGGCCCATGGCGGGCCGTTCCTGTTCGGCAAGCAGCCGGGCATGGCCGACGCCATGTACGCGCCCGTGGTCACGCGCTTCCTGAGCTACGACGTGGCGCTCGACAACGTGTGCGCGGCCTACTGCAAGCGCGTGATGGAGCTGCCGGCCATGAAGGAGTGGGTCACGGCGGCCAGGCAGGAGCCGGAAGAAATCGACGAGCTCGACGCGGAGTTCTGAGCCCCGCGTCTCATGCGTTCGCGGGCGGCGGCCCGAGGCCTGCCTGCGCCAGCTTGCGCTCGATGTTCTGCGCGGCCTGCCGCAGGTCGCCCAGGTGCGCCGAGACGATCTCGCGCTCGCTCTTCACCGCGGGCAGCCATGCGCAGCTGAGGCAGCCCACCACCCGCCCGTCGTGCCGCAGCGGCACCGACACCGCGCCGAAGCGGTCGGGCGAATCCAGGCTGGTGGCGGTCGGGTCGCGCGCCACGTAGCCGAGGTCGCGCGCGTGCGCCACCATGCGCCGGATGTTCTCGGGCCGTCGCGCGCCGCGATCGAAGTCGTTGGGCGAACGCGCCAGCGCCGCCAGGATTTCGCGCCGCTCTTCTTCCGGGCAGAACGAGAGATAGCAGCGGCCCAGCGAAGACAGCAGCATCGGCGGGCGAAAGCCCAGCGCGCGGTAGTTCACGGCCAGGCCGTTGCGCGGCCGGTCGGTGTCCAGGATGAGCATGGCCGTGCCGTCGCGCACGCCCAGGTCGATGGGCCACGGCACCACGCGCTGCACGGTGGCGCGCGCGGTGGCCGCCAGCGCGGACAGGCGCGTGCGCCATGCCACCACCGGGCCCGACTGGCCGGTGGCCGATGTGGGTACGTAGCGCTTGTCGACCTCGCTGCGCTCGACCCAGCCCGCGTGCTGCAAGGTCTTGAGGATGCGCAGCAGCGTGGCCTTGGGCAGGCCGGTCTGGCGGTGCAGCTCCTGCAGCGTGACCGCCGAAGAACGCTGGATGGCCAGCATCACGTCGAGCCCGCGGCGCAGCGCGTCGATGGATTTCACGCTCTGCGCGCCGGCGGTGTCGGACATGTGCTTTCCCTGAGGCCGTGGTCGATTTGGTTCACTCAGTGAAACTATATCTTCTGGCGCCGGGCCTGCGTTCCTACAGTGCGATCGACCTCCAACGTCGTCCCCACTGAAGGAAAAAGAGCATGATGTTTCACCACCGAAACGCGGCCCGTGCCGCTGCAGGAGCCATTCTTTCGCTGTGCGCCGCTACGGCGGGCACCGCGGCCATGGCGCAGGCGTGGCCCTCGAAGCCGATCACCATCGTCGTCGCCTACCCCGCGGGCGGCGACACCGACGCCATTGCGCGCACCTACGCCGAGAAGCTCTCGCAGCGCGTCGGCCAGCCGGTGCTGGTCGACAACCGGCCCGGTGCGAGCGGCATGATCGGCAACGTGTGGGTCGCGAAGGCGCCCGCCGACGGCTACACGCTGCTGTTCACGCCCAGCACCTTTCCCATTGCGCAGCATGTGCTGAAGGCCGGCCCCGGCGTGGCGCACGACGTGGTGAAGGATTTCACGCCCATCGTGAAGACCGGCAACATCCCGCTGCTGCTGGTGACCGCGCCGGCCACCGGCATCCAGAGCGTGGCGCAGCTCGTGGCCGGCGCCAAGGCCGGCAAGACCACCACCTATGGCACGCCCGGCGCGGGCTCGCCGATGCACATCGCGGGCGAGCTGCTCAACAAGGACGCGGGCATCTCGGCCACGCACGCGCCGTACCGCGGCGTGGCGCCGGTGGTGAACGACGCGCTGGGCGGCCACATCAGCGTGGGGTGGATCACGCCCGGCGCGGTGGCCGGCCACATCACGGCGGGCAAGCTGGTGCCGCTCGCGGTGGCCGAGCGCCAGCGCACGAAGCTGATGCCCGAGGTGCCCACCTTCATCGAGCTGGGCTACAAGGACGTGGACGTGAGCGCGTGGATGGGCCTGCTCGGCCCCAAGGCGATGCCGCCCGATGTGGTGCAGGCGCTCAACAGGCACTTCAACGAGATCCTTCGCATGCCCGACGTGCAGGCCAAGATGGCCGCGCTCGGCATCGAGCCCGTGGGCGGCGCGCCCGCCGTGCTGGCCCGGCAGATCGCCGACGACGACCAGCGCTTCGGCAAGCTGGTGCGCGAGTTCGGCATCCGCGCCGATTGAAGACGAAGGAGACGAATGATGCTGAGCGAAGAAAAGAACCGCCTGCTGACCGAAGTGGGCCCCGGCAAGCCCATGGGCGACTACCTGCGCCGCTACTGGCACCCGATTGCCGGCGCGAGCGAGTTCGACGACAAGGCCGTGAAGCCGCTGCGCATCCTGGGTGAAGGCCTGGTGCTCTACAAGGACCTGAGCGGCAACTACGGCTTGGTCGATCGCCGCTGCCCGCACCGCAATGCCGACATGTCCTACGGCTACGTCGAGCAGTGCGGCCTGCGCTGCAGCTACCACGGCTGGCAGTACGACCCGAGCGGCCAGTGCATTCACCAGCCCTTCGAGGAAACGCTGGACCCCGGCGCGCGCATGCGCAAGAACACCAGGATCAAGGCCTACCCGGTCCAGGAAAAAGCCGGCCTGCTGTGGGCCTACATGGGCCCGCAGCCCGCGCCGCTGCTGCCCGACTGGGAACTGTTCAACTGCAAGAACGGCTTTGCGCAGGCGGTGTTCGCGGAAATTCCGTGCAACTGGTTCCAGTGCCAGGAAAACTCCATCGACCCGGTGCACTTCGAGTGGACGCACAACAACTGGACCACGCGGCTGCAAGGCGACGAAGGCCCTTATGTGCCCACGCACCTGAAGCTGGCCTTCGAGGAGTTCGAGCACGGCTTCGTCTACAAGCGCCTGCGCGGCGGCGAGAACGAAGACAACGTGATGTGGACCACCGGGCGCGTCACGCTGTGGCCCAACGGCTTCTTCCTGGGCCACCACTTCGAATGGCGCGTGCCCATCGACGACCACCACACGCTGAGCGTGCTGTGGGTGCTCAGCCGCGTGCCGAACGAGCAGGAGCCCTATGTGCAGGAGCGCATTCCTTCGTGGTACGGCCCGATCAAGGACCCGGCGACCGGCCGCTGGATCACCAGCCACGTGGCCAACCAGGACTTCGTGGTGTGGGTGGGGCAGGGCGCCATCACCGACCGCACGCGCGAGAAGCTGGGCCAGAGCGACAAGGGCATCGTGATGATGCGCCGCCGCTTCTTCGAGGAGATCGAGGCGATGCAGGCCGATCCGGCGCACGAACCCAAGGGGCTGATCCGCGATGCCCAGAAGAACCGCGACGTGTTCCTGCCTTCAGCCTGCCGCGACGAAATGATCGACGGCCTGCCGCGCAAGGAACTGGCCGCGCACCCGTTGCTGGGCCCGTACCTGAAGGACTTCTTCGGGCAGGCCGGTCAGCCCGACGACGTGCGGGCGGCCTACGAGAAGGCCATCGGCCAGAAGGTGGAAGGCGCGACCTTCTTCAAGGTGCACGGCGCGGGGGCCGAGGAGGAAGCCTAGTGAGCCTGGTGGGCCTAGTGGCGGAACATCCGCAGGTCGAGCGGGCTTTCCTCGCCCAGCCACATGGCGTGCGCGGTGTGGTCGGCAAAGTCGTCGCCGGTCACGCCGTGCACGAACACGTCGAGCCCGTCGCGGTTGGCTTCGAGCCAGCTGATGACCTGGTCGAACTCGGCCGCGTCGAACGCGAGCTGGCAGCTCCAGTGCGGGTGCGGGCCCACCAGTCGCTCGTGCACGCGGCCGACCACCACCATCAGTTCGTGGCCCGCGCGCTCGCAAAGGGCGCGCGCCTGCGCGAGCGTGGCGGGCGCGAAATAGACATGGGCGTGGTATTGGGCGTAGAGGTTTTCGGGGCGGCGTGGCATGGTGTGCTCATTGTGACCCCAGGAAGAATCGCCCGCTGTAGCGGAACACGTCGCCGAACCAGCGGTGGCGCAGCAGCATCTTCATGGTGAAGTGATCGGCATCGTGCGGGTCGGGCCGCTCCTCGACGTAGGCGGTGCCCAGCAACAGCCCGAGCGGCAGCGGAATGCGCAGCCCCGCCACGCGCCAGATGTAGCCCCGGTCGCGGAACACCAGCGCGCCGTCTTCCGCGCTCACGGCCAGCCGCATGCCGATGCCGAAGCGCACGTACTCGACGACCTCGCTGCCTTGCCCCGCGTCGTGCGTCATGTGCGAGCGGAAGTGGAAGGGCGGCTTGCCGGCGAAGTGGAAGACGCGGTCCCAGTAGAGGTTCGAATTGCCGGGGTCGCAGCGGTAGTGCACCTCGATCGGCACGTCGCTGCCCTGGTGCGGAACGAGCGCGCCGAACAGCCGGCCGAAGGGCATCAGCAGCGCGGCCCACGGCGCGTGCCAGACCTCGCGCATGGCGCCGCGCACGCACACCCGGTCGTCGGAGAAAGGCGCCATCGTGTAGTGGCGGCGAATGACCTCGCCGAGCTGCTCCCACGCCGGGCCCAGCGCCTGCTGGAAGACGGGTTGCACCGGGGTCATCCGGCCGCCGTGGCCACCGGGGCCGGGGCTTCGCTGCGCGCCTTGTAGAAGCGCAGGATGTGCTCCGCGCCGTCGTTCAGCAAGAAGGTCATGACCCGGTCCGCATACCAGTTGAAGCGCGTGCTCAGGCGCCACGACACGTCGATGCGCAGCTCGGTGCCGCCGTCGCGCGGGGTCAGGGTGTAGGTGGAGTCGCGCAGGTCGAAGTACTGGCCGCCGATCATCACGTGGTCGTCCAGCGCGCCGGCCGGGAACGAGTCGGGCGTGAAGCGGTAGCGCCACTTCAGCACGCGGCCTGGCTGCCACTCGGTGATGACTTCGTCGAAGCGCACGTTCTTCTGCCACTGCACCTGGCGCACGCGGCCCTCGGGTGTCTCGACGGTCACGCCCGACACCGGCATCGGCACGCCGATGCGCCAGGCCCAGGCATCGCCGACTTCGCCGGGGCGGATGTCGCGTGCGTCGTTGAGTTCGTGCCACACACGCTGCGCCGGCGCCGCGATGAAGAGCGTGCGCGAGGTGCTGGAGAACTGGTCGGGCGTGGGCAGTTGCGGTTCGACCGCGCCGAGCACCAGCGGCAGCACCGCGAAGCTGTAGAGCGCGGGCTTGGGCCAGTTGGTGATGCGGCACACGATGCCCATGGCCAGCCCGCCCACGCTGCCCATGAGCGCGAACAGCGGCACGATGACGGCCGCGCAGATCAGCCCCTCGATGAACACCAGCAGCGTGCCGCCCACGAACAGCGAGGTGGCCACCCACGGCGCCCAGAGGTAGTAGCCCCAGCTGCGCCGCTCGATGCGCTCGGCCATGTACACCGTGACCGCGCCGCACACGGCCGGCGCGAAGTAGACGAACGAACCCAGCATGGCCGAGTAGGGCTTGCCCGACCCGCTGCTGAAGACCAGCCGCAGCACCAGCGCGATGGCCGCGCCGATGGCCATGGGCCAGAACCAGCCGAAGGGCATGCCGCGCACGGGCTTGGGCGGGGCGCTGTCGCTCGCGGTCGATGCGGTGGGGGCCAGCTCGGCCAGCCTGCTTTCTTCGGGGTCGGTGCGCATGGAAGGACCTCTTCTCCTCGGTGTGTTGTTGTGTTCAGTCGGCGCGGCGCGTGGCCGTCACCATGCAGTAGTCGAAGTCGCGCCAGAACATGCCCAGCGCCAATGCGCAGTAGCTGGCCACGATGTGCTTGCGCCGCCACGGGCCGAGCCTGCCGCGCGCCTTCCACAGTTCGGCCAGCGCGAAGCGCGTGGCCAGCACCGGAATGTGCAGCGCGCTGGGCGCCACGCGCCAGCGCAGCGACTTCACCTCGATGTCCTCGAAGCCGTGCTCGCGCAGCGCGGCAACGAAGTCGTCGCGCACGGCCAGCGTGGGCACGGCCCAGCTGTCGGCCCACAGGCGGTGCAGCCAGCCGGCGATGCGCCCGGGTTCGCGGCGCAGCAGGAAGCCGTCGACCATCGCCAGCCGCGCGCCGGGCTTGAGCAGCCGCGCGGCCTCGCGCACGAAAGCCGCCTTGGCGGTGCCGTCGGCATAGCAGGCGCTTTCCACCGCCCAGGCGCCGTCGGCTTGCGCGGCGGGCAGGCCGGTGCGGGTGTAGTCGGCCTCCAGGTGCGCCATGCGGTCGGCCACGCCCGCGGCGGCGTCGAGCCTGGCGGCGATGCGGTTCTGCACGGGCACGTTGGTCACGGTGATGGCGTACAGCGAAGGGTCGTCGCCGACCAGCGTGCGCGCGGTGGCGCCGGCGCCGCAGCCCAGGTCGATCACGCAGCGGCGCGGCGCGTTGCCGTCGGGCTGCGCGTTGCCGAGCCGCAGCGCGCGGCCGATCACGCGGTTCATCTCGACCAGCATGCCCTCGCGCCGCAGCGGGTTCAGGCCCGCGCGCCAGAAGCCGAAGTGCATGTTGTAGCTGGGGCTCCAGGCGCTGTAGTCGAGCGCGACTTCGGTGAAGTAGCGCTGCGTGTCCTCGGGCGTGACGGGGGCGCCGGCGGGGCTTGCGGGCATGTGGAGCTCGGGCTGGAGAACGGTGGTCATGGCGATTCCCTCGCGTGGTGGTCTGGTGGGCTGCGGGCGATCAGAGGCGGCAGTGGCCGTCGTCGCACGAAGGCGCGACGCGCCCCGCCAGCCGCGCGGCCAGCCAGCGCGGAATGCGGTAGCGGTTGCGCGCGAGCACGGCGTAGGCGCGGTCGGCCAGCGGCGCGACGAAAGGCAGCGCGAACAGGCGGCTGCCGCTGGACAGGCCGACCGCCGTGCGGCAATGGCGGATGGCGGGCACGCCGACGAACACCCGGCCTTCGGCGTCGGTCACGTGGATGGCGGCCATCAGCGCGTCGCGCGGCGCGGGGCCGCCGCTGAATGCGGGCGGCGAGCAGTCGACCATGTGCAGGCGCCCGGCCGCATCGCGCGCCTTGAGGCTGCCCATTTCGGCCGAGCAGATCGCGCAGGTCGCGTCGAAGTACACGGTCAGCGGATAGGCGGGGAGGGCGGCGGGGCTCATGGCATCCTTGGTTATCGATATTTCTGTTGAAACAGAAATTGAAGAGCAAAAAAGGGGAGGCTCAGATCATCGGCAGGCTGGCGTGGTGGGCGTCGGGATCTTCGTCCTTGCCACCCTTGTCATTTTTGGAGGAGGCCGCCGCGTCGCCGCGCACGAACTTCTGCACGCTGGCGCCCAGCGTCAGCACCTTGTCGAGCGTGCCGGGCGACAGCCGCAGCATTTCGTCGGCCCAGGTGGCGAGCTTGTCCATCAGCTCCATGGTGGAGCGGATGCGGTCTTGCGCATCGGCCGGCTCCTTCTGGAAGTCGGGGCTCGACACCAGCTCGCGCAGCACGCGCACGGTGGGGTCGAACTCGCGCTCCTTGCGCTCGCGCACCACGGTGCGAAACAGCTCCCACACGTCGACGCTGGTCTCGAAGTAGTCGCGCCGGTCGCCCAGCGTGTGGGTCACGCGCACGAGGTTCCAGGACTGCAGCTCCTTCAGGCTGTTGCTGACGTTGGAGCGGGCCACGCCCAGCGTTTCTGACAGCTCTTCGGCATGCATCGGTTTGCCGTGGGCGAAGAGCAAGGCGTGGATTTGCGACACCGTGCGGTTGACGCCCCACATGGATCCCATTTCGCCCCAGTGCAGGACGAACTTGCGTTGAATGTCGGTGAGTTCCATGGCGTCGAGTTTAGGATTTGCGAAATTTCTGTCAATAGAGAAATGTAAAAAGCCGGCATCCCGGGTGAAACAGTGAAATACTGTATAAACATACAGTCATTCGATCCGAGGATTTGCCATGCCCGCAGCCCGCATTCCCATCCATGCCATCAAGGGCCGCGGCGCGGCCACGCAGCTCGCGCACCGTTTCTCCAAAGACGAGCGCAACGCCTTCGACGACGGCTGGGGCACGCTCGAAGAAGGCGTGGCCGAGGCTGAAGAGTTGCTGCCCCTCGCCACCGAGGTGCGCTTCGAAGACGTGAAGTCGGTGCTCACCGAGAACGAGTCGCCCGACATCTACTTCGACCGCTCGCTCAACCCGTACCGGGGCTGCGAGCATGGCTGCATCTACTGCTTTGCGCGGCCCACGCACAGCTACCTGAACCTCTCGCCGGGGCTCGACTTCGAGACCAAGCTCATCGCCAAGCGCAACGCCGTCGAGGTGCTGCGCGCCGAGCTCGGGCGCAAGAGCTACAAGCCCAGCTACATCGCCATCGGCACCGCGACCGACTGCTACCAGCCCATCGAGCGCGAGCTGCGGATCACGCGCTCCATCATCGAGCTGCTGAAGGAAACGCGGCACCCGTTCGCGCTGGTCACCAAGTCCAGCGCCATCGAGCGCGACCTCGACCTGATCGCGCCCATGGCGGCCGATCGCCTCGCGGCCGTGTACATCACCGTGACCACGCTGGACGGCGAACTGGCCCGCAAGCTGGAGCCGCGCGCCGCCGCGCCGCACCGCCGGCTGCGCGCCATTCGCACGCTGGCCGAGGCGGGCGTGCCGGTGGGCGTGAGCGTGGCGCCGCAGATTCCCTTCGTCACCGAAGACATGGAGCAGGTGCTCGAAGCGGCCTGGGAAGCCGGCGCGCGCAGCGCCTTCTACACGGTGGTGCGGCTGCCGTGGGAGGTGGCGCCGCTGTTCAAGGAGTGGCTGGCGCTGCACTACCCGCAGCGCGCCGACCGCATCATGGCGCGCATCCACGAGATGCGCGGCGGCAAGGACTACGACGCCGACTTCGCCACGCGCATGAAGGGCTCGGGCCTGTGGGCCGACCTGATCCACCAGCGCTTCCAGAAGGCGACAAACCGCCTGGGCTTCAACCGCGAGCGCATTCCGCTGGACATCACCGCCTTTCGCCCGCCGGGGGCGGTGGGGCAGGGCAACCTGTTCTAGCGGCCTTGCGCCGGCCGGCGCGCGCGGCCGATGTCCTCGACCATCTCCACGCTGAACTCGGCCATTGCGTCGATGCGCCGGTCGGCCAGCGCCAGCACGTCGGGCGTCAGCGGAAACTCGGGCCCCGGCGCGGCGATGATGCCCATGCCCGCGGCCTTGAGCGAGCGGATGCCGTTGCCCGAGTCTTCCACGCCCACGGCGTTGTCAGGCGCCACGCCGATCTTCTTCAGCACGTCGAGGTAGATGTCGGGCGCGGGCTTGCCGTGCACCACGTCGTCGCCGTAGGTGGCAGCCAGAAACACCTTGTCCAGGCCGGTGACCTTCATGACGTGGCCCGCGATCTCGTTGGGCGAGCCCGAGGCGAGCGCCACCTTGTAGCGGGCGGCGGCGCGGTGCACGGCGGCAATGGCGCCCTCGCGCTCGGGCAGCCGGGCTTCGTACTTGCGCAGCAGGCGGGCCTTGATTTCCTTGGCGACGGCGGCTTCGTCCATGCCGAGCCGCTCGCGCAGCCGCAGCCGCTCGACCATGAGGCGCGACCACATCGCGGTGTTGCAGCCCATGGTCGACTCCTGGTCTTCGGCGCTCCAGGTCATGCCGTTGTCGGCGCAGAACTCTTCGCGCACCAGGCGCCAGATCACTTCGGAGTCGATCAGGATGCCGTCCATGTCGAACACGACTGCTTCGATGTTGCGCATTGCTTTCCTTGTGCGGGGTGAAATGAGAGGAGAAAGGGGCAGCGTCAGGCCGCCAGCTGGCGCTGCAGCGAGCGCGCCATCGACTGCAGGATCAGAAAGCACGAGGTGGCGCCGGCGTCGAGCACGCCGATGGAGCGCGGCCCCAGCCGTGCCGAACGGCCGATGCGCGCCTGCAGGTCCTTGGTCGAATCCTTTCCCGCCTCGGCCGCGTCGCGCATGGCGTCCAGCGCCTGCGAGAAGCCCTGGCCACCGGCCACGGCGGCCAGGTAGGCGTCGCGCGCGGGCACCAGCGTGTCGACCAGCGTCTTGTCGCCCACCTGCGCGTTGCCCATGCCCTGCACGTTGGCCACGGCCAGCGCCAGCGCGTCGCCGAACAGCGCGGCGTCGAGTTGCGGATGCGGCTCCAGCGTGGTGACGAAGCCCATGAAGAAGTTGCCGTACAGCGGCCCCATCGAGCCGCCGATGTCGTCCATCAGCGATTGCGACAGCTGCTCCAGCGCCTTCGGCAGGTTCAGCTCTTCGGTGCCGCCGAGCCGGTCGAGCCGCGTGCCGCAGCCGGCGAAGCCCTTGTTCATGTTGATGCCGTGGTCGCCGTCGCCGATCAGGCCGTCGATTTCGCTCAGGTACTGGCGGTGGGTGTGGATGGTGTCGATCAGGTCGCGCACGAGGCCGCCGCTCAGTGCCATGGCCAGTGCCGGCCCGCTGGCGACGCGCGCGGCGGCGGTGCCGGGCGTGCGCTGCTGCG
>NZ_MOWM01000114.1 GCF_016082275.1 Variovorax sp. E3
CACGTCCTGCGCGGCCAGCCAGGCCTCGGCTCGGCCGTTTCAGCCATGGCAGCGTGAAACCCAGGCAGCGGCTGCGAATGGTCGGCAGCAACTGCCACGCGGCCTCGGTGGCGAGCACGAAGCGCACGTCGCCGACGGGCTCTTCGAGCGTCTTCAGCAGCGCATTGGCGGTGATGTTGTTCATGCGCTCGGCCGGATACACCAGCACCACCTTGCCGCGCCCGCGCGCACTGGTGCGCTGGGCAAAGCCGACCGCGTCGCGCATCGCCTCGACGCGGATCTCGCGGCTGGCCTTGCGCTTCTTGTCGTCGATGTCGGCCTGGGCCTTTTCGTCGAGCGCCCAGCCCAGCTCCATCATCGCGACCTCGGGCATCAGCACGCACAGGTCGGCGTGGGTGCGGACCTCGATGGCGTGGCAACTCGCGCAATGGCCGCAGGCGGTGCCTTCCGGCGTCGGCTGTTCGCACAGCCAGGCCGAGGCCAACGCCAGCGCCAGTTCGTACTGACCGATGCCCGACGGGCCTTGCAGCAGCCATGCGTGGCCGCGCTGGCGCAGCAGTTCGGTCAGCGGGCGGCTCAGCCAAGGGGACAGTGCCGGCGCGCTCATCGCGAAGCCCCGCCCAACGGCGACAGCACGCCGCGCGCCACCAGCGCCGTCTCGACCTGCTGCCAGACCTGGTCGCGCGCCTGGCTGGCCTCGATGCGCACGAAGCGCTTGGCGTCGGCCGCGGCGCGGGCCGCGTAGCCCTGCGCCACGCGGCGGAAGAACTCGACCGGCTGGGCCTCGAACTTGTCGGGCACACGCGCGCCGGCCAGCCGCTGCGCGGCGATCTCGGGCGCAGGTCGAACCACAGCGTGATGTGCGGCTGCAGCAGCGCGGACGCGGGCAGCGCCGCCCTCCCCGCCTGCACCCATTGCTCGAGCGTCGACAGCACGGCTTCGTCGAAGCCGCGCCCCGCGCCCTGGTAGGCGAAGGTGGCGTCGGTGAAGCGGTCGCACAGCACCACGTCGCCGCGCGCCAGCGCCGGCTCGATGACCTGCACCACATGGTCGCGCCGCGCCGCGAACACCAGCAGCGATTCGGTCAGCGGGTCCATCGGCTTTTCGAGGATCAGCCCGCGCAGCGTTTCGGCCAGCGGCGTGCCGCCGGGCTCGCGCGTGCGCACCACCGTGCGGCCCTGCGCCTTGAAGCGGGCTTCCAGCGCGTCGACGTGGCTCGACTTGCCGGCGCCGTCGATGCCTTCCAGCGTCAGGAACAGGCCTTGGTCACTCATTGGGTCGCCTTGGGTTTGGAGTCGCCGCCGCCGCGCTGGTAGCGGTTGACCGCGCGGTTGTGGTCGTCGAGCGAACTGCTGAACTGGCTGGTGCCGTCGCCGCGCGAAACGAAATACAGCGATTTGCTTTGCGCCGGCTGCACCGCCGCCAGCAGCGCGGCCTTGCCGGGCATGGAGATCGGCGTGGGCGGCAGGCCGCCGCGCGTGTAGGTGTTCCAGGGCGTGTCGGTCTGCAGGTCTTTCTTGCGCAGGTTGCCGTCGAAGGCGGTGCCCATGCCGTAGATGACGGTCGGGTCGGTCTGCAGCGGCATGCCGATGCGCAGGCGGTTGGTGAAGACGGCCGCGATCTCCGCGCGATCGTTGGCCTTGCCTGTCTCCTTTTCGACAATGCTGGCCAAAATAAGCGCCTCATCGGCCGATTTGAGCGGCAAGTCGGAGGCGCGGGCGGCCCAGGCGGCCTCCAGCTTCTTGTCCATGGCCCGCATGGCGCGCTGCAGCACGGCGATGTCGGTCGAGCCCTTCGAGTAGGTATAGGTGTCGGGGAAGAAGCGCCCTTCGGGGTGCAGGCCCGGCTTGCCGAGCTTGGCCATCAGCGCCTCGTCGGTCAGGCCCACGCTGTCGGGCTTGAGCTGGTCGGCCTTGGCCAGCGCGGCGCGCACCTGGCGGATGTTCCAGCCCTCGACCAGCACCAGGCTGCGCGTGGCTTCCTCGCCGCGCACCAGGATGTTGAGCAGCAGCTTGGGCGTGACGCCGCGTTCCAACTCGTAGCTGCCGGCGCGCATCTGGCGGTCTTGCCCCGAAACGCGAAACCACAGGTAGAGCAGTTGCGGCTGCACGTCGACGCCCGTGTCGGCCACGGCCTGGGCAATGCCGCGCGGCGTGGTGCCGGGCTCGACCGACAGGTCGACGCTGGGCGCCGGCAACTTGAGCGGCTGGTGCACCCACCAGAGGCCGGCGCCGCCGAGCGCGAGCGCGGCCAGGGCGGCGAGCAGGAAAAGCGTGAGGAAAAAGCTGCGCACGTGTCCGATGTGGGGAAGACGGAAGAAAGAAAAAAGAAGAAATGGCGCTGGCCCCGCGCGCCGCAAGGACGGAGTCCCTGCCGCTGCGAAGGAGCAGGCCCGGCCATGATAATTCAGCGATGACCACTGTCGTTCTCAATGGCGTCGCCGCCCTCTCCCCGTCCGGCCACCTCGGTGTGATCCGCGCCGAAGGCCCCGATGCCGCCAGCTTCCTGCACGGCCAGCTGACACAGGACTTCTCGCTGCTCGGCCCCGCCGACGCCCGCCTGGCCGCCCTGTGCACCGCCAAGGGCCGTGTGATCGCGAGTTTCATCGGCATCAAGCCGCAACCGGAGCTGATTCTCCTGGTGTGCAGCCGCGACATCCTGGCCGCCACGCTCAAGCGCCTGTCGATGTTCGTGCTGCGCGCCAAGGTCAAGCTGACCGACGCCACCGAGCAGTTCGCGCTTTACGGCCTGGCCGGCACCGCGCTCACCGCCAACGGCCTGGATGCCGCGCTGCCGCCCGGCAAGCGAACCGCCGTGGGCGACGACGTGAGTGCGATCTCGCTCTACCCGGCCGACGGCGTGCCGCGCGCGCTGTGGATCGCCCCGGTTGGCCATGCGGCCCCGGCGGGCCCGGCCATCGACGACAGCCTGTGGCAATGGAGCGAGGTGCGCAGCGGCATCGTCACGCTGACCACCCCGGTGATCGACGCCTTCGTGCCGCAGATGATCAATTACGAGTCGGTTGGCGGCGTCAACTTCAAGAAGGGCTGCTACCCCGGCCAGGAAGTGGTGGCGCGCAGCCAGTTTCGCGGCACGCTGAAGCGCCGCACGTTCCTCATGCAGGCCGACGCCCCCCTGAGCGTGGGCCAGGAAGTGTTCGCGGCCGGCGACGCCGAGCAACCCGTGGGCACCGTGGCGCAGGCCACGCCCGCGCCGGGCGGCGGCTGGGCGGCGCTGGTGTCGATGCAGATCGCGGCGCTCGAAGCCGGCGGCCTGCGCGCGGGCGCGGTCGACGGGCCGGCGCTCACGGTCGAGCCGCTGCCGTACCCGCTGCTCGAAGACATCTGATCTTCCGGACCTCCCGCGCCCCGTGAACGGGCGCCTGGCGCTGTCGCACAAGGCAGCGCCATTTTTTTGCACGTGTCTTAACCCCGTTGCCGAAGCTGCGCCGTAGAAGCCTGCACAGATCAACTCCCGGCAAGGAAGACACCATGCAGCGCAGACTTTTTTCCACCACCCTGGCCCTGAGCGCCATGGCCCTTTTCGCGGGCGGCGCGCAAAGCCAGGAACGCGGCTACGCGCCCCCCAGCCGCATCGGCTCCCTGATGCAGATCAGCGTGGTCGATCGCGGCACCGGCGCCGAACTTCCGGTGTATCGCCACCGCGGCGAATACTGGGTAGCCGGCCGCCCCGGCGCGCGCTATGCCATCCGGGCGCGCAATGCGATGGGCGAGCGGATCATGGCCGTGATGTCGGTGGACGGCGTCAACGTCGTCACCGGCGAAACGGCCGGTGTCGGGCAGAACGGCTACGTGTTCAGCCCGCGCGAGCGCAGCGACGTCACGGGCTGGCGCAAGAGCGATTCGCAGATCGCGGCCTTCGAGTTCTCGGCGGCCGCCAACTCGTACGCCAGCCGCACGGGCCGGCCGACGACGTGGGCGTGATCGGCATCGCCATGTTCCGCGAGCGCATGCCCGAACCGCCGCCGCCCATCACGCCCTATTCGCGCCGCGACGAATACCAGGAGCGCGAGCGCCGCAGCGAATCGTCATCGTCGTCCATGGGCGACGCGCGTGCCAAGGCCGCTCCCGCCCCCAGCGCCGATGCGGCCGCCGAAGCCCCCGCGGGCAACCTGGCGCGCCAATCGGCGCCGAGCCCGAGCCTGGGTACCGCGCATGGCCGCCGCGAGACCTCGTATGTCGGCAAGACCACCTTCGAGCGCGCGCAGTCGTCGCCCGACGAGGTGATCCGCATCCGCTACGACAGCCGCGAGAACCTCGTCGCGGCCGGCGTGATTCCGGTGGCGCCGCAACCGCGCTGGCCGCGCCCGGCGGGCCCGTCGCCGTTCCCGGGTTCCGACCCCGGCTACGTGCCCGACCCGCCGCCGCGCTACTGAAGAAGAAAAGCGCGCCGCTCAGCGCAGCGCGCGGCGCATCTCGATGTGCGGGATGCCGGCTTCCTCGAAGCCGTCGCCGTGCGCCGCGTAGCCCAGGCGCGCGTAGAAGCCCTCGGCGCTGCGCTGCGCATTCAGCGCCACCTCGCGGTCGCCGCGCGCGCGGGCGGCGTCCTCGAGCACCTTCATCACCGCGGCGCCGTGCCCGCCGCTGCGCATGTTGCGATGCACCGCCACGCGGCCGATGTGCGAGACACCGTTCTCCGCGTGCAGCAGCCGGCCCGTGGCAATGACCTGTCCCAGCCGGTTGCGCGCCACCGCGTGCAGCACGCTCGCGTCGTGTTCGTCCCACTCCAGCGATTCGGGAATGTTCTGCTCCTCGACGAACACCGCGCGTCGCAACGCGCCCGCGCCTTCGCCCAGCGTGGCCCAGTCGCCTGTTTCCACCGTGCGCATCGTCTCGCCGACCTCGAAGCCGGTCAGCGTGTCGCGCAGCACGGCGGGCACCGGCTTGGAGGTCTGCGTGGACGGGTCGGCGAACACATAGACCAGCTCGCAGCCGACCAGGAACTGGTCTTGCCGGAACAGCCCGCCCTCGAACACCATCGACGAATTGCCGATGCGCGCGCAGCGCATGCCGACATCGAGCACGTCGTCCATGCGGGCCGACGCGCGAAAGTCGATCGTGGCCTTGCGCACGTAGAGGTCGCCGCTCAGCGAATGCATCGCCTCTTCGTACGGCAGCGCCAGCGCGCGCCAGTAGTCGCCGATGGCGGTGTCGAAGTACATCAGGTAGTGCGCGTTGAACACGATCTTCTGCATGTCGACTTCGGCCCAGCGCACGCGCAGGCGGTGGAAGAAACGGAAATTCGCGCGTTGGGTGGCGGTGTCGCTCATGGTGTCAGTGCTTCCTTGATGGCTCGGGCCGCGTCGTCCTGCGCCTTCAGCGCCTCCGGAATCGCCCGGCCCATCTTGATGAATTCGTGGATCACGCCCCGGTAGATTTCCAGGTCGACCGGCACGCCCGCGGCGCGCAGCTTGTCGGCATAGGCAATGCCTTCGTCGACCACCGGGTCGCACTCGGCCAGCCCGATCCATGCGGGCGCCACGCCGTCGACGTCGTCGGCCAGCAGCGGCGCAAAGCGCCAGTCGTCGCGGTCGGCCGGGGTGCGAACGTACTGCGAAAAGAAGAAGTCGATCATCGCCTTCGTCAGCAGCGGGCCGTGTTCGTGGCGCAGGTGCGAGGCCGTGTCCTGATGCGCCGCGGTGCCGGGGTAGATCAGCAATTGCAGCGCCAGCGGCAGGCCCGCGTCGCGCGCCATGATGGCGCACACGGCCGCCAGCGTGCCGCCCGCGCTGTCGCCGGCCACGGCCAGGCGCGACGGGTCCAGGCCCAGGCTCGCGCCCTCCTTGGCGATGAACTGGAACGCGTCCCACGCGTCGTTCGACGCGGTCGGGAACTTGTGCGCGGGCGCGAGCCGGTAGTCGACCGACACCACGGCGCAGCCGCTCTTCAGGCTCAGCACGCGGCACAGCGTGTCGTGCGTGCGGATGTTGCCGACGGTGAAGCCGCCGCCATGAAAGTAGATGAGCACCGGCAGCACCTCGGCCGACGGCGCATACAGCCGCGCGGGCATGGCATGGCCGTCGCGCGCGGCGATGCTGAAGTCCTCGATGCGCGCCAGCTCGGGCTTGGGCACCTCGAGCACGCCCGCGCCTTTTTCGTAGGAGGCCTTGGCCTCGTCGGGCGTGAGCTGGTCGAGCGTGGGGTGGCCGGCGCGCGCCATGCGCTCGACCACGCTGCCCATCTTCGCGGTCAGCGGCGGTTGCGTGGGAGGCTGGGGAGCAAGGGAAGGTGTACCGGGTGCGACAGCGGCAAGGGTTTTATTCGTGTGCAAGACTGTTCGCTCTTGTTAGATTTGGCTGGTCGGCAATCGTACCGCTCCAAGCGTTCACACATCCCCATGGCCCTCATCCAATACCTCACCCAGATCCAGTTCGAATTCGGCGCCATCCAGCTGCTGTCCAGCGAATGCGCGCGCATCGGCATCAACCGCCCGCTGATCGTGACCGACGCGGGCGTGCGCGCGGCGGGCGTACTGCAGAAGGCGCTGGACGCCATCGCGGATCTCGAGGTGTCGGTGTTCGACCAGACGCCCTCCAATCCCACCGAAGCCGCCGTGCGCGCGGCCGTCGAGCTGTACCGCAGCGGCCGCTGCGACGGCCTCATCGCCGTGGGCGGCGGCTCGGCCATCGACTGCGCCAAGGGCGTGGCCATCGCGGCCACGCACGAAGGCCCGCTCAAGACCTACGCGACCATCGAAGGCGGCTCGCCCAAGATCACCGAGCGCGCGGTGCCGCTCATTGCCGTGCCCACCACCAGCGGCACGGGCAGCGAGGTGGCGCGCGGCGCCATCGTGATCGTCGACGACCACCGCAAGCTCGGTTTCCACAGCTGGTTCCTGATGCCCAAGGCCGCCATCTGCGACCCCGAGCTCACGCTCGGCCTGCCGCCCAAGCTCACGGCCGCCACAGGCATGGACGCGATCGCGCACTGCATGGAAACCTTCATGTCGGCCGCGTTCAACCCGCCGGCCGACGGCATCGGCCTGGACGGGCTCGAGCGCGCCTGGGGCCACATCGAGCGCGCGACCAAGGACGGCAGCGACCGCGAGGCGCGCCTGAACCTCATGAGCGCGTCGATGCAGGGCGCCATGGCCTTCCAGAAGGGCCTGGGCTGCGTGCATTCGCTGAGCCACAGCCTGGGCGGCGTCGATCCGCGCCTGCACCACGGCACGCTCAACGCCCTCTTCCTGCCCGCCGTCATCCACTTCAACTCGGGCGCTGAATCGGTGCGCAAGGAGCAGCGGCTGCAGCGCATGGCGCAGGCCATGCACCTGGACTCGGCCGGCGACCTCGGCGATGCCATTCGCGACATGAATGCGCGCCTCGGCCTGCCCAAGGGCCTGGCCGAAGTGGGCGTCACGCCCGCGCTGTTCGAGAAGATCATCGACGGCGCCATGGCCGACCATTGCCACAAGACCAACCCCCGGCTGGCCACGCGCGACGACTACCGGGCGATGCTCGAAGCGTCGATGTAGGCAAGGGCCTTGCGGCCCCGCCGCATCAGGCCGAAGGCTCCGCGAACCAAGCCTCCGCCCAGCCCTGCCGCTTCACCGGGTTGAACTCGCTGAAGCTGAAGCTCGCGAGTTCGTCGGTATGGAACGGGTCTTCGGCAAAGAAGGCCTTGAGCCGGGCAAGCGACTCGGCGCGAGCCAGCATGAACCCGCCGGTCGCCGGCACCTTCGGGCCGGAGCACAGGAGCATGCCGGCGTCGTAGCCCAATTGCAGATAGGCGCGGTGTGCCGGCACGGATTCCTGGATGCTTTCGAGGGGCACGAGGTATTTGATTTCGACGATGAAGTGCTTCATGAAGGGGCGCTGTTGAGGGGATGCGGCAAGCGGAAGCAGCGTCCGTGCCCGATCACGACGGGTCGCTGCGCGCCTGTTATGTTCACGCCCCATGGAATGGCATCAAAAGAGCTTCGACGCGCTGAGCACGCGTGACCTGTACCTGATCCTGTCGGTGCGCAGCGAGGTGTTCGTCGCACAGCAGCGCTGCATCTACGTCGACCCCGACGGCAAGGACATGCAGGCCCACCACCTGTACGCCCTCGACGGCGATCGGGTGGCCGCCTGCCTGCGGCTGCTGCCGCCGGGCGTGTCGTACGAAGAAGCCTCGATCGGCCGCGTGTTGACGGGGCCGGCGCATCGCAACCGAGGGCTCGGCCAGGAACTATTGACGCGCGGCCTTGCGTATGCCGAGTCGCTGTGGCCCGGTGCTCCGCTGCGCATCGGGGCGCAGCTCTATCTCCAGAAGTTCTATGCGTCGTTCGGCTTCCATGCGGTCGGCGAGCCTTATGACGAAGACGGCATTCCGCACCTGGAGATGCTGCGCCCTACTCCGCCTTGACCCCCGCCGTGCGGATGACCTTGCCCCACTTGGTGGTCTCCGTGGCAATGAAGGCGTCGAACTCCTCGGGCGTGCTGCCCGCCGCGATGGTGCCCATGGCGTCGAGCTTGGCGCGCGTGTCGTCGCTCCTGATGATGCGCGCCACTTCTTCCGACATGCGCTTGACTACATCGCGCGGCGTGGCCGCCGGCGCCAGCATGCCCGCCCAGGTGCTGCCCGTGAACCCCGCGAAGCCCTGCTCGATGAAGGTCGGCACCTCGGGCGCGGCGGCCAGCCGCTTGTCGCCCGCCACGCCGATCAGCCGTACCTTGCCCGCTTTCGCCTGGTTGATGAGCCCCGTGGGCGCGTCGAAGAAAAGCTGGATCTGCCCGCCCATCAGGTCGGTCAGCGCCGGCACCGCACCCCGGTAGGGGATATGGATCATGTACGTCTGCGTCAGCGACTTCCACAGCTCGGTGGTCAGGTGCGCGGCCGAGCCGTTGCCCGACGAGCCGAAGCTCACCTTGCCCGGGTTGGCACGCGCGTAGTCGATGAGCTCGCGCGCCGTCTTGAACGGCGAGTCGATGTTCACCGCCGCCAGCAGCGGCGACACGCCCATCAGCGACACGCCGGCCAGGTCCTTGCGCGGGTCGTAGGGCAGCTTGGGGTACAGCGTGGTGTTGGCCGCATAGGCCGCGATGACCACGCCGAAAGTGCTGCCGTCGGGCGGCGCCTTGGCGATGGCGTCCACGCCGATCAGGCTGTTGGCGCCGGGCTTGTTGTCGATCAGCACGGGCTGGCCGAGCCGCGTCTGCAGACCGATCTGCACGAGCCGCGCCATCTGGTCGGTGAAGCCGCCCGGCGTGTAGGGCACGACGACGCGGATCGGCTTGTTCGGCCATGCGGCCTGCTGTGCAAGTGATGGCAAGGCGAGGCTTGCGGCGGCCGTGGCGAGTGTGAAGCGGCGGCGGGACAGCGTGGCGTGCGGCATGGTGGTGGAGGCCCTCTTTGTTCTTGGGTCCGGAGCGGACCGGGCCATTCTCGAAGCGCCGCGCGCCACGGCGCTCAGGGTTTGCCCACCGGGCTCAACGCTCAGCGCGCCAACGGCAACCGCATGTCGAAGCGCGCCCCGCCCCCCGCTTCATTCGCCGCCTGAATCCGCCCCCCATGCGCATGCACCACCGCCTGCGACAACGCCAACCCCAGCCCGAGGCCCGGCGTCTTCTCGTCCGAGCGCGCCGTGGCCCCGCGATAGAAGCGCTCGAACAGGTGCGGGAGTTCGTCGCCGCGAATGCCGGGCCCGTGGTCCGACACGCTGACGATGGCCTCGTCGGCCTCCGCGTCGGCGCGCACGCTCACGTTCACCACCGTGCCGGGCGGCGAGAACTTCAGCGCGTTGTCCAGCAGGTTGGCCAGCGCCAGGCTCGCCGCGCCCCGTGCCACCCGCGCGGCCACGGGTGGCGCGGGCTCCAGCACCAGCGACAGCCGGCGCTCCCTGGCCATCGGCTCGACGCGGCGCACCGCGTCTTCGGCCAGCGTGTTGAGCGACACGGTCTCGGCCGCGTCGCGCTCCTGCCCGGCGTCGATGCGCGCCAGCACCAGCAGCTCCTCGACCAGCAAGGTCAGCGACTCCACCTCTTCCAGCGACGAGCGCAGCGTTTCCACGTAGGTCGCGGGCTCGCGCGGCCGTCGCAAGGCCAGTTCGAGTTCGGTGCGCAGCCGCGACAGCGGCGAGCGCAGCTCGTGCGACGCGTCGGAAGTGAAGCGGCGCTGCGCCTCCATGCCCCGCTCGATGCGGACCAGCATGTCGTTGAGCGTGTCGACGAGCCGGCCGATCTCGTCGCGCGTGCCCGGGTGCGGCAGGCGCTCGCCCAGGTTCGCGTCGCCGATGCGCCGGGCTTGCTGCACCACGTCGGCAATGGCGCCGAAGGCCCGCCGCGTGATCAGCGCGCCCGCCGCCCCCAGCGCCAGCAGCAGCGCGCCGCCCAGGATCAGGAAGAGCACGCTGGCCATGCCCACGGTGCGGTTGACGTCGTCCAGCGAGCCCGCGACCTGCACCGCCAGGAGCGAGGCCCGGCCCGGCACGGGCACCGACACCATGCGGGTCGGTTCCTCGCCGAAGCCGTTGAGCGTTTCGAACACGGTCTCGCCGGCCGCCAGCCGCTCGCGCAGCACGGGCGGAATGGGCAGCTGCGCCTCGCCGAGGTTGCTGCTGCGTGCCAGCACGCGCCCGTCGGCATCGACGATCTGCACCAGCCGGTCCAGCCGCACGAACGACGGCGCGCCGGGACCGGGCGGCGCCTCGTGCACGATGACCGTGTCGCCCGACCCCGCCGACAGCAGCATGCCCATTTCGGTCTCGGCCAGCGCGAGCAGCGCCGCGTCGAGCTCGCCGTGCACGTTGCGCGAGAACACGAAGTACGAGCCGAAGGCGGCAATGGTCATCACCACCACGATCACGCTGACGTGGGCCAGCGCCAGCCGCTTGCGAAAGCTAAGCATGGCCGTTGTGAACACCATTCACGCCGTTCACACCGTTGCCGCCGTCATCGGCCGGCGCCAGCCGGAAGCCCCGCCCGCGCACGGTCTGGATCAGCGGCGGCGCCGGCGGCGCGTCGACCTTGCGGCGCAGGTTGCTGATGTGCACGTCGATCAGGTTGTCGATGGCGATCAGGTCGTCCTTCCACACCTGCTCGGCCAGCCGCGAGCGGCTCACCACCTCGCCGGCATGGCGCATCAGGATCTGCAGGATCGCGAACTCCTTGTGCGTCAGCTCCAGCACGCTGCCGCCGCGCACCGTGCGCTGGCTGTGCGGGTCCAGGCTCAGGTCGGCCACCGACAGCACCACCGGCCGCATGATCTCGGAGCGGCGCAGCAAGGCGCGCACGCGCGCCAGCAGCTCGTCGAAGGCAAAGGGCTTGGTCAGGTAGTCGTCGGCGCCGGTGTTCAGGCCGGTGACGCGGTCGCTCAGGGCGTCGCGGGCGGTGAGCATCATCACCGGCGTCTTGCAGCCGCGCTGGCGCAGGTCGCGGCACAGCGTGAGGCCGTCCTTGCCGGGCAGCATCCAGTCGAGCACGATCAGGTCGTAGGCGGTGACGAAGGCTTCTTCGTCGCCCTCCTCGGCCGTGTGCACCACGTCGACCACGAAGCCCTCTTCCTGCAGCCCCCGCGCCAGCAGCCGCGCGGCCTTGCGGTCGTCTTCGATCAACAGAATTCTCATCGGCGTGGATCATGCCGCGCCAACCTGACGCGAGCCCACCGATTCTGAAGATCCTGAAGAGAACTTCAGGATTTCTTGGGAGCTTCTTCAGTCGTGCTTTCGTACCCTCCTTCGGGGTGACGGGGCGGGTCAAGGGCATGGAAAGGGATTCCGTGCGCAGTGCGTCCGGCCCCACGGATGCCCTGAGATGAAGAAGAAATCCCTGTACCAGATCACCCCCGCCCGAATTTTCTTCGGCGTGCTGCTGTGCGCCGCGCTGTGCGTGGACACCCTTAACGGCAGCGTCGCCCATGCCGCCACGGTGGCCGCCGCCGCGCCGGCACCGTTGCTGGTGCGCCAGGGCAACCGGCTGACCGTGCCCGCCGGCTCGCCGCTGCGCGAGCGCCTGCTGGTGGCCACGGTCGCCGAGGAAAGCGCCCCGCACGACGTCAGCCTGCCCGCCACGGTGGAAGCCAACCCGGCCAGCACCGTCAACATCCTGCCGCCGCTGACCGGCAAGCTGCTCGAGCTGAAAGTGCGCCTGGGCGATACCGTCAAGCGCGGCCAGGTGCTCGCGACCATCGGCTCGCCCGACCTGGCGCAGGCCGTGTCCGACGCGCAGAAGGCGCGCGACGCGCTCGACCTGGCGCAGCGCGCCCTGGTGCGCGCGCGCGGCGTCAACGAAGCCGGCTCGAACGCGATGAAGGACGTGGAGGCCGCGCAAAGCGCCGTCGCGCAGCAAAGCGCCGAACTGCGCCGCAGCGAGACCCGGCTGCGCAGCCTGGGCGCGGACGGCAGCGGCGCGCAGGCCGGCCAGGTGCTGAAGGTGGTCGCGCCCCTGTCGGGCACGGTGACGACGCTGAACGCCGCGCCGGGCGCCAACCTGAACGACGCCAACGCGGTGCTGATGACGGTGGCCAACCTCGACGCGGTCTGGGTCACGGTCAACGTGCCCGAGAGCGTGGTGGGCGCTGTGGCCGCCGGGCAGAACGCGGTGGTCACGCTGGCCGCCTACCCGGGCCGCAGCTTCAGCGGCAAGATCGGTTTCGTGAGCGCGGTGCTCGACGCCGACACGCGCCGTGCCAAGGCACGCATCGTGTTCGCCAACCCCCAGGGGCTGTTCAAGCCCAACATGTACGCCACCGCCGTGCTCGGCGTGCCGCAGGGCACGCAGCCGCAGGTGCCGGCCTCGGCCCTGCTGATGAACAACGACAGCGTGAGCGTGTTCGTCGAAGCGCAGCCCTGGACTTTCGTGCGCCGCATGGTCGAGCTGGGCCGCGAAGACGGCGACCGGGTGCGCATCCGCAGCGGCCTGGCCGCGGGCGAGCGCGTGGTGGTGCGTGGCGGTGTGCTGCTGAATGATTAATCTCATCATCACCCAGTTCTTTCGCCGCAGGCACCTGGCCTGGGCGATGTCGATCGCGCTGGTGCTGTTCGGCGCGTGGTCGTGGACGCAGATGACGGTGGAGGCCTACCCCGACCTCGGCGACGTGACCGTGCAGGTGACGACGCAGGTCAACGGCCTGGCCGCCGAAGAGATCGAGCAGCAGATCACCACGCCGCTGGAGCGCGCGCTGAGCAACACGCCGGGGCTGGCGTCGATCCGCTCGAGCAGCACCTTCGGGCTGTCGCTGATCAACCTGAGCTTCAAGGACGGCACCGACGACTACTTCGCGCGCCAGCGCGTGACCGAGCGCATCGGCCAGGTCAGCCTGCCCTCGGGCGCGCAGCCGGGCCTGGGCCCGGTGGCCGGGCCGGCGGGCGAAATCTACCGCTACACGCTGGAGTCGGACACGAAGAACCTGATGGAGCTTTCGGAGATCCAGCGCTGGAAGGTGATTCCCGCGCTCAAGCAGGTGGCGGGCGTGGTCGACATCAACAACTTCGGCGGCTTCACCAAGGAGTTCCAGCTTGAGCTGGACCCGGCGCGCCTGCAGAAGTACGGGCTGGTGCTGAACGACGTGGTCACGGCCATCAACAACAACAGCGCCAACGCGGGCGGCGGGCGCATTGCGCGCGGCGACCAGAGCTACGTGGTGCGCGGCATCGGCCAGATCCACACGCTGGACGACCTGGGCACGGTGGTGGTGGCGCAGAACAGCGGCTCGCCGGTGATGGTGCGCGACCTGGGCCGGCTGCAGTTCGGCCACCAGGAGCGCGGCGGCATCCTGGGCAAGGACACCAACCCCGACACCATCGAGGGCATCGTGCTGATGCTCAAGTACGAGAACCCCTCGCGCGTGCTCGAAGGCGTGCACAAGAAAATCGACGAGCTGCAGGCGCAGCTGGCGCCCCTGGGCGTGAAGATCGTGCCCTACATCGACCGCGACGACCTGGTGAAGCTCACCGTCGACAAGGTGACGCACACGGTGCTGGAGGGTATGGCGCTGGTGTGCTTCGTGCTCATTCTTTTCCTGGGCAGCCCGCGCAGCGCGGTGGTGGCGGCGGTGGCCATTCCGATGTCGCTGGTGACGGTGTTCATCGTGATGCACTTCACGCGCATGCCGGCCAACCTGTTTTCGCTGGGCGCGATCGACTTCGGCATCATCGTGGACGGCGCCATCGTGGTGATGGAGGCCATCCTGCGACGGCGCGAGGAAGAACCGAACGCCACCCTCACCGAGGGCAACATCCTCGAGACGGTGAGCCATGTGTCGGGGCCGATCTTCTTTGCCACGCTGATCATCATCACCGCGTACTTTCCGTTGTTCGCCTTCGAGCGCGCCGAGGGCAAGCTGTTCAAGCCGATGGCGTTCACGGTGGGCTATGCGCTGGTGGGCGCCCTGCTCTGCGCGCTCACGCTCATTCCGAGCCTGGCCTACGTGGCGCTGCGCAAGCCGAGCAAGCCCTTCGTCAACAAACCGCTGGTGTGGCTCACGGGCGCCTACCGCCGCGTGCTGGCGAAGCTGCTCGACGTGCCCGCCATCGCCTACGGCCTGAGCGCGCTGGCGCTGGCCGCGGTGGTGGTGCTGGGCGCCACGGCCGGGCGCGAGTTCCTGCCCGACATCGACGAAGGCGCGCTATGGCTGCAGGTGCAACTGCCCTCGGGCCTGTCGCTGGACAAGGCCAGCGACATGGCGACCGAGCTGCGTCACGTGCTGCTCGAATACCCCGAGGTGTCTTACGTGGTGACGCAGCTCGGGCGCAACGACGACGGCACCGACCCCTGGACGCCGTCGCACATGGAAGTGCCGGTGGGCCTGAAGCCCTACAACGAGTGGCCGGCGGGCGTGAACAAGGCCGCCTTCGTGCACACGCTGACCGAGCGTTTCGCGCGCATGCCGGGCTTCGACGTGGGCATCAGCCAGCCGATCATCGACGGCGTGAACGACGCGGTGGGCGGCGCCCACAGCCCGCTGGTGCTGCGCATCTACGGCGACGACCTGAAGGAGAGCCGGCGCATCGGCAACCAGATCGTCGAGCTGCTGGGCACGGTGCGCGGCACGGCCTCGGCCTCGCTGTTCCAGGAGCCGCCGATTCCGCAGGTGGTGATCCAGCTCGACCGCGAGGCGGCAGCGCGCTTCGGCGTGAACGCGAACGACGTGGCCAACCTGATCCAGACCGGCATCGGGGGCGCGCCCGTCATCACCGTGTACGCGGACAACCGCACCTACGGCGTGTCGGTGAAGATGCCCAGGAGCGCCAAGGGCAACACCGAGGCCCTGGGCGCGCTGCTGCTCAACAGCTCCAGCGGGGCCAAGGTGCCGCTGTCGCAGGTGGCCGACATCCGGCTGCAGACCGGCGAAAGCACCATCTCGCACGAAATGAACGAGCGCCAGATCACCGTGCGCGTGGACAACCGCGACCGCGACCTGGCCTCCTACCTGGTGGAGGCGCGCGAGCGCATCGCCAAGGAAGTGAAGTTCGACCCGAACAAGTTCCGGCTGCAGTGGGCCGGCCAGTTCGAGAACCAGCAGCGCGCGCAGTCGCGGCTGGGCATTTCGCTGGCCATCGTGGTGGGCATCATGGCCGTGCTGCTGTTCTTCCAGTTCGGCAAGATCCGGCAGGTGGCGCTGATCCTGGGCGTGGTGCCGATGGCCACGCTGGGCGGGCTGATCGCCGTGCACGTGGCGGGTGAAACGCTCAACGTGGCCACGGCGGTGGGCTTCATCGCGCTGTTCGGCGTGTCGATACAGAACGGGATCATCATGGTCGCGAACTTCCGCCGCGTGCGCGGCGAAGGTCTGGAGCTGCAGGCCTCGGTGCTCGAAGGCGCGGCCGAGCGGTTGCGGCCGGTGCTGATGACGGCCACGGTGGCGTCCATCGGCATGCTGCCGGCGGCACTGGCCACGGGCGTGGGCACCGACGTGCAGCGCGGACTGGCGACGGTGGTGGTGGGCGGGCTGGTGGTGTCGACGCTGCTCACGCTGTTCATATTGCCGACGCTGTTCTTCGCGATGGAGCGCTTCTTCGAGCGCAAGGGCTGGGGCACCCGTTCGCGCCGCGACCGCTAGGAAAGCAGAAAGATGACGACGAAGAAGAAGACAAGCCTTGCAGCGCCCATGGCGGCCGGCATTGCGCTCGTGCTGCTGGGCGGCTGCGCGGTCGGGCCCGACTATGCGCGGCCGCCGCTGAACCTGCCCGCGCGGTACACGGCGGCCCCGCCCGCCACGACCGAAGCCGAGGGCGTGCCTTTGCCGCGCCTGCAGCCGGACCTCGACGTACCGGCCCAGTGGTGGCAGGCCTTTCGCTCCGAGCCGCTGAATGCACTGGTCACGCAAAGCCTGACGGGCAACCCGACCATCGAGGCCGCGGATGCGGCGCTGCGCGCGGCGCGGGAAAACGAGGCCGCCAGCCGCGCCGCCTTCTGGCCCACCGTGGGCGTGGGCTACGCGCCCACGCGGCAGCGCGTGGCCAGCGCGGTCGCAAGCCCGGTGTCCTCGAACGCCAACCTCTACACCCTGCACACCGCGCAGCTCACGGTGTCGTACACGCCCGACGTCTTCGGCGCCACGCGAAGGCAGGTCGAGGGCGCGCAGGCGCAGACCGAGCAGCAGCGCTTCCAGACGCTGGCCGCGAAGCTCTCGCTGAGCAGCAACGTGGTGGCCGCCGCCATCACCGAAGCCTCGCTGCGCGGCCAGCAGCGCGCCACGCTGGCCATCATCGAAGGCCAGAAGGAAGTGCTGAAGGCTTATCGCAAGCAACTGGCGCTGGGCCAGGCGGCGCCGGCCGACGTCGACGCACAGGAGGCCTCGCTGGCCGCGACCGAGGCCACGCTGCCGCCGCTGGACAAGCAGCTCGCGCAGCAGCGCAACCTGCTCGCCACGCTCGCGGGGCGCTACCCGAGCGAAGGCGTGGCGGCGCATTTCGATCTCGACGCACTGCAACTGCCCGCCGAACTGCCGCTGACGCTGCCGTCCACGCTGGTCGAGCACCGGCCCGACGTGCGCGCGGCCGAAGCGCAACTGCAGGCCGCGAGCGCCGCCATCGGCGTGGCGGTGGCCGCGCGGCTGCCGAACGTGACGCTGGGCGTGAACTCGTACGGCTCGTCGGCGCTCACGCTGTCGCAGCTGTTCAAGTCGTCGTCGCTGTTCTGGACCGTGGCCGCGAGCGTGACGCAGCCCGTGTTCGACGGCGGCGCGCTCAAGCACAAGGAAGCCGCCGCGCGCGCCGGCTTCGACCAGGCCGCGGCGCAGTACCGCGCCACCGTGCTGGCCGCCTTCCAGGACGTGGCCAACACGCTCGAGGCCATCGACGCCGACACGCATGCGCTGCAGGCCTCGATCAAGGCCGAGCGCACCGCCGCGCAGAGCCTGGCGCGCACGCGCAAGCAGGTGCAGCTGGGCGACGCCAGCGCGCTGGCGCTGCGCCTGGCGCAGCAGGCCCAGCAGCAGGCACAGCTCAATCTCGTGCAGGCCCGCGCATTGCGGCTGACCGACGCGGCCGCCCTCTTCCAGGCGCTGGGCGGCGGCTGGTGGAACGCGCCGGCCGACAACCTGGCGGCTGCGGCCGCCCCTCTTTCCACTGCTTCGAAAACCACATCGCCATGAACATCATCCGCCACGACATGGGCCCGCGCTTCAGCGAGATGGTGGTCGTCGATCTCGGCAGCGCGCGCCTGCTCTATCTGTCGGGCCAGGTGGCGGAGAACCCGTCGCTGGACATCACCGGGCAAATGCGCGAGATCCTGCACCACATCGACGGCATGCTCGCCACCCAGGCGCGACCAAGCAAGACCTGGTGAGCGTGACGATCTACCTGCGCACCGTGGGCGACTACGCCGCGATGAACTCGGTGTGGGACGAGTGGGTGCCCGTGGGCCACACGCCCGCGCGCGCCACGGTGGGCGCGAAGCTGATCGACTCCGAATACCGCGTGGAGATCCAGGCGACGGCGGCGGTCGCGGCGAAACCATGAGGCGGCTCGTTGCTCCGGCCACGGCGGCATGGGCCGCTGCGGTCCTGCTGGCGGGTTGCGCGGCGGCGCCCGGCACCAGTCGCTTCGACTATTCGGCCGGCTGGCGGTCCGCGCAAATCGTAGAGATCGGCCGCGCCGGCGATCTGGCGCGCACGGCCGACCACGACTGCGGCTTCGGTGCGAACCCCGCGGCGCCCTATGTCGTCGTGCGCTACCACGGCGGCGGCGTGCACACACGCTCGCTCGGCACCGTGGACCTGCCCACCGATCCGGCGCCACGGGTCGGCGACAGGGTCTACGTCAACATCCTCGACTGCGCGGTGCAGTCGACGTCCGGGAGTCAGAGGGGCAGCGTTTCGGCCGCGTCGCCGCGCTGAAGCCAGTCCTCGAACTCGTCGGACAGCCGTTGGGCCTCGCGCGTGGCCCGGCCCCAGGCTGAAATGCGCGCCTGCGCGTCGTTGGCGAAGCGGATGAAGTCCTTGCGGTCGGGCAGCTTGCCGTTGGGCAGCGTCTTCACCCATTCGGGGTCGGGCGCGAGCACCACCATGCGGTCGAGGAAACCAGTCGACTTGTGGCGCCAGCGCAGCCCCTTGTCGAGCCAGCCCGGCACCACCGCCTGCTGGAAGTGCGGGTACAGCACCAGGCCGTCGTCGGCCGGCTGGTAGTCCAGGTGCAGGTGGTAGTCGGTGATGCCGCCGTCCCAGTAGGCACCGCGCGGCGCACCCGGAATGTCGTGCACCGCCGCCAGCAGGAACGGAATGGAGCACGAGGCCTGCAGCACCAGGTTGAAGTTGGCCTCGCTCAGCGCGTGCTGGCGCGTGCGGAAGTCTTGGGTGCCGAAAGGCAGCGCCGCGCCGGGCGTGGAAAACACGCAGCGCTCCAGCCACGCGCCCAGGCTCTTGCGGTGCAGGCTGTTGGTGGCGAAGGCGCCCAGGTAGCCGACCGGCGTGCGCGCCCTGCCCTCGCGCCCGAGGATGTGGCGGCCGCGCGAGGTCACCACGTGCAGGCGATAGCGCGGGTGGTTCAGCACCTCGGCGATGCGCCCGCCGTAGAAGTCGTGCAGGCTCTCGGCGAAACGCTCGCTCAACTGATGCGGGCTGAGGCGCTTTTGCCCCGGCGGCACCTCGAACTGCTGGCGCACGTAGTCGTGCTCGAAGCGCTGGAAGGCCGACTCGGGGTCCGACAGGCAGGCCGTCGACAGCCGCCACGCGCCGATCGACGCGCCCACCAGGTGCACCTGCTGGCTGCTCTGCGTGAGCCAGCGGCCGAAGATGAAACGGTCGAGCGGCCCGAGGATCAGGCCCTTGGGCCCGCCCGCCGCGCCGGGGACGGTGCGGATGTCATTCGGGCGCAGCCCGTGCTGCGCGATGTGCTTGCGGGCCGCGGGGCCGGCGTAGATGCGCAGGGCTTTCATCATGCCGGGTGGGTCAGCAAGAACCGTGCATTGCGCGGTTTACTTGCGCAACCCCTGCAGCTTGGCAAACGCACTCGCCATCTGCCCCGCCGGCTGCGGCGAGTTGTCGCGGCGGCCTTGCTGCTGCTGGCCGCGCCCCGCGCCTTCGAAGCGGTTGTCACGCGGGCCGTCGCGGCGCGCGGGCGCTGCATCGAGCTTCATCGACAGGCCGATGCGTTTGCGCGCCACGTCCACTTCCATCACCTTGACCTTGACGATGTCGCCGGTCTTGACGACTTCGCGCGCGTCGTTCACGAACTTGTGGCTCAGCTGGCTCACGTGGACCAGGCCGTCCTGGTGCACGCCCAGGTCGACGAACGCGCCGAACTGGGCCACGTTGCTCACGGTGCCCTCCAGGATCATGCCCTCGACCAGGTCCTTGATGTCGTCCACGCCGTCGTTGAAGCGTGCCACCTTGAAGTCGGGGCGCGGGTCGCGGCCGGGCTTCTCGAGTTCGCCCAAAATGTCCTTGACCGTGATCACGCCGAACTTCTCGTTGGCGAACAGCTCGGGCTTCAGGGTCTTGAGCATGTCGGCGCGGCCCATCAGCTCGGCGATGGGCTTGCCCGTCTTCACGATGATCTGCTCGACCAGCGGATAGGTTTCGGGGTGAACGCCGGTCACGTCCAGCGGGTCGGTGCCGCCGCGAATGCGCAGGAAGCCCGCGCTCTGTTCGAAGGCCTTGGGGCCGAAGCCGGTCACGTCGAGCAGTTGCTTGCGCGTGGCGAACGCACCGTTCGACTCGCGCCAGCGCACCACGGCCTTGGCCACGCTGCCCGACAGGCCCGAGACGCGGCTGAGCAGCGGCACGCTCGCGGTGTTGAGGTCCACGCCCACCGAGTTCACGCAGTCTTCGACCACGGCGTGCAGGGTGCGCGCGAGTTCGCTCTGGTTCACGTCGTGCTGGTACTGGCCCACGCCGATGCTCTTGGGGTCGATCTTCACGAGCTCGGCCAGCGGGTCTTGCAGGCGGCGCGCAATGGAGGCGGCGCCGCGCAGGCTCACGTCGACGTCGGGCATCTCCTGCGAGGCGAACTCGCTGGCCGAATACACGGAGGCGCCGGCTTCGCTGACCACGACCTTGTCGACCTTCATTTCCGGCGCGCCGGCCTGCGCGGCTATTTTGGCCAGCAGCTTGATGAGGTCGGCGGCCAGCTTGTCGGTTTCGCGGCTGGCGGTGCCGTTGCCGATGGCGATCAGGTTCACGCCGTGCTTGGCGCACAGCTTGCCCAGCGTGTGCAGCGAGCCTTCCCAGTCCTTGCGCGGCTCGTGGGGGAACACGGTGGCGGTCTCGACCAGCTTGCCGGTCGAGTCGACCACGGCCACCTTCACGCCGGTGCGGATGCCGGGGTCCAGCCCCATCACGACGCGCGGGCCGGCCGGCGCGGCCAGCAGCAGGTCGCGCAGGTTGTCGGCGAACACCTTGATGGCGACCTTCTCGGCGTCTTCACGCAGGCGGGTGAACAGGTCGCGCTCGGTCGACAGCGCCAGCTTGACGCGCCAGGTCCAGGCCACGCACTTGCGGATCAGGTCGTCCGAAGGCCGTGCCGCATGGCTCCAGCCCAGGTGCAGCGCAATGCGCCCTTCGGCGATGCTGGGCTTGCCCGGCTCGGGCTCCACCGGCAGCACCAGCTTGGCGTCGAGGATGTCGAGCGCGCGGCCGCGGAACACGGCCAGCGCGCGGTGCGAGGGCACGCGGCCGATGGGCTCGTCGTATTCGAAGTAGTCGCGGAACTTGGCGATGTCGGCGTTGTTCTCGTCCTTGCCGGCCATCAGGCTGGACTTGAGGAGGCCTTCGTTCCAGAGCCATTCGCGCAGGCCCTGCACCAGGGCAGCGTCTTCGGCCCAGCGCTCGGACAGGATGTCGCGCACGCCGTCCAGCACCAACGGCACGGTCGAGAAATCGGGGCCCGGCTTGCCGTCGTCCAGCGTGGTGGCGGGCTGCAGGAAGGCCTTGGCTTCCACGGCGGGGTCGAGCGTGGGGTCGGCCAGCAGCTTGTCGGCCAGCGGCTCGATGCCGAACTCGCGGGCGATCTGGCCCTTGGTGCGGCGCTTCTGCTTGAACGGCAGGTACAGGTCTTCAAGCTCCTGCTTGGTCGGCGCGAATTCGATCGCGACGCGCAGCTCGGGGGTCAGCTTGCCCTGCTCGTCGATGGCCTTGAGCACCGCCACGCGGCGGTCTTCCAGCTCGCGCAGGTAGGAAAGGCGGGCTTCCAGCTCGCGCAACTGGACGTCGTCCAGGCCGTCGGTGGCCTCCTTGCGGTAGCGGGCAATGAACGGAACCGTGGCGCCACCGTCGAGCAGTTCGATGGCGGCCTTCACCTGGTTCTCGCCGACCTTGATTTCGGCGGCGAGCTGGCGAATGATTTTCTGCATGTCTTGAGCGCGTCCCTGGCAAAGCGCGGAAGTTTGCCATAGGCGGGAACGGGCCCCGGCCGGGTGGTCCGGCGCGCGTGTTACAGCATGCTTTCGGACGGCGGCGGGGTGCTGGCGGCCGGTGCTTCCTCGCACGGCACCAGCAGGCGCACGCACAGGCCGTGCGGGGCGATGTCCATCACGGCCAGCTCCCCGCCGATGGCGTCGGCGCGGGCGCGCATGCTGCGCAGGCCCTTGCCGAGTTGCTCGGGCGGCTCGCCCGCCGAGGCGCCCAGGCCGCGGCCGTTGTCGCGCACCTCGAGCATCAGGCCGTGGGTGCGGCCCTGCGGGCCGAAGCGCAGCTCGACGCGGGTGGCGCGCGAGTGGCGCAGCGTGTTCGACAGCGCCTCCTGCGCCACGCGGCAGATCTGCATCGTGGTCTCGGGCGGCAGCGGCCGGGTGTGCGCCGCGCTGGCGATGTCCCAGACCAGCGCAACGCCCAGCCGGTCGAACGCGGGCTGCAGCCGGTAGCGCAGGTGGGCCAGCCGCTCGACGGCGGTGGCGCTGGTCTGGTCGTCCAGGTCGTCCACCGTCATCTGGAGTTCGAGCAGGCAGGCTTGCAGGGCCATCGACAGGCCGTCGGGCTCGGCGCCCTTTTTCGGGTCCTGGCTGGCCAGCAGCGCCACCAGCCGGGAACCCACGCCGTCATGCAGGTCGTTGGCGATGCGGCGGCGCTCGGCGAGCACGGCCTGCACCTGCTGGCAACGGGTGCGGCGGCGCTGGGTGACATACCAGATGCTCACGATCATGCCCAGCACCATCACGTTGACGGTCTGCAGCGCCCAGAACGTGAACGGCATGTCGTGCGCCAGCACGGTGATGGCCGAGGTGGCGCGAATCACCTGCGCGGTCACCGGCGTCAGGTGCAGCGCCCCGGCCAGCGCGGCCCACACCAGGACGCGCCGGCGGGAGATGCGCGGCCACAGCCAGGTCAGCAGCACGCACCACGCGGCGATCGACAACCACACGTACTGGTCTTCCAGAAGATGCGGTAGGTGAAAGACCTGCGGCGTGAGCATCGCGCACCTTAGAGCAGTCCCCGGTGGGACGCGAAACTCACCGCCTGGGCCCGGGTGTGGGCGTGCAGCTTGCGGTAGATGTTCTTGACGTGCGCGTTAACCGTCTGGGCACTGATGGTGAGCTGCAAGGCGATCTCTTCAGTGACATACCCGGTCGCTACAAGTCGCAACACTTCGCGCTCCCTGGTGGATAACGTCGCCTTGCTGTCCGGCGGGCGCACCGGGTTCACATTCGAGCGCTTGTGATCCAGGTGCACGAGCAGCCGGCGGGCCAGCCGGGGGGTGATGGCGGCGCCCCCGTTGACCACCTGCAGCACGGCCTGCGCATAGCTCTGGAACCACGCGTTCTTGACGAGGTAGCCCGACGCGCCGAGCTCGAAGGCATGCAGCACCTGGGGTTCGTCCTCGAGCGCCGAAATGACGATGATCTCGGCCGCGCTGCGGTGTTTCTTGGCCTCTTCGATCAGCTCGAATCCGCTGCCGTCCCCGAGGCGGATGTCCACCATGAGCACGTCGAATTCGTGTTGCATCAGCAGGCGCCGGCCTTCGCGCAGGGTACCGGCCTGGCCCTCGAGCTGGATGCGCAGATCGCTCAGCAATTCCTGGGCGATGACGCGGCGCACGAAGGGGTCGTCGTCCACCAGAAGCACTCGCACCGGCTTGGTCTGTTGACCGGTCAGGAAGTCAGGCCAAGGGAGCGTGTCGGCGGACGGTGCGAGCAGCCCGCCGAACTGTCCGGGGTTGGAAAATTTCCTAGCCCCAGTTCCGATGTCTGTCAATGAAATGTCGAGTTCGCTTTCCATTCCAACCCCTTTGTGACAAATAGATCACCCTGTTCGTGACCAAAAGTTAATCCATTTCTACTCAGATTCTTGGTTTAAGTTTTTTTGTTTACTTTGGTTGCATTCTGTTGCTACTCGACTTTCGTGTCCATCGAAAGTTGTAGTTTTTGTCACGGTCGCCGCATGGAAAAGCGGTTTCATCCACGCCTCGGCAAGGGGCTCATCCACTCCTTTCGCCATAGCCTCGCATTACCCAGCCTGAGGCATTTTTCGATCCCTCCTCGACGCTGAAACTGCGTTCCGGTCGTCACGGAAACATTTCAAGCCGTGTTCACTGACCGTTAGCTGATGGCCGGATGGTCCGGCGATCGGGTTCGTTTCAACAACTTTCGAGGAAGCATCATGAAGAAGACTCTCATCGCGATCGCAGTGATCCTGGTTGGAAGCGTTGCCTCGGCAACCAGCACCACGGCGCTTGCAGCCACCAGCACGACGACCGGCTCTTCCAGTTCTGCCGGCTCGGTGGCGGCGAGCTCGGGCACGGGCAGTGCGTTGAGCTACAACGCGGCCAATTCCAGCTCGTCGGCCAGTGCCAACGCCATGGGTGGCGCGATCAGCTTTCCTGGTGGACGCATCGGCGGCGCAACGGCGGGCGGCACGGCCACGACCCAGGGCCAGGTGACCAGCATCGCCACGACGACCGGCAACGGCCTGGCGGTGGGCGGTGCCAACGCCTCGGCCAACGCAGGCGCGGCTTCCAACGCGAACTACAGCGCCGGCGGCCCCAACTCCGTGAGCGGCAGCGCGAACGGCATGGCCACCTCCGCCACCAACAACACCGCGGCAACCGCATCGGGTCCTGGCGGCGGCCTGGCCGTGGTGACGCGTACTTCGGGCACGACCTCCAGCTACAACGCCTCGTCGGGCGCCATCAACGGCTTCCTCAACGGCACGACCACCTCGGCCACGGCGGGCTCCAACGGCGGCTCCATCGGCGTGATCAACGCCAGCTTCGGCAATGCCGCCGGCTTCAGCAACGGTGGCGGCACCAGCGGCCTGGCCGGCGCCGGCGCAACGGCATCGGCACCCTGAGCTTCACGCGCATCGGTTGTTGCAATCGGAAATGGGAGGGGCGCCCGCCCCTCCCCCGGCCTTCAAAGGAGTTGAGAAAATGAAAAAACTGCTTTTCTTCGCATTGCTGACTGTTTCCGCGGCTTCCATGGCTCAAACGACTGCGGGTGGCGCGAACAACGCGTCGAGCAGTTCGGCCACCACGTCGGCGCAGGGCAACAACCAGGCCGTGACGTTCGCGAGTCCCTCGAACACCACTTCGAGCGTGACGAGCACGCAGAACATCGTCAACAGCGGCTCGACGGGCGTCGAGTACGGGGGCAGCTACACGATCAAGAACGTGCCGTCGGTCAACGGGCCCAACCTGACCACCAGCAACGACACCTGCATGGGCAGCACCAGCGCCAGCGCCAACGGCCCCGGTGTCGGCCTCAGTTTCGGAACCACCTGGACGGACGAGCACTGCAAGCGCCTGAAGATGAGCCGCGAGCTCTGGAACAAGGGCATGAAGGCAGCCTCGCTGGCCATGGACTGCATGGACGCCGCAGCCCAGGCGGCCCTGGAGATGACAGGCACCAAGTGCCCGCAATCGATGACCGCGGAAGAGCGCGTGGGCGCCTACGGCCCGCAGGCCTCTGGCGTCGGTGCGCCGGTGGTGTCGTCGACGCGCGCGGTGCCGGTGGCTGCAGCTGCGCCCGTTGCGCCTGTCGCTCCCATGTCCGCTCCCATGCCGGCACCGGCACCCGTGGCAATGGCTGCGCCTGTGCCGGTCGCGCCCGTGGCGGCGATACAGCCCGTCGCGGTCGTGCCGCCGGCT
>NZ_MOWM01000115.1 GCF_016082275.1 Variovorax sp. E3
CGGTCGGCCCCGCCGCCGCACGCGCCGCCGTCGAGCGCCCGGGCCAGGAGCCGCTGGTGCTCGCGATGCTGAGCCGGCTCGACTACGAGGCCCTCAAGGCGGCCAGCCCCAACCTGCGGCGCGGCGACCGCCGCGTGGGCGTGCTGCTGCGCGATCCGGCCATGACCGACCAGATCGCGCTGATGAGCGCGGTGCTGCCGCAGAAGCGCCGCGTGGGCGTGGTCGCCACGCCCGAGTCCGAGCCGCTGGTGCGCGAACTGCAGCGCGCCGCGCAAGGCGCCAACCCGGCGTGGGACGTGCATGTCGAGTACGCGCCCGACGCCCGCTCGCTGGCCGCCGCGCTGCGCCTGGTGGTGCCGCAGAGCGACGCGCTGATGGTGCTGCCCGACCTGATCGGCGACAGCCAGGCCGCCACGCTGTCGGTGCTGCGCGCGGGCGCCGGCGCGGGCCTGCCGGTGTTCGGCGCCAGCGAGGGGCTGGTGCGCTCGGGCGGGTTGGCCGCGGCCGTGTCGACACCGTCGCAGCTGGCCCAGCAGGCGCGGCTGCTCGGCCAGAAAGTGGCGAGCGCGGCCACCGGCACCACCACCACCACCAACAACAACGGGCCGCTGGTCGAAGCGGCCACGCCGGCCACCGTGCGCATCAACGCCACCGTGGCGCGCGGACTCGGCCTGCGGCTGCCGGAGGAACGGGAACTGACCGAACGACTCGCGGCGCCCCGATGAGCACCGCACGGCCCTCCGACAGCACGCTGCCCGCCACGGCCGCCTCGGCTGCCATCGCGGGGCCCGTCAGCGTGCCGCCCGAGCTGCCCGGGCCACCGCCCTCTTCTTCATCATCACCGCCCGCGCCGCTGCACACGCTCATCGTGCGCGGCAACCTGCAGAACGACCTGTTCCGCCTGGGCGTGGTGCCGTGCGCGGCAGTGGCGCTGGCGCTCACGGGCTGGTTCACCCACAGCCGGTTGCAGACCCTCGAGGCCGCCTTCGACGCCGAGGGCCAGGCCGTCGCGCGGCAGGTCGCGGCCATGTCCGACCTGAGCCTGTACGCGGGCGACCTGCCGGCGCTGCAGAACGTGGCCAACGCCGCGCTGCGCGGCGGGCAGGTCACGCGCGTGGAGATCAGCAACAGCGCGGGCGTGTACGTCACGGCCGGGCCCAAGACCACGTCGCTCGCGCAGCTGCGCATGTTCACCTCGCCCGTCACGCTGCGCGAAGCCTCGCGCGCCAACGCCTTCGCGCCCGCGGGCTCCACCACGGCGGGCGACACGCCCATCGGCCTGGTGCAGACCTTTCGCGACACCACGGCCTACACGCGCGAACGCAGCCGCTCGCTGATTGCCGGCATCGGCATCGCGCTGGTGGCGCTGCTGGCGGCATGGGCCTCGGTGCGCCACATGGCGCGCACGGTGGCGCGGCCGCTGCGGCGCGTGTCGCGCACCGTCGCCGCGCTGGAGGCCGGGCACTTCGAGGTGCGCTGCGGCGTGGTCGAAGGCGGCACGCGCGGCACGCACGAACTCGCGGTGCTGGCGCACGACATCGACCGCCTCGCCGAGCGCCTGCAGCACAACCGCCAGGTGAGCGAGGAGCGCGTGCGCGAGGCCACCGCCGTGGCGCTGCAGCGCATGGCCGAGGCCGAGCAGGCGGCCCTGTCGCGCGCGCGCTTTCTTGCGGCCGCCAGCCACGACCTGCGCCAGCCGCTGCACGCCATGGGCCTGTTCATCGACGGGCTGCTGCCCGGCGCCTCCGCCACGCAGCGCCCGGCCGTGCTGCGGCTGCAGGAGAGCACCGAGTTCATGGGCGTGCTGCTCGACGACCTGCTCGAGATCTCGCGGCTCGACGCGCAGGTGCTCACGCCCGCGATCACCAAGGTCTCGCTGGCCGCGCTGTTCGACCAGCTCGACGCGCAGCATGCGGCGGCCGCCGTCGAGGCGCGCGTGCGCCTGCGCTGGAGCGACCGCGGCATGGCCGTGCGCACCGACGCGGCGATGCTGCGGCGCATCGTCGGCAACCTCGTGACCAACGCGCTGCGCCATGCGCCCGACGGCGGCACCGTGCTGGTGGCCGCGCGGCGCAGCGACGCCGGCGTGCGCATCGAGGTGCGCGACAACGGCGTGGGCATCGCGCCCATCCACCAGGGCCGCATCTTCGAGGAGTTCTACCAGGTGGCCAACACCGAGCGCGACCGCCGGCGCGGCTTCGGCCTGGGCCTGGCGATCTGCGCGCGCATCGCCACGCTGCTGGGCACGCGCATCGTCGTGCGCTCCGCGCTGCAGGCCGGCAGCACCTTCGCTTTCACGCTGCCCGCCGCGCGCAGCGCCGACGTGGTGCCGGCCGAACCGCCGCCGCTCGCGCCCGCGCCGCTGGCCGGCCTGCGCTGCCTGGTGGTGGACGACGACCCCGCCATCCTCGACGGCAGCCGCACGCTGCTGGCGCAATGGGGCTGCGAGGTCGAGTGCGTGACCACCGGCGCCGAGGCCATCGCGCGGCTGGGCACCGGCGACATCCGCTACGACGCCGTGCTGTGCGACCTGCAACTGGCGGGCGACGGCGACGGCGTGGACGTGATCGACGCCGCCAAGCGCCTGCAGCCCGACGCGCTCGCGGTGCTGGTGTCAGGCGCGACCGGGCCCGAGGTGCTGCAGCGGCTGCGGCAAGGAGGGGTGATGCTGCTGACGAAGCCGGTGGCGCCGGCGAAGCTGCGGGCGCTGCTGACGACGCGGCGGCATGTGTATGCGAGTTGAGGGAGGTGGGTTCGCGACAAACTCGTCGGACGCTCGTTGATCACGCGTCGCTCGCCCCTTGCTCATCATGCAAATCTGTCAGCGTCACATCCACAATGCCGTTGACCCGGGCCTGGTTGGCGTTGTCCAGCCAGGTCCAGCGCACATCGTGCGATGCGATGTCGATGTACTGATCCCTTGGGTTAGGGAAAGGGTGACCTTTCTCGATGTAAGTCATGCGGTCCCAGCGGTTGTACAGCTGGGCCATTGGGTGATCTCTTGGAACCCTGCCGCTCCACACGCCGGTACGTGGACAGGGCATGCTCCCCCGACAGCGCACGTGCGGCTCAGGAACCTGCGTGCTGCGCGCGACGCCTTGGGCGACACGAGGATGGACGGCCGCAGCGGCAGGAATGGCTTCGCCGAGGTACTGCCAGACGGTGCGAGGCGCAACCCTTGCGTACTGGCCCATGCTGGAACGGTCCACCGGCTCGAAGGCTTCGCCCTTGATGTAGCGCTGCGGCACCTGTGACTGCGCCCAGGCCTGCTCATGCGCCCGATAGATCGCGTGCAGCTTCGGCAACCAATAGCCACTGTAGGGAACAAGGGTGCTTGCTTCCACGGCGAGCGGAGGCTGGGACGATGCGCGCAATACATGGCCTTGGGGAATGTGAGCACGGCCCGTGCGTTGTGAGCCCGGAGTGGGTCGGACCGTTGGAATAGGAACCAAGCCCTTGGCTGCATCGATCAGGGTTTCGCGCCGACCGTCCCAGGTTGGCAACTCGGCTGGCGGGAGAGGCAGTACCTTGTCGAGATTGGGGAAGCGCAGGTCCGGGTTGAGTTCAAGAGCGGCCCTCAGTTCCCGGTAGCGATCGGCGCGGGCTGTATCGATTGTGTTACCGGTGAGCGGTTCGATCTCGTCGAAGCTGACGGACAAGTCGCGCGCACAGTCTCTGCTGCCAAATTTCACGCCGTCGTGATAGATCTTCAAGGCCCGTACGTAGTCTTGGTCACCGTTCTTGCGCGACATGGCCAAGAAATAAGCTGCGCTACCGTTCCCCTGGGCAAATCCGCATTCCAGCATTTTTAGGCCAACTTCGCGGTTCCCCCAGAAGCCCTGACTGGGGTTGTCATAGGCCGCATCCAGTTTCTCACCGAGATAGGCCTGCGCGGCCGAACTCCCCATATCCGCCGCCAACTGCCAGAACGCATAGGCCCGGCTGCTATCGCCCTTTACGCCAATGCCACGCTGGTGGTAGATCCCCATCTTGTCAAACGCAGCGGGAACGCCTTTTTTCATCAAACCTTCGACGATCACAACCGCCTGTTCGGTGTCGCGCGTCACGCCCAAGCCTTGCTCATACAGCCCCGCCAAATTCATCGCGGCCTTCCAGTGCCCAAGATCGGCCGCCATCTTCCAAAGCTCGGCCGCTTTGACGTAATCTCGTTTGTCAGGCCACAGATCGTTGCTGGTCACCGCCATCCCTTGCTGAAAAAGTACCTCGGCCTGAGCCGTAATGGGCGGATTCGCATCCGCCTCGTACTTGCACGTGAACTCAGCCTGATGCGGAGAAAAGGCCTTGAGGTTCATGTTGCGCGGAAGATTGATCATGTTGCAAGCGGTCAGATTGGAAATGGCGAAGACAACAGACAGCATCAGGGCGGCCCAGCGATGAAGTACGGTGCAATGCATGCTCATCCCAGTCGAATGCTGCTGCTGCGTTCGTCAAAAAACTTGACGAGGGAGCATGAGAGAGGAGCACCCCTTTTTTTCAAGTCGAAGTTGTCTTGGGCCTCTTTCTCCCAGCGGTCGAACGTCTTTGACATCACCGTTTGATCAGCCGCATCGCCGCCCCCATCGAATTTCTTGGAGTGCTGCTTCCACACTCTCTGTCGCAAATCCTTGGCCTTCTCCGCGTTGTCGCTCGCGATATTGATTTCGCTGTCCACCGCAAAGCTGCGCAGGTTCAGATTGGCGCTGCCCAGCGTGAACATGCTGTCGTCGATGATCATCAGCTTGCTGTGGATGTAGATCTCGCGGTAGCGCTGGGCTCGGGCTTTGTTCAGTTGAGTCGGCAACGGCGGCGGTGTCAGCGGCAGTCCCGGTGACGGCATGGTGCTGCGTCGGCTGGCGGCTTCCGCCTCCTTCAATTCCCTGTCGAACCGTGCCTGATCTTCCTTGCTTTAACGAACGCCGGGTTCCTGGATGCGGTCCACTCGAGGTCATAAGTCCACAGGCTGGCAACCAAGGTGCGCATACCCAGGTTCTTGCCCAATGCGTCGCGCACTGCTTGGCTGTTTTTACCGCCGCTCGCCTCCTTATGGGACTTCGCAATCTCGGACAAAGGCCTCGGCGCAGGAATCAGCAGCGGATCGCGTTGCCGTTGCCGGGCTTTTTGAACGGCTTCATGCTCCCTGATTTCCTCTTCGATCCGCTTGTCCTGCTCAGGCAGGGAGTCACCATGGCCCAGTTCGGTCACGATGTCGTGCGTGCGCGGCACCATGAATCCGTGCTCGGGTGTGGGGGTGACCACCATCACGTGCAGCACAGGCAGCTCGGCCATTGAAACTTTGGCGGCCGCACAACCCTTCACAAAGTCCTGGCGCAGTTGCTTCAGCGCACGCGCCCAATCCGCGTTCTGGAAATACTGGTTCTCGATATAAATGTAGTTGCGCGCGAAGCTACCGGCCTGGTAGTACAGCCGGCTGATGGAGCGCTCGCTGCCTTCCTCGGCAGGCATCGTGCGCAGAATTTGCGCGCGCTGAAACGGAGCGGCGAGGTTCCGGGTCAGGTTCTTGGGAGGGTCCTTCAGATCCAGGGCGCGGCCGTTGATCGCGCTGCCAGCGCCAGAACCTTCCGCTCTGGCTGTGTTCCACGCCTCGGTGAAGTTCTTGCACACGGCTACCACGGCATCGCCTTCCAAGCGACAGACAAAGTCCTGATACGGCTTGAGCGACGGCTGACCCGAACTGCCCGACTCCCAGCCGTTGCCCACGGAGTGATCCTTGTCATCGCCCTCGAAACTTCGGCCGCGCCTGGGGTCGTTAAAGATGTGCTCCTCGGTATCCCAATAGTCGGTCACGGAGTTCAGGCCCATGACGTAGGCGCGAGGGTTGCTGCCTTCGTAGTCGATGACGATGGTTTTCTGGTGATGGGTCGCCACCAATTCGAAGCTGATGCGTTCGGTCGCGTCTGGAGCAACGCCTCGGTCGCTCACCTCACCTTTGAGACTGTTCATCACGGCGTCGTTCACACCGCCTCGCGTGCGCAACGACAGGCCTTCGATCTTGCCGGCCACCGCATCCCGCCACCAGGCGCTGTTGAACATCTCTCGCTTGTCCTGATCGGTGGGCAGATCCCGTGGCGCGAGGATGGGATGAGCAGGATTTCGATGCGGCTGCGCCTCGACCCTGGCACGCACTGCCGGATCTATCACCGGGCTTTGGCGCTCATACTTTCCGACGCTCTTGTAGCCTGGCATGTTGCCGGCGAAGGCACTTCCGAGAGTGTCATGCCACACCAGCAGACGCACCTGAACTTTCCTCTTGCTCTTGTTGAGCTTGCCCTGTGCGGCGTCGCGCAACAAGTCGCCCCAAGTCACCCCGCGCGGCCAATCCTTGACTTCGCGAATCAATTCCATTGCCGGATCAAAACCCCAGAATGCAAGATCGATGGAGTGTTCCGCTGCCTGGATGTCCTCCGCGATGCACTTGAAGCTCTTCTCGCCACAGATATGGACTGTCAGATTGTTGAAGTTGAAAACAGGTGTTTTGTCGTCTTCGCTCTTTTCCAGCTTCCACTGAACGCTGCCGGTTGCTGTGCAACTGACGTCGCTGAGCGGAATCTTGGATTTCTGCTGGGTATCAGGAGGGCTGGACATGAGGAAATCTCCAAGCTTCAAGGTGCGTCCTCACCGCCTTGGCGATGCAGGTAGTGTTGTTGGCGGTCTTTGGGGGCGTCCTGTGCAGCCCGGAAGCCTCGGGCGGAAAGCTTCTGATCAGCGCTCTGAAGCTTCGCGGTGATCGGCAACTCGAATTCATTGCCGTTGGTCAGCTTGACCTTGTAGGCACTGGTGCCTGGCTGATGCTCCTCGATCAGCACCTGCCCGTGCGCATCGGTCACGCCCTTCTTGACCTCGGCTCCGTCCTTGTAAAGGGTGTAGGGTTCCATGGCGATGAGGCGTCCGTCATCGGCATGCGAGCGCAGCACAAAGGTCCGCGCGATCTTTTCGTCTTTGAGGCTGGCGCTGCCGTTCAAAGGGACTGTCGATGCATTCCTCGGACCGGTCATGCTGTGCGTGGCCGCATAGATCCGATGCAGGCCTTGGGTACCGCCCTCGATGCCGTTGGCATCAAGCTTGAAGTAGCTGCCTCCGCCATTGAGCTTCAACGCCTTGCGCGCGGTGATGCTGATGGACTCGGCAGTCTGCGTGATATCGAGCTGAGCCATCACGCGGATGCTGTCTTTCAGCGCCTTGATCTCGACGTCGCCACCGAAGGCGATGAAGCGCATGCCTGCCTTGTAGGCAAAGACACGAACCGCCTGCTTCGCGCTGGCCAGGAACGATTGCCCGGCCACGACGCTGGTGTGCTTGCCGCTGGTGAGCGCGATGTGTTCGCCAGCATGAACGTGCGTGCTCTGTGCGCTGGTACTCCCGATGCCGGCTGGAGACGCCAACACGAGGTGCGGCTCATTCATTTCGGGAAAGCGCCCGGCCTCGGGATTGACCGATTTGTCGGCGCCCTTGATGGCATCGTTCTGCGCTTTCAGCGCATGGGTGACCTGATCCTGATCGCCTGTGTCCTGGGCCTTGGCTTCCTGAGCTGCAGCACCAAGGGACTCGTGCTGATTGCGGCCCTGCGTGAGCCGGGCCACGGTCTCGCTCATGTCGGTGATGTGGCTCTCTGCTCTGGGCCTCGGTTCGGTTGAGATCAACAGGCCATCCTTGGCGCGCAACGCGCCGTGCCCGTCAGTGCGCAACTCAAAGCCCTGGCCCCGCAGGTCTTTGCGCCCGGCATTGTCTTCGACGCGGGCGATGTACCCCAGGCTCAACTGGCTGTGTTGGTGGTCGCTCTTGAGCTGCGCCTGGATGGCGCCTGCAGTGTCGTCCATCAACAAGTGGTTGCTGCGGCCCGCGGCGCTGTTGCCGCCTTCCTTGCTCAGTTCCCGGCTGCGAAAGCCCGAGAGCGCGCTTTGCGCCGGCAACTGCCAAGGCGGCAGGTTCACCTGGTTGTGCACACGCCCCATGCAGATGGGGAGATCAGGATCACCGCCAAAGAAATCGACAACCACTTCCTGGCCGATGCGTGGAACGTGCATGCCGCCCAATTGATTTCCCGCCCACGGCGAACTGACCCTGAGCCAGCAAGTGCTGTGCTGGTTCTTCTGCCCGATCCGGTCCCACGGAAACTGAACCTTGATGCGACCCAGTTCGTCGGTCCAGATGTTCTGCCCTTCGGGGCCGACCACCAACGCAGACTGCGGACCACCTGTGTGAGGCCTGGACCGCGTGGTTTGCGGCCGCAGGGGTTCGGTGACCGGATGCGCCGTGAAGTCCACCTGCACGCGCCATTGCTGCGATCTGTCGGACGCGGCCCCCTTCGCCTGGCTTTCTTGCCCGACGTTCTCGATCCAGAACCGGGTGTCGAGCAAGAGATATTCGGCATTGACCTTCTCGCGCGGATGCTTCGCAAGCTTGAACGTGCGGCCCGGAACCATGCCGCGCAGATTGCCGCTGGCTTGCGCCCGCGCACCGTGGGTGCGCAGCGCCTGCATGCGCAGCAGGGCCAGCAGCCGGCCTTCGGCTTGGGGATCGTTGGCAGCGGCCGTGCCCGCGCGAGGCTGGGCGTAGTGGCTGCCTGCGTTCCCGTCGTGCCATTGGTAGACCTCGCCATCCGGCTGCCCCGTGGGCCTCGGGTCTTTTCGGCCAGCACCCAGTTCAGCCCGTGGCCGGGTGTAGTCGAAGTCGCGCGTCGCATACCGGCCGCTGGTGAGGTGATGGTCCGGAACGAAGCTGTGCACGTACTCCGCATCGATCTTCCAGCCCGGCGCGTGGTACTCGACGTCGCGGTATGCCGCGCTGTCGCCCGGCTTGTAGGCGCCCATGGCATCGGCAAGGACCAGGCGATGCTTGTCTTGCGAATGCTCGTGGTGATAGTTGATGCCCCATTCCTGGCAGAGCCGCTCGAAGAACGCGAAGTCGCTCTCGTTGTATTGCACCTGGAATTCGCGCACCGGGTAGGTCTCGAACAAGCGCTTGTCGACGGGGAAGGCATAGTCGATCAGCAACTCGTCAAGGATCTCCACCACGGTCTTGTTCTGGAAGATCTTGCAGTCGGTGCTGAGCGTTGCAAGATGAAGCCACGGGCGAAGGACCAGCTTGTACTGCACGTTCCGGCCCTCTTCGCCCCAGAACGCGGCATCGGTGATGAGGGCGTTGATCTGGCGCGTGCCGGCGCCCACGCGATCGATGCTTGCGCCTGCGACGCCGGCCTGGAAGGCCCCGGCGCCATCCAGTTCGATCACGCAGGTGATTTCCCGGCCGATGAAACTGTCGAGGTCGAAGTCGGCTGCGTTGCTTGCGCCGAGGTTCAGCGCGTCAGGGGTCTTCAGCAGCAACTCGTATTCGAACAGGCTGTTGATGCCGTCGCGACCCGACAAGCGCACGGGCTCCAACGCAGCTTGGCCCAGCACAAGAGGAATGGCAGGCGAATGAATCGTGAGCGCGCGCGAATGCGTGCCATCGACAACGGACATGGGAGCTCCCTGGCATGCCGATCGCCCGGGTCGGGCGCGGCCTGCGGAAATTATGGGAGGCTGCTTTGCTCGCCCGAAATCGCTTGCAGGTGGTTCCCACGCAAGCGCATTCGCGATGCGTGAAGGATTGCACGTACGCCTGCGTGCTGCGCGCAACCGTGGCTTCTCACCACGGTTTCCACATTGTTAAAGCCCCCGGAGACCCTTGTGCTCAGACCGCCCCAGCCTGCGAAAACTGCCGCCGATAAACCGTCGGCGACACCTTGAACGCCGACAGAAAGTGCTTGCGCAGCGACACCGCCGAGCCAAAGCCCGCGCCCGTCGCCACGCGCTCGACCGGCTGGTCGGTGGTCTCCAGCAGCCGCTGCGCCAGCGCCAGGCGCTGGTTCTGCACCCACTGCCCCACGGTCGTGCCGGTCGATTCCCGAAAGCGCCGCGTGAAGTTGCGCCGGCTCATCAACGCGCGCCGCGCGAGGTCGTCGAGTTCGTGCGGCTTGTCGAGGTGCTGGCCCAGCCATTCCAGCAGCGGTGCGAGGCGGTCGCGCTCGCCGGTGGCGGGCACCGGCTGCTCGATGTACTGCGCCTGCCCGCCCTGCCGGTGCGGCGCCACCACCATGCGGCGCGCGGCGCGGTTGGCTGTTTCGGCGCCGTAGCGCACACGCAGCAGGTGCAGGCAGCAGTCGATGCCCGCGGCCGTGCCGGCGGAGGTGAGCACGCTGCCGTCGTCCACGTACAGCACCTCGGGCTGCAACCGCACCTGCGGGTACTGCCTGGCAAAGGCCGGCGCGAGCTTCCAGTGCGTGGTGGCGGGCCGGCCGTCGAGCAGGCCCGCCTCGGCCAGCACGAAGGCGCCCAGGCACAGCCCGACCACGGTAGCGCCGCGCCGGTGCGCCGCCTGCAGCGCGCGAATCAGCGCGGGCGGCGCGGCGCTGCCGTCGTCGCGCCATGACGGCACCACCACGATCTGCGCGCGCCGGATGGCCTCCAGCCCGTGCGGCACCACCAGCGTGAAGCCCGCGTTGGTTTGCAGCGGGCCCGGCTCGGGCGCGCACACGCGCAGGCTGAAGCGCGGCGCGCCGGTCTCGGTACGGTCTTCGCCGAAGACCATGCAGGGCACGGACAGGTGAAAGGGGCTGATGCCGTCGAAGGCGACGACGGCGATGGTTTCGACGGCTGGCTTGCGCATGGCCCGATCTTATCGATGAATGGCTTCCGGGCCACTGTCGCGAACCGGCCCGAAAGAGAAGAATCGGGCCATCCGAACCCTACGACAAGAGAAGGAGCCTTTCCATGAGCAACACGAACACCGCCCCGCGCCGCGCCCTCGTCGTGATCGACGTGCAGAACGAGTACTTCGAAGGCGGCGGCCTGCCGATCGAGTACCCGCCCATCGACAGCACGCTGCCCAACGTGACCAAGGCGATGGACGCCGCGCACGCCGCCGGCACGCCGGTGGTGGTGGTGCGTCACCATGCACCCAAGGGCGCGCCGGTGTTCCAGGCCGACACGCACAACGGCCAGTTGCATCCCGAGATCGCGAAGCGCCCGCACGACCACCTCGTGACCAAGGCGTTCCCGAGCGTGTTCACCGGCACCGACTTCGCCGACTGGATCGCGCGCAACGGCATCGACACGCTCAGCGTGGCCGGCTACATGACGCAGAACTGCGACGCTTCCACCGTGTTCGAGGCCATGCACCGCGGCCTGGCCGTGGAGTTCCTGGCCGACGCCAGCGGCGCGCTGCCTTACGAGAACGCGGCGGGCAAGGTCAGCGCCGAGGAAATCCACCGCGTCTTCAGCGTGGTGTTCCACAGCAACTTCGCGGCCGTGACGAGCACCGACGCGTGGATCTCGGCGATGCGCGAAGGCCAGGTCATTCCGAAGGACAACGTGGTCATGTCGAACCGCCGCGCGCGCGGCCTCTGAGCGGCGACAGCGGCCGCCGCGTCAGAAGTCCGAGCAGCCGTTGCGCTTCTCGGTGTCGACGCAGCTCGAGAGGTTGGGCCGCGAGCGCACGCGCGACCATTCGCGCGCCAGCACGTCGCCGGCCTGGGCCGCGCGGTCGCCCTCGAGCGGGCCGGTGGCATAGCAGATGGGCGGCGGGCCGATGTTGCGGTCGTACACCCAGGTGCTCGGCAAGTCGCGCAGCGTGTCGGGGCGCGGCAGGTCGGGCAGGCCGCCGACGAACAGGCTGCCGGGCACCACGCGCACCGCATAGCCCTCGGCCGAGGTGAACACGCCGTTGATCGGGTAGGCGCCCTGCGGGCTGCCCGGCAACGCCGGCGAGCTCATGACGCCGAAGAAGCCCCGCCCGGTGTCGCCCAGGATCAACCCGCCGATGCCGTAGCTGAACAGCGGGTTCGGATAGCCGAAGGGCCGGCTCGCGTTGCCGATGACCACCGTGGCCAGCGGCTGCTGCGTGTAGATGAAATGGTTGGCCCCGGCCGGAATGCTCACCGCGCACAGGCCCGAATACGCGCAGTGGTACAAGTTGGGGTAGAGCCCCGAGCCCTGCAGCCCGCCGCGTGTTTCGCCCATCCAGGTGTCGGCCCACACGCGCCACGGCGCGCCGCCGATCGTGTAGCCGCCGAGGTTCTGCAGGCGCGCGCCCGCCACCAGGTCGGTGCCGCTGGTGCTGCTCACGTTGGTGCCCAGCAGCAGGTCGCCGCTCAGCGTGCGCACGAACACCGTGTCGGCCGCCATCGAGGTGGCCGACACGAGCTGGGGCGCATTGCCGGCCGCATCGAAACCGGTGACGGACACCGACCCCAGCTGCACGGTGTCGACATCGACATAGCGGAACGCCCCCGCCGCGCCGCCGCCGACGGTGTCCGCGCTGACGTTGTTGGCCGCCTGGTCGAGCAGCACGCTGGCGCCGGTGGAGCGGGCCATGAGCGTGCCGGCCGTGATCGGCGCGGCGGCGGTCTGCGTGATGTTGCCGCGCGAGAGCAGCCCCAGCGTCGGCGCCGTGAGCGCACCGCCGAGGTTGATGTTGCCGCCGCCGTCGTTCTGCAAGGTGAGCGCCGAAGACAGGCTCAGCGGGCCCACGACATCGATGTCCGCCGCCTGCGCGTTGCTGCCCACCACGATGGTCGGTGCATCGAGCCGCGTGAACTCGGCCGCCGACACCGCGAAGCCGGTGGCCGCCGTGCCGCCGAGCGTGATCGGGTTGGCCGTGCGGTCCACCGCGTTGCCGGTGGCCGCGTCCACGCCGCCGGGGCGCAGGTCGAGCACGCGGGCCGCGCGCACGGCGCCGCCGATGGCCAGCGCGTCGCTCGTGCCGTCGTTGCTCGCGCGCAGCACCACGTCGCGGTTGCTGTTCACCTGCGCGCCCGCGGCGATGTTCACGCCCGTGCCGTTGGCCTGCGACTCGCCCGCGATGTCGATGCTGCCCGCGCCCAGCGTCGTCACCACCGCATTGTTGGCGAGCAGCACGCCGCCCGAGGTGGCGCTGGCCACGCCGGGCGTCACCAGGCCGTGGATGCCGATGTCGCCGTCGGTCGTGCGCAGCAGCGTGTTGCTCAAGTCCACGCCCTGCACCGACACCGGGCCCGTGCTCGCGTCGTTCACGCCGCTGCCCACGCCGACGATGCGGATGTCGCCGCTGGTGGTGAGGATCTGGCTCTGCCCCGTGCCCGCGCCGATGCGCACGCCGGTGCCGCCCGGCGCGGTGCCGGTGATGCTCACGTCGCCGGTGCTGGTCTGGATGCTGACGCCGTTCAGCTGGACCGTCGCGGTGAAGCCCGAGAAGGTCGGCGCGGCGCGCTTGCCCGTGATCTGCACCGAGCCGCCGGGGCCCGCGTCGCCCAGCGCGGTGGTGCGCGTGTCGATCTTCGCGTTGGTCAGCTGGATCGCCTGGGTGCCCGACAGGCTGTTGTCGGCGTTCATCGTGACGTTGCCGCCGTTGGTGTTGATGGTGCCGTTGTAGTTGATCGAGCCGCCCTGCCCGCCCACGCCCGCGTTGAACACCACGTTCAGCGCGCCCGCGTTCGACTGGATCTGCGTGGTGGCGTTGAAGGCGTTGATGCTGTGCGCCGCGTCGAGCTCGAAGGTCAGCGGCGCGCCGCCCACGCTGCGCACGATGGCCGCGTCCTTCGCGAAGGTGATGTTGCCGTCGAACGCGTTGCCGCCGGTGCCGGTGGTGATGGTCACGCTGGTGCCGCCGTCGAGCGCCGCGTTGATGTCGCCGTCCTGGATGGTCGAGTTGGCCAGCGGGTCGAAGGGGTTGCCCGTGAGGCTGCCCGCCGCCGTGCGTGCGCGATGTCGACGTTGAACGGGTCGATCACCCAGCTGCCCGCCGTGCCCATCGGGGCCGAGGCGTCGACGCGCAGGCCCAGCAGCTCGAAGTGCTGCGCCGAGGTCTCGATGCGCCCGCCGTTGCCGCCCGCGCTGCCGCCGCGCGCCGACAGCCGGCCGTAGCCGCGCAGGGTGTCGCCCGCGATCACGTTCACGGTGCCGCCGTTGCCGCTGGCCGAACTGGCGTCGGCGCGCAGGCTGGTGTTGGCGTCGATGGCAATGGCGTTGGTGGCCCGCACGTCGATGCTGCCAGCCTGGCCCGCACCGCCCGCGTCGATGGTGGTCAGGTCGCCGTAGACGTCGCTCACCAGCACGTTGCGCCCGGTGATGGAAACGCTGCCGCCCGCGCCCGTGGTGCTCGAGGTGTCGATCAGCGCGTTGGTGGCGCCCGATGGCACGTCGCCGCGGCTCAGCACGCGCGCCACCGTGACGTCGCCGCCGCGGCCGTCGATCGACACGCGGCCGCTCTCGGCGCGCACCGTCTCGCCGGCCTCCATGGAGAGCGCCACGGCCGAAGGCGCCTGCCCCGGCGTCACCACGCCGCCGTTCACGCCGAAGCCCTGGCCGCCCGCCGTGCCGGCAATCGACACGTCGCGCCCCTTGCCCGCGGTGATGCGGCCGCCGTTGATGGCCACGCCGTCGCCGGCCCCATAGGCGACGCCCGCGCCGCCGTTGGCCGCCCGCGCCGAAGTCATGAAGTCGTCGTTCGCCGTCAGGCCCTGCAGGTCGCTGCCCGTGCCGTCGATGCCCACGCGCCCGCCCGAGGCAATGGTCGCGCCGCGCATGGCCACGCCCGCCGTCACGGCCACCGTCACGTCGGGCGAGGACATGCTGCCGTTGGGCGTGACCACGCTGCCGTACACCGCGCCCGGGTCGTCCGTGGTCCAGCTGCGCGAGCTGCCGGTCACGGTGACGTCGCCCGTGCGCGTGCTCAGCACCGTGGCCTGGTCGTCGGTGTTGGCCAGCAGCACGCCGTTGGCGCCGATGCCGCCCTTGCCGTCGATGGCGATGCCGCCGCCGCCCGTGGCAAGGCTGCTGCCCCGCACCACCACGCCGTCGGAGCTGACGTAGTAGCCGGGCGCGCCCACGGCCTGCTGGCTCACGCCCTGCCCGCGCAGCACGATGACGCCGTTGCCGCCGCATGCGCCCGAACCCGTGGCGCAGGTCGAGAGCGAACTGCCCTCGACGGTGACGCCCGCGACGCCGCTGCTCGGCCCGCCGTCGTTGCTGAAGACGCCGCCCACGGCGCGGCCGGTGTCGGCGTTGCCCTGGCCGTAGAAGCGGATGCTGCCGCCGTTGGTGGCGATGCTCGCGTTGTTCAGCGCGATGCCGCCGCCGACCTCGTTGGCGTCGGCATTGGCGTCGAAGTTCACGTCGAGCGCGCCGGCGGTCGAGGTGATCGACGCGCCGCTGTTCATGGCGATGCCGTTGAGCGAATCCACCGTGAGGCGCGCGTCGCGGCCTTCGGACTTCACGACCTGCACGCCGTCCTGGAACACCACGTCGGAGGTGCCGCCCGTGGCGACACCCGTGCGCAGGTTGACGTCGGTCGCGCGGCCCAGCGTGTTGCCGACGGCCGCCGCGCTCACGCGCGTGCCGTCGGCCGTGCCGCTGCCATAGCCGTTCGCATCGTAGGCGGCCACCTTGCTGTCGACGTTCATCGTGCCGCGCGACAGCAGCGTCCAGCTGCCGTTGGCGCCCGAGGCACCGCCGGCCGCGTCGACGTTCGCGAGCGCGCTCACCTGCAGCAGGTCGCCCGAAGTGGTCACGCTGCCGCCGTTGCCGGTGCCCGCGCCGCGCGCGGAAATGCCGCCCGAGATGTGCGTGAACCCGGCGTCGATGTCGACCTTGCCGCCCGCGCCGTTTGCGCCCGTCGCGTTGGCGGCGATGGTGGCGTCGGGCGCCATGTTCACCGCGTCGACGCCCTTCACCGAGACCGTGCCGCCGCTGCTGCCGCTCGCATTCACGTTGCCGCCGGCCAGGCGGATGTAGTCGCCCCGCGCCGTCACCGAACCGCCCGCCACGCCCGCGTCGCTGCCGCTCGCGTCGATCGTGCCGCCGAGCAGCATCTCGCTCGTGGCCTTGGCCGAATGGCCGGCGTCGAGCACGATCTCGCCGTTGCGCGTGGACAGCGAGCGCGCCTGGATCACGCCGGTCTGGCTCACCACCAGCTGGCGCGCATCGACATCCGCCGCGGCCGCCATCAGCACCACGCGCCCGCCGTCGGCCGTGACCTTGCCGCTGTTCGCGAGCTGCGCGACCGCCGTGGGGTCGGCGCCCTTCAGGTCCGCGAGCTTGAAGGTGGTCTGCCCGTCGGCCGGCACGTTGAAGGTCGTGAGGCCGTCGCCGTCGAAGTCGAGGTTCAGCGTCACCTTGCTGGCCGACACCAGCCCCACCGAGCCGCGCGCCACGTTGATCTCGCCCTCGTTGCGCACCACGCCGCCCAGCAGCGCCACCGTGCCGTTGGGCGAGGTGGTGGTGATCGACGCGCCGCTTTCCACCCGCACCTGCGCCATGCTGCCGCCGGGCCCGACGAAGAGCAGCTGCTCGTTCTTGCCGATGGCCTTGTCTTCGGAGCCGGCGGGCATGAAGTTGCTGTTGGCGATGTCCAGCGTCGAGGCCACCAGCCCGCCCACGCTCACCGACGCCCCTTTGCCGAACACGATGCCGCTCGGGTTGATGAGGAACACGCTGCCGCCCGGCAGATTCGGGTTGCCCGCGAGCGTGGTGCGCAGCGTGCCGTCGATGCGCGAGGCCTGGATGCTCATGCCGTCGCCCACCACGCGGTTCAGCAGCACGGCCGACGTGCTCGGCTGCGAGATGCTCACCACGCCGCCCGCGCCGATCGAGAAGGTCTGCCAGTTGACGATGCCGCGCTGCAGCGGCTGAACGATGTTCATCGCGCCGATGCCCTGCGTCATCGTGACACCGCCGGCAATCGGCATGAAGCCCGAGGGCAGCACCTGCGCCATGGCCGGCGCCACGCCGGCGCACATCAGCGAGAGCGCGAGGGGCCGGAGCTGCAAGCGCTGCAGGCGTTGCTGGCGGCCTTGCGATGATGAGGGTCGGTTGCGTTGCTTCATGGTCAGAACGCCTTGATGAGCTGCACGTACAGGCGCGGGTTGCGCCCTCCGCCGTCGGTCTGCGCGGGCGGCGTGCCGGCGCGCCAGGCGAGCGTGGCGTTGATCGAGAAATTGCCCGGCCGCGACCAGCTCAGGCCCACGCCGTAGCCGCGCAGGCTGTGGCTGTTGATGCCGTCGTAGGGCGTCGGGTTGCGCACGATCTTTCCGTGCGCGGCGTCGTAGAACAAGAAGGGCGTGAGCTCTTCGTTGAACGACCAGCGCCACTCGGCCGTGCCGATCAGGCCCTGGTCGACCAGCAGTTCGCCCGAGGGGTAGGCGCGCACCGCGCGCGCGCCGCCGAGCGCGAGCTTTTCGGAAGCGTCCAGGTTCTTGCTGGCCCACTGCCCGCCCAGCGACAGGTACAGCGAATGGCGCGGAATGATCGACTGCAGCCGCGAGAACTGGAAGCTCAGTTTCGTGAAGCCGCCTTCGGTGTTGTGGCCGGTGATGCTGCGGTCGAAGTCGCGGCTCTCGGCATCGCGGATCGACAGGTTGCCGTGGTACAGCGTGCCCGAGCTGGCCCAGTAGCCGCCGCCCAGCAACTCGTCGCGCCGCTCCCAGGCCCAGCCCAGGCTCAGGCCGTTGACGCGCTTCTTCGAGGTGAAGTCGGCCGCGCGCAGTTCGTCGGTCAGATCCTTCACGTCGACGCCCAGGCGCAGGAACAGGTTCTGCTGGCGCTGGCGGATGAGCGGGTAGCTGAGCGAGAAGTCGAGCACGTTGGCGCGGCCGCGCGCGTCGAGGTCGACGAACTGCCCGCCCAGCTCGTAGCTCACGCGCGACAGGCCGATGCCCGCGCGCAGCCCGCTGGTGCCGATGGGCGCCTCGTAGGCGATGCGGCCGAACTGCAGCGCATTGCTGTCGGACACCATCACGCGCATGTCGAGGTTGTCGCCGATGCCGAACGGGCTGAGCCAGCGCGCGGTGCCGCCCACGCGGTAGCGGCCCGACTCCTTGGTGCCGTGGTTGTCGCCCTCGGCCGTGAAGGCCCAGCGCGGCGCGGGCGCCACTTCGACCGACAGGTCGGTGGTGCCGGCCTGCGTGCCTTCCTGCAGCCCCGAGGACACCTTGACGCCAGGCTGGTCGGACAGCAGCAGCATCGCGCGCTCGTAGGCCGGCGCGCTCACGGCCTCGCCGGGTTGCAGCGGCGCGAGAAAGCCGCGCACGCGCGCCTCGCTGATCGGTGCGTCGGGCGCGACGACGACGTCGACCTTGCCGAGCCGGCCTCGATGACGCTGATCTCGACGACGCCGTCGCGCACGGTCTGCACGGGCACCACGGCCTGCGCGAGGAAGTAGCCGCGCTCCTTGTAGCGTGCGGTGATGGCCTTGGCGAGTTCCTCGAGGTCGGTGAGCGTGACGTCGCGGCCGATGTACGGCGCGGTGATGGACTGCAGTTCTTCGTTGCTCAGCGCCTTGACGCCGTTGAGCCGCAGATCGTTGAGCTTGAAGGTCGCACCGGCGGGGCGCGGCGGTGCCGGCAGGCTTTGCGGCGCGACTGTCGCCGTGGCGGGCGCTTGCGCGAGCGGGCGGTCGCAGGTGCCGCAGGGGTCTTGCGTGGGGAGCAGCGTGTTGGGTTCGGCCTCGGCAGCATATGTGCGCTGCGCCGCGATCAACAACGTGGCGCTGGCCAGGGTCGCAACTGCGAAGGCAGTGGGTGTGAGGCGTTGGCGGGCTTGCATGTCAGTGCCTTGCCTTGTGGGAGGTTGTCGCGGGGAGACGCTGTTCGGGGCGTGTGCACAGGGCACGCTGCTGGTGCTCGCCGATCAACGCCCGCGCTCCTGCAAAACGCTCACGTCGATGGTGTGCTCTGCGCAGCGAAATAAAGGAGGAGCCCGAAGGGCGGGGGACATTCGCGGAGCAGAGCACGCCGTCGGCGTGAGCGCGCCCCGAAGAACAACGCACAGCGCATCGCAAAGAAAAACGAGTGTTCATGTCAGCCCCCCACAGTCAGGCGCCAGTTGCCGATCAGGTTGAACGGCGCCCAGAAGAAGGGATGGGACATCTTGGGGTCCTTCAACACGGCGAGTTGACCGGCCTGCATGGCCTTCTGGATGTCGCGGCCCTTCGCGAGCTCGCCGTAGAGCGTGCTCATGAGCACGGCGGTGGCGTCGTCGGACACGGGCCACAGCGATGCGATCAGGCTCGAGCTTCCGGCGGAGAGAAACGAGCGCGTGAAGCCCAGCACCTCGTCGCCCTGCGCGATGCGCCCGAGGCCCGACTCGCAGGCCGACAACGTGACCAGCGCGGTGCCGTCCATCGGCAGGCCGAGGATCTCGTGGGCCTCCAGGAAATTCTGCTTGCCGCCCTCGTTGGCCAGCAGGATGCGCGAATACAGCGGGTCGACCGCATCGGCCTCCGCGTGCGCCGCCACGTGCATCAGCGGCGCGCGCGAGGCCACGTCGCGGAACTGGGTCTTGGTGGCGGCCGCGCCCATGTACACCGTGTTGCGCGGGAACAGCTGCGCGAGCTGCTTCACCTCGGTCTCGGCGCCGGGCAGGTCGTACTTGTCCTCGATGCGCGGATTGCCGAAGGCCGTGAGCGACGCGTTCACGCGCGGCGTGCGCTGCGCGAGCTGCACCGCGATGCTGATCGAAGGCGCCACGGCCACCGGGTGCGTCTCGATGACGTAGCGGCCATCGAGCCGCAACGCCTGGAACGGCAGGTAATGCAGCGGCCCGTGCGGCACCACGATCAGCCGCTGGCCCGGCGCCAGGCCGAGCGGGCCGAGCAGCGCGGCGCCGAGCTTGTCGGCGTTGGTGACGGCCGTGCGGCGGCCGCGCACGATGGAGTTGCGAAAGGTCTCGACCAGCTCGTTGAGCTCGTCGCGCTTCACGGCCACCGTCTTCTCGGCGATGCTGTTCGAACTCACGACCCACACCACCAGGCGGTCGGGCAGCGAGTGGAACTGCACCACGCGCTCGTCGGGCGCCAGCGTGGCCTGCAGCGCGGCCAGGTCGATGGTGTTGGCGGCCTGTGCGTTGATCTTGGCGCGACCGCGCACCGCGTCGAGCAGCGCGCGCGAGCGGCTGTGCTCGCTCACCTCGAAGGCCTGGCGCGCATCGCCGGCGTCGCTGTAGATCGACACGCCGCGCTCGAACACCGACTGCAGGTCGGAGAACAAGCCCATCTTGAATTCTTCGCTGCGGAACCTGGCACGCACCTTGTCGACGTCGCCGAGCGCGCGGCCCACGGCTTCGGCCGCGGCCTGCTTCTGGCCCAGCGCGAGTTCGCTGCGCGCCACGCCGTCCCAGGCCCAGAGGCGGTAGTACTCGGTGTCGGTGCCGACCTGGCGCGCGGTGAGCGCGCGATAGGCATCGCGCGCCTCGGCCGGCTTGTTCTCGGCCAGCAGCAGGCGGGCGCGCGTGCGGTCCAGTTGCGCCGTGAGCGGCGCGTCCTTCGGCGGCGCCATGGTGCCGAGCACTTCGCGTGCCCGCGCGGCGTCGCCCGACTCGATCAGCGCGTTGACCAGCGAGGCCTGCACCAGCGGCGCATAGCGCGCCGAGCTGTTGGCCAGCGCTTCGTCGTAGCTGAGCACCGCGCCGGAGAAATCGCCTCGCCGCGTGCGCACGTCGCCGATCACCTTCTGCACCGGGCCGACCACCAGCTTGGGGTCGCGGGCCTGATGGCGCAGCGCCTCGCGCGCGAACTCCTCGGCCTTTTCGAGCTGGCCCGAATAGCTGTAGACGATGGCCAGGTCGCGATTGGCCATCGCCATCAGGTTCGGGTCATTGGTGGCGTTGGCCAGGTGCAGCGCCTTGCTCGCGGCGCGCACGCTCTGGCGGAACTCGCCGGCCTCGGCCAGCGCGACGGCCTGGCTGCAGTACTGGTAGCCGGAGAGCTTGACGCTGTCCTGCCCGTAGAGCACCGCGCCTTCGCTGGTCAGGGCGAGCAGCGTGTCGGTGTCGGCGAGGCGGGCCTGCTCCATCCTGTCGGCGGCGGCTTCAGCGCTCGACACGGCCTGGGCCCGTGGCTGCTGTTGCTGCTGCTGTTGCTGCGCCGACACCGGGGGCTGAAGCCCAGGACAGGAAGAACACCCGCAAGACCGAGCGCCATTGCCAGGCTCGCGCGACAACGCGCCGGACGCTCCCATCCCCATCTGGAAAACCAAGCCATTGGACCCCCGCGTCGGGCCTCGCCCACCCGCAGGAAGCGGGCGGCCGACGCCTCGGAAGTGGGCGCCGTTCAGGCCTCGGGGCGGAGTCTAGGAGGGGGGCTTTGCCGCGCCTATTCGCAATACGGTCTAGCGCAAAAGGACTAAGCGCGAGGGCATGGGGCGGGCGCGTTGAATACATCACGGACGAAGGGCGCAAGAGCGGCCCGGGTGACGATTGTTTGCAGTACCCGCGAGGCGCGGCCAGCACACTGCTTCGACCTTGTTGCCTTCCCTGTCGATTTCTTCAGCCGGCTTTGCGAAGAATGGGGATGAGCTATCACTTCGAGCATGCACAAGTCGGCGTGCTTGCCCTCAATCCGCAAGTGGAGTTCATATGTTGATCATCGTGTCTTGGTTCGTGCTGGCGCTCGGCATCGTGCATTGCGTGCTCGGACTCGTCGTTTTCAGGAAACCGATCGCTGCTGCGTTAGGCGAGGGTCTGGTCGACAGGTTTTCCGGCATCCCCGAAAGGCGGGTGGCCTTCTGGTTCACCATCTTCGGCCCATTGCTGATCATGAGCGGGCACATAGCCGTGCTTGCCACGCAAGACGGCAATCTAGCGCTATTGCGCGTCGTCGGGGTCTATCTGCTGGTGGTTTCGGCGCTGGGCGCGGTGGCCCTGCCAAAGTCACCGTTCTCGGTCACGATCGTCCTTGCTGCCCTGCTCGTAGCAGGCAGCTTTGGCTGGCTCGCCTGATCGGATTACCTGCGACCGATCTGGAAGAACTCTTCTCGACAGTCGGGCATCGACGTCTCCGCTCACGGAATCACTCAAGCCGGCACCGCATCGATATTGACCCGATCCCAATGCCGGTGCTTCGCAATCGCCGCGATGAAGTCGTTCGCCACCTGCGTCGCCGCCGTCGCATCGCCCATGTTCGTGACCGGCGTTGCCGCCACCACCACGCCCGCGGGTGCATCGGCGGGCTGCATGTCCGCGGCAATGCCCAATGTCGACAGCAGTTGCACGCCCTCGCCCACGGTGCAGATCGCCTTGCAATGCTTGTAGGCCTCGAGCACGAAGTGCACCGCGTCGCCGATGCCGGCCATCGCGGCGGCGCTGTCGCTGCCCGCGGGCACCAGCACCGCGTCGAACATCACCGAAGGCGTGTTCGCGAACGTCATGTCGACGTCGATCTGCCGCTTCGACGCGCTGGCGACGGTGCCCAGCCTCGGGCCCACGATCTTGCATTGCGCGCCGGCCTGTTCGAGCGCGTCGCGAATCGGCTTCAGCGAGGCCGAGTCGACACCGTCGGCCACGAGGATCGCGATCTTGCGCGTGCGGATGGAGCCGTCGCCGGTGTCGGCCATGCTGAGCGCGGGCGACTCGTCGATGGGCAGCGACATGCGGTGCTCGCGAAAGCCCGCGCGCCCCGCCGCGGCCTTGGCGTCGGGTTCGCCGATGCCCAGCGGCTCGGCCACGCGGCGCGCGAGTTTCTCGTCGACGTGCGCCAAGTTGTCGACCATGCGCTGGCGAATGGCGGGCACCTCCAGCTTCGACAGCTCGAAGCGGAAGGCCGCGATGATGTGCTCCTTCTCGGCCGCGCTCTGGCTGTTGAAGAACAGCCGCGCCTGGGTGAAGTGGTCGTCGAACGACGCGCTGCGCCGGCGCACCTTGGGCGGGTCGATCTCCTCGGGGAACGACTGGAAGCCGTGGCTGCCGCCGTCCACGCGAAACTCGGTGCCGCTGCCCAGCGTGTTGGGCTCGTAGGCCACCTGGCCGCGCGCGATGGTCTGGCGGTGCATGCCGTCGCGCTGCATGTTGTGGAAGAGGCACACACCCTTGTTGATCGGCAGCTCGTGAAAGTTGGCGCCGCCCAGCCGCGAGATCTGCGTGTCGGTGTACGAGAACAGCCGGCCCTGCAGCAGCGGGTCGTTGCTGAAGTCGATGCCGGGCACCACGTGGCCCGGGTGGAAGGCCACCTGCTCGGTCTCGGCAAAGAAGTTGTCGGGGTTGCGGTTGAGCACCAGCCGGCCGATCTTCTGCACCGGCACCATCTCTTCGGGAATGAGCTTGGTGGGGTCGAGCAGGTCGAAGCCGAGCGAGTGTTCCTTGTCCTGCGGAATCATCTGCACGCCAAGCTCCCATTCAGGGAAGTCGCCGTTCTCGATGGCTTCCCACAGGTCGCGGCGGTGAAAGTCCGCGTCCTTGCCGGCGATCTTTTGCGCCTCGTCCCACACCAGGCCGTGAATGCCGAGCTTGGGCTTCCAGTGGAACTTCACGAAGTGGCTTTCGCCGCGGCTGTTGATGAAGCGGAAGGTGTGAACGCCGAAGCCTTCCATCATGCGCAGGCTGCGCGGAATGGCACGGTCGCTCATGGCCCACATCAGCATGTGGGTGCTCTCGGGCATGAGCGAGGCGAAGTCCCAGAAGGTGTCGTGCGCGCTCGCAGCCTGCGGCATCTCGTGGTGCGGTTCGGGCTTGACGGCGTGGATGAGGTCGGGGAACTTCATCGCGTCCTGGATGAAGAACACCGGAATGTTGTTGCCCACGAGGTCGTAGTTGCCCTCGCGCGTGTAGAACTTGACGGCGAAGCCGCGCACGTCGCGCACCGTGTCGGCGGATCCGCGCGAGCCGGCCACGGTCGAGAAGCGCACGAAAACGGGCGTCTTCTGGTCGGGGTCTTGCAAGAAATCGGCGCAGGTGAACTGCGACATCGACTTGTAGACCTGGAAGTAGCCATGCGCGGCCGAACCGCGCGCATGCACGGCGCGCTCGGGAATGCGCTCGTGGTCGAAGTGCGTGATCTTCTCGCGCAGGATGAAGTCTTCGAGCAGCGTGGGCCCGCGCACACCCGCCTTCAGCGAGTTGTGGTTGTCGGGAATCTGCAGGCCCTGGTTGGTGGTCAGGGTCGTCGGATGCTCGACGGTAAAGCTTTCGAGCTGCTGCTGCTTGGCGTTGCTGCCGTCGCCCGCCTTGCTGCCGGCGCTCGTGCGGCGGCCGGCGGCGGCCTTGTTCTGTGGCGTCATCGGGGATCTGCTGGAATCTTTCATGGGGAGGGCGCTCAGCCCATTTCGTTGTTGTCCAGGAACATGTCGAGCACGTTCACCAGAGCGATCAGGCAAATGCATCCGGCCACCGCGGCCACGGCCCAGACGAGGATCTCGTCTCCCCATGCACCGGTGAGCGAGTCGAACAGCGTTGAAAACTCCATGATTCCCTCCAAGGAACAAGCACACGGACAGACATCGAATGCCAGGACGCAAGCGAAATGCAAGGTTATGTTTCGCGCGGCCCGCGACCCGTAGTGGCCGCCCTCCCCCCTTTGTGGGAGAACAAGCGCGTGCGCGGTAGGAGCGCACCGACAGCGCATCGCGGCGGCCTACGGCGGTTTGCGTCGACCGGCCGTGCGGCGTGGCCGAGTTCGTCGCATAGCATGGAACCAAGGTGGCACTCATCGTGCTTGCTTTCCTTTTTGTGTCTCGCGCACCGGGCGCACCGCCCGGATCACCCCAGGGAAGAAAGAAAGAAAGAAAACGCCATGCAGATCAGGATCGGCTTCGACATAGAGCTCGGTGTCACCGCCCCCACGGCGTTGATCTACATGCTGCAGGTGCACCCGTCGCGCGCCGCCGACGTGCAGGGCGGCGAGCACATCACCATCAGCCCGCCGCTGGCGACCGACCACTACGCCGACAGCTTCGGCAACCAATGCGCGCGCGTGCACGTGCCGCTGGGCGTGAGCAAGGTGCGGCTGCGCAACCACGCAACGGTGTACGACACCGGCTGGCCCGACGCGGTCGACTTCGGCGCCGTGGAGCACGCGGCCGCCGACCTGCCGGTGGACACGCTGCCCTTCGTGCTGCCCAGCCGCTACTGCGAGGTCGACAGCGAGCTGCTGCAGTTCGCCTGGGCCAATTTCCTGAACGTGACGCCGGGCTGGTCGCGCGTGCAGGCGATCTGCGACTTCGTGCACCGGCACCTGCGCTTCGACTACCAGAGCGCGCGCGCCACGCGCACCGCGCTGGAGGGGTATCGCGAAGGCACGGGCGTGTGCCGCGACTTCGCGCACCTGGCGATCACGCTGTGCCGCTGCATGAACATTCCGGCGCGCTACGTGACGGGCTACCTTGGCGATATCGGCATTCCGCCGGTGCGCTCTCCGATGGATTTCAGCGCGTGGTTCGAGGTGTACCTGGGCAACCGCTGGCACACCTTCGACGCGCGACACAACACGCCGCGCATCGGGCGCGTGGTGATTGCACGGGGGCGTGACGCGGCGGACGTGCCGATCACGATGATGTTCGGGGCGAACACGCTGGAGCGCTTCGATGTGACGACGGAGGAAGTGCTGCAGTAGGCTTTGGTTTTGCTCCTTCCCCTTCCGGGGGAAGGTTGGGATGGGGGCAGCACCCAACGAGCGCTGCTCGGTGGTCGAGGCCGTCGTG